>PLTX01000074.1:0-42136 GCA_003164675.1 Verrucomicrobiota bacterium | reverse complement strand
ACGATCGAGCCTGGCGCCTATATCCCGGGCCAGGGGGGCGTCCGGATCGAGGATACGGTGGTGGTGACCGCACGAGGCGCGGAGGTGCTGACGGCGGTTCCGAAGGAATTACTGGTTCTCTAAGCATGACCCTCGAAGAGATACGCGATCTGATCAAGACCGTCTGCGACAGCGGCATCGCCGAGTTGGAGGTGCAGCGCGGAGACAACCGCGTGTGGATCAAGCGNNGCCGGAGAGGCGGATCTGACGGACCCGACGCTCAAGGCGATCACAGCGCCGATCGTAGGCACGTATTACGAATCGCCGGCGCCGGGCGCGGAGTGTTTCGTGAAGGTCGGCGATGCGATCCGGCCGGGCAAGGTGCTGTGCATCATCGAATCGATGAAGCTGATGAATGAGATCGAAGCCGAGCTGGCGGGCACGATCGTGAAGCGGCTGGTGGAGGATGGGCAGCCGGTGGAATACGGCGAGACGCTGTACCTGGTGAAGCCGGACTGAGGCCGCATAGACGATGCGCAAGGTACTGATCGCCAATCGCGGCGAAATCGCATTACGCGTGATCTGCGCGTGCAAGGAGCTGGGGCTGCAGACGGTGGCGGTGTACTCTGAGGCCGACCGCTACAGCCTGCACGTGCGATTCGCCGACGAGGCGGTGTGCATCGGTCCGGCGAAGAGCGCGCTGAGCTACCTGAACATTCCGGCGGTGATCAGCGCGGCGGAGATTACCAACGTCGACGCGATTCATCCGGGCTACGGCTTTCTAAGCGAGAACGCGGATTTCGCGGAGGTGTGCCAGGCGTCGGGGATCCGGTTCATCGGACCGCGGCCGGAGGTGATCCGGCTGATGGGGCTGAAGGAACGGGCGCGCGAGGAGATGAAGCGGCTCGGGGTGGCGATTCTGCCGGGGTCCGAGGGAATTCTGAAGCACGCGGCGGAAGCGCAGGAGGTGGCGGCGCGCATCGGCTACCCGATGATTTTGAAAGCCTCGGCCGGCGGGGGCGGGCGCGGAATGCGGGTGGTACGCGACGCGGCGGATCTGGCGGGGCAGTTCACGCAGGCACAGAACGAAGCGCAGGCGGCGTGTGCGTGCGGCGACCTGTATTCGGAGAAATACATCGAGCGGGCGCGGCACATCGAGTTCCAGGTGCTGGGAGACGAGCACGGCGAGATCGAGATCCTGGGGGAGCGCGAGTGCAGCGTGCAGCGGCGGCATCAGAAGCTGATTGAAGAGGCGCCGTCGCCGGTGATGACGCCGAAGCTGCGCAAGCGCGCCAGCGGCGCGTTGAAGAAGGCGCTGAAGGCGATCGGGTACACGAACGCCGGCACCGTCGAGTTCATCCTGGACGAGGACGGCAACCTGTACTTCATCGAAGTGAACGCGCGCATCCAGGTGGAACACCCGGTGACGGAAGCGGTGACGGGCGTGGATCTGGTGAAGGCGCAACTGCGGATCGCGATGGGGCAGAAGCTGCACGAAATTCTGGGCGGCCCGGTGGAAATGCGCGGGCACGCCATCGAGTGCCGGATCAACGCCGAAGACCCGTTCAACAACTTCCAGCCCAGCCCCGGTCGCATCGAGTTCCTGCACGTTCCCGGCGGGCACGGTGTACGCGTGGACACCCACGTGTATGGCGGGTATGTCATCCCACCACATTATGACTCGATGATTGCCAAGCTGATATGCTATGGTAGCGACCGTCGCGTGGCGCTGGATCGCATGGCACGCGCGTTGGATGAACTGATCATCCGGGGGATCAAGACGACAATCCCCTTGCACAAACTGACATTGAAGGACCCGAACTTCCGTCGAGGGAGATATTCGACGAATTTCGTGGACCGGCTCTTGGCAGCCAGCCAGCCGTTGGTGCCGCCCAAGGCACAGGAATTGACCCCCGCCCCCGCAGGCGCCCCGGAAAAAATCGAGGGAGTTTAACTGTAACAAGATGAAGAAGATTGCGACACTGACCGGTGGCGGCGACTGCCCCGGATTGAACGCGGCAATTCGGGCGGTAACACGCAAAGCATTGCTCGAAGGATACGAGGTGTTGGGTTTCCGCAATGGCTGGGCCGGCGTCCTTAAAAGAGACTATTTCCCGCTGACCCGCGAACGGGTGTCGGGCATTCTGCATTTGGGAGGCACGATCCTCGGCACATCGCGCACCAATCCGACCGACGACCAGCTTGATACGCTTGTGGAACACATCCAGAGCATGGAACTGGCTGCGCTCATCGCCATCGGCGGCGATGATACGTTGAGTGTCGCGTCGCGCCTTCACAAGCGCGGTGTGCCAGTGATCGGCATCCCGAAAACCATTGACAATGATATCGACGGCACCGACCAGACGTTCGGTTTCGACACGGCAATCAACATCGCCGCGGAAGCCATTGACCGCCTGCACAGCACGGCGGAATCGCACAGCCGCGTGCTGGTGGTGGAATTAATGGGACGCCAGGCGGGCTGGATTGCGCTCGAAGCCGGTATGGCGGGTGGCGCGGATCTGGTGTTGCTGCCCGAGTTCCCCATGTCGCTGGCCGAGATCTGCAAGATCATCAAGCGCCGTCAGGCGAGCGGGAAGAATTTTTCCATTGTCGCGGTTGCCGAAGGCTTCAAACTGGAGGGCACAGAGGTTACGTCGAGCAAGGAACTCGATGCGTTCGGCCACGTGCGCCTCGGCGGCATTGGCGAAGTGCTCTGCAGAGAAATTGAAAAGATCACCGGAATCGAGAGCCGCGCGGTGGTGCTTGGCCACATCCAGCGCGGTGGCACTCCCAGCGCCTACGACCGCGTGCTCGGAACGCGGTACGGCGTGAAAGCCGTCGAACTCGCGATGAAAGGCGAATTCGGGAAAATGGTTGCGTTGCGCGGTCCCGACGTCATCGGCATCACCATCGACTCGGTCATCGTCGAGGTCACGGACAAGAAGACCGGCAAGCCGAAGCTGCGCGTGCGCAACCGCTGTGTGCCGAAGGAACTCTACGACGTCGCAAAGGTCTTTTTCGGTTGATGTCCACGGCCCGACTTGCCCAGTGCCGGTTGTACGGGTTTATCGACACGATGTACGTCAAGGACCTCGACCCCGGCGAAGTGGCGCGCGATTTGCTTGCGGGCGGCGTGGACATTTTGCAGGTGCGCGCGAAGGAAAGCACGCACGCCGAGCGGGTCGACATCGGACGAAAGGTGGTCTCTGCCGCGTTCCCCTACCACGCGCCCGTCATCATCGATGACGATATCGAAGCCGCGTTCGAATCGGGCGCGGACGGCGTGCACCTGGGTCAGGAGGATTGGGCTGCCATCCCGCGCGAACAACGCACGGATCGCCTCGCCAACATGCGCATCGTCGGTATCAGCACCCACTCCATCGAACAGGCCCTGGCGGCGGAGCGTGACGGCGCCAGCTATATCGGGGTCGGCCCGGTTTTTCCGACGGCCACCAAACCCGCGGCCCGGTCCGTCGGAACCAACTTGGTCCGCCAGGTCGCGGCACAGGTAAAGATTCCGTTCTTTGCCATCGGCGGGATCACGTTGGACAACATTGGCCAGGTTCTGGAGGCCGGCGCGACGCGCGTGGCGGTTGTTTCGGCGATCCTGAGGGCATTGGACACCACCGAAACATCCGCGGAATTCAAAAAGCGGCTGGGGATTGTGAAGTGAGCGTTCTCATCACAGGTTCGGTGGCGCTGGACAGCGTGAAGACGCCGATCGAGGAACATCACGATTTGCTGGGCGGTTCAGCGAGCTACGCGTCGGTTGGGGCGAGTTTTTTCGCGCCGGTCAACATGGTTGCCATTGTCGGCGCCGACTTTCCCAAGAAGTACATCGAGTTGTACCGCCAACACGGAATCAATCTCGACGGCTTGCAGGTGGCGGAAGGCCAGACCTTTCGGTGGAGTGGCGAATACGAATGGGACCTCAACAAGCGGCGGACATTGTCGGTCTGTCTGAACGTCTTCGAGACGTTCCAGCCAAACCTGCCCGACAGCTACAAGAGCACGCCATACGTGTTCCTCGCAAACATCTCGCCGCAACTCCAGATGCATGTGTTGGCGCAGGTCGGCAGGCCGAAGTTTGTCGTGGCCGATACGATGGATCTGTGGATCGAGACGCAACGCGACGCGCTCGTCGAGTTGCTGCACAAGATCGATTGCCTCATGCTCAATGAAGGCGAGGCGCGCGAGTTTACGAAACAGACCAACCTCATTAAAGCGGGGCGACTCATTCTGAAACAGGGCCCCCAGTTTGTGGTCATCAAGAAAGGCGAACACGGCTGCCTGCTGTTGGCGAAGGACCTGTTCTTCAGCGCACCCGCTTATCCGCTCGAGGACATCCACGATCCCACCGGTGCGGGCGACTGTTTTGCCGGCGGGTTTACGGGGTATCTCGCGCGAACGGACCGCGTCGACCACAACGCACTGCGTAACGCTGTCATTTACGGCAGCGTGATTGCCTCGTATTGCGTTGAAGATTTCAGTCTCACCCGACTTCAATCGCTCACCCAGCCAGAAATCAAAGGGCGGTACGATCTGTTCAAGGTAATGAGCCACTTCGAGGTGGGTTGATCGCGTTCTCGCAAGGGTTGCGGCGTGTGCGACCTTCTCTTCCATTGTGGGATGTAGTCCCCACTTCTCCAGAATCAATACGGCCATCTCGGACTTGATCGCCTGGCCTTCAAATATGCTTTCCAGGCTCATGGGCGCTGTCCAGTTCGACGAACAGGTGCAGGAGGTAGCCCAGCAGGTGAACGCGCAACGCCGCCATGTGCTTCGGACTTTGTGGGTCGAAATCCGTTCGATTCATTTCCGCTTCGTCGATCTTGTGGACTTCCCCGAGGATCAATCGCGCCTGGTTGAGGGCGTTCATCCACGCCGGCACATGCTCGATGGGAAACGCCACCTGCCAGGCATCGCCGTTTTCCTTGTCTGCCGTCAACGCGGTGAGGTCCCGCGTCACGGTTTCACCGGCGGAGACGAACAAATGGCGCAGTTCGGGATCGGCCAGTTGATGCCATTCGCGATTGATATTGTCGCTGCCCGCAGTCGGATTGGGGTGGAGCCGGGCGCGTGCGTCAGGCGAATCGCGGAGTTCGAGGATTTCGGGCAGCTCGCGGAGCATGGCGGCCAGGACGGAAGGGATGCCGCTGATCAGGATCCGCTTTTCGTCGAGTGGTTGGACGCTCAGGTCGATCACGCCCCGGATTTCTCCATGGTGGCCAGCAGTTGATAGCTGTGGAGTTGGTGGACGTAAAGTTCGGCGCGCTCGCGTCCGCCGGACCACACCAGCGAACGGCCCTTCTGATGCACCTCCAGCATCAACGTCTCCGCCCGAGCACGCGGATAACCGAACACGCGCATGAACACCATCGCCACGTAACTCATGAGGTTGATCGGATCGTTGTGGACAATGACGTTCCATGGCATGGACAGTTCGTCCTTCGGTTCGGTTTCCCCGATGACAATGACGCCCGGTTGCCCCGTTTCGATCGGCAGTGCCATACGTTAGTACCATAGCAAACCGGAACGGGTTTACCAACTTTGGCTTGATTCGGGCGGGGAAACGGCGAGAATGAAGCATCCTGATGCGGGCGTAGCATAGTGGTAATGCACCGGCTTCCCAAGCCGGCGAGGTGGGTTCGATTCCCATCGCCCGCTCCAAATCTTTTTGCTCTACAATCAGCACAGGCAGCTTGTAATGGGCAGGTTGTGTTGGCTTGCTTCGCCCCCGGAGCTTTCCCATCTTCAATTCTGACACTCACCCAAATGGGCGAAAATCGCCCTATCGGGTGAGTGCCGGGGTGAGTGTTGTTGGGGCGAGGACTAGGGACAACGACGGCGGGAACTGTGGCAGGGTGAGACAGCGGGAACAACCAAAACGAGGAAACAACGCTCAACTCCCCATTGTCAATTCTGCTGAACTGTCAGGGGTCGGCGACTCGGCATTCCGTCGCCCCAATGGGAGGACTGTTCCACTCCCAACTGGAGTCTGGTTAAACTTGATCACTTCGTTGAGTGAGTCTCGAAACGCTTCAAGACCCGTCGTGGGGATGATGATTGAGTTGCGGCGACCACAACGAACCTCTTCAGTAATTCGCAAGAACGTCCCTTGCGGATTTTCTTTTAGAGCAAATGCGATTTGTTTCCGCTCCACCCGAAGATGGGACTCGTATAATTGCGTTTCCATAACAGACACGTGGACTCTTGGTCTATTCTGACAACTCCTCCTTGCCCCCGACTTCCAGCTGGAGACTAGACCCAATCGCAGGAATAGCAACTGATTTTGGCGGTCGGGTTCTGGTGGAGAAAATAAAAAGGAGAGCCGAGGCTCGAATCTCGGATTACAGCTCCCAAGCCGCACCCAATTGCGGCTTCTCGCCATTGAAGCCCCTTGCCCAGCGAGAGAGCGTCTCGACTCTCCACGGCGATGATACAAATCATAGGCAAAAATACAAGAGGGAACTGGCGGCGATATGCGGGCGGGGGAAGTTGATGAGGCGACTTGTCTGCTATTCTTGCCAGTCGGCTTTCAAGACTCCGTAGAGTTCGAGGTCTTCAAACCTGTCCCATTTCCTGACGTGCTGCGTTCTGCAACCCTCATGCGTCATCCCCAATTTCAGCATGACACGACCAGAAGACGGGTTGCGACTGAAATGGGAGCAGTGGATTCGGTTGAGTCCCAAGACCCTAAACCCAAATTCCAAAACCGCTCGACCGGCTTCCGTGCAGAATCCCCGATTCCAATATAACTTCCCAATCCAGTATTTAAGCTCAGCCTGATGCCCTTTGGTCATGTCCATGAGGCTGATTGCTCCCACAAGCGCCCCCTGTGGCTTGAGGGTAATGGCAAAGTCCACTCCCTTGCCTTGGTCAAAAGCCTCCTGATGCGTTGAAATCCATTCCTCAGCCATTCCGTCTTCGTAGGGATGAGGAATCACCTTCGTCGTATCGGCGATGGCACGGTCACCCGCAAGCCGTTGGACATCGCCAGCATCAGAAACGTCGAACGGTCGGAGAACGAGGCGTTCTGTCTCCAGTGTCGGTCGTTGGTTCATGGTCTTCCATGAAGTGGCATGGTGATTCGCCAAGCGTAGTTGAGTTGGAGAAGTTTTACAAACGGATTATCGCCGGTTCAGCGGGGTGAGTGTTGTTGGCGGCGGGACGGCGGGCGGGGCGGAGGGCGGGATTCCCCTACCGCATCATCTTCCCGCGAACAGTGTTGCGGATCGTGTCATTGCCGTCACTGGCGGACAACGACTCGCTCGGTTGGCGGTAGACCTCAACGGCGGCGGAGATACCAGCCAAAGAACCACGACACGAAAAGGACGAGAAGAAACAGGGCTATGAGCGCCCGTGCGGAAGTGATGCGAGACGGATTCTTTGGCTTGTTCTCTTGGTTCTGCGTCATGATTTTCCTACCGGCTCGGAACCCTCCGTAAATTTCCAGCGCAGGAGTATTGGCTGGGCGTCCCGCTTTCGTTCACCGCCTCAAGACTAACACCACTATTACAATCACCACCAGCAATCCAGCGCCGCCCCCGAAGTAACCCCAATCGTTGCCTCCGTGTATGCTCCACGCCAGAATAGCACTTGATAATATTGCGCTCATACTCTAATTCCCCTTTTCAGTTTGGTGACGGCTGCGTCTTTCATTCGACTTTCCACTGCAACAATAGGTCTTTCTCGGCGGGCGCACCATAGGGCGAACACCCCATCCAGCCGGACTCCTCCTTCATTCAGTGGCGGGTGGCTGTGGTCAACTACCCTGTCGGGTGAGTGCCGGGGTAAGTGTTGTTGGGGGCGAGGACTGGGGCGTGTTCGGGCGGGAACTGGCGGCGGGATGGGGGCGGGGGGCGGCGGCGATTTATCTTTTGCTTCTGAGTTCCTGCTAATACTAATGTCAGCGGCTTCGCATGATATACGACTATGCGATTGTGGACATTGCATCCCCGCTATCTTGATCCGAAGGGGCTCGTCGCAGCCTGGCGAGAGGCGCTGCTTGCCCAAAAGGTTCTCAGTGGTGCAACGCGTGGGTATCGCAATCATCCGCAGCTTTTGCGGTTTCAGACCGCGGCCGATCCGAAGGCGGCGATCGCTGTGTTTCTCCACGAGCTTGCGGCCGAAGGCCATCGTCGCGGCTACAAGTTCGACGCAAGGAAGATTATCGGGCCCCGCGTCACTCAGAAGATTCATGAGACCCGCGGGCAGCTAGATTATGAATGGGAACATCTAAGCCGAAAACTCAAAGTCCGATCTCCCGCTCTTGCTCGTCGGCTCCAAGATATTGCTAAGCCAAAGTCGCATCCGCTTTTTCAAATCATCTCCGTCAAAGTCCGAGAATGGGAGAAAAGGCCCTTAGCCAAAAGTCGGTAAACCGAGCGCCCCGCCGGCGGGCAGAGCTGGTATCAAGAGTTTTGCCCTCATTTTTCGTGGACGAGGCGCTCCCAATTTTGTTCGACGGCATCCAGCCGAAAACCTGCCCTGATTCAATCGCCCCAAACTTGCGGGCGGGGCACCCCCGATTTTCTGAAAATCGAAATTTCTTGGACGGGGGGGGTATCTCACTATACATCCCGCCCCTCGCCATCCATCCGGGAGGGTCGCGCCAAGGCGTTAGGCGGGCGGGAGAGTGTTTTCCGGATTCCAGCTGGACTGTAAACTACTTCTTTGCCCGCTTTGGCTTCCGTTGTGCAGCCTTCAGAGCGGCAATTCTGTGTTGAAGAACCGCATACTCTTGTTGAAGAACCCCCGACTTCTGAACCAGTTTGTCATGGAGTTTTACGAGTTCAGCAAGTGTCTTGGCTTCATAACGGTGGAAGTTTAGTTCCATGGAAAAAGACTACGTTAACAAATGGCGGGACGCTATGGGGTGATGACCCCATCGGGTGAGTGTTGTCGGGATGGGGTGGGGGGCATCGGCGGGGCAATGGCGGCGGGAGACTGTGGCGGCGTGGCGGGTCAGGAAAAAGTAGGCCGCTTCTTGAAAGCACAGATTTGTTGTGTAATGTTGACCACGTCTCGGGGGCTGAGTATGCAGTATTGCGTCATTCTCGAAGTGAAGGATGTTAGCGAGGCTACCGCTGTCGGCATGCTGCTCCACCGGCTCGGCTGCAAAATCGTCTCCACTCAGGTCACGCCGTCGAATTGTCCCATTCAGCAAGAAGCGTCAAATTGCGAGGCTTGCCCTGTTGTTGCCAAACCAGTCGCACCGACTGTCGAGCAACTTGGAGTGAGAACAATGGTCAGCAAGCGAAAGGAAGAGAAACCTATGGGGAAAGTTCTTGTTTTCGGGACATTTGATGAGCTAAACGCTGGTCATGTCGCATTTCTGGAGCAAGCCAAGCGATTCGGCGATGAACTTATCGTGCTCGTCGTTGAAGATGAATTTGTCATCAAGTACAAGGGCAAAAAACCTGTTTGGTCGCTGAAGATGCGAATGGGGGCGTTACGTCGACTCCCGTTCAAAGCAACAGTCTATGAGGAAGACATCCGGGAGAACTGGAAGAGCCTCGAAACAATCCAGCCGGATGTGATTGTCTTGAGTGCGGAGCAAGCGGGTTGGCGACACCGGTTGGATTTGGTGCTAGAGGAGTATCGTCTCCCGACGAGGATTGAAGTTCTGCCTGAGAAGCGGTTGGAAACCAACGCCGCCGAGACGGGGTAAGCGTCAGCCGCCAGACACCCGCCGTAAAACAAGTGGAGAGTCGAGGCTCAACTCTCGATTTGAACTCCCCCGAGCCACTCCCAAGGGAGGGGCTGACGCCCTTCATTCTACCTGACTTGACGAGAGGGTCGCTCGACTCGCCGGGCACACCGCGCGCTTTCCCACTGCGTTCATAATGACCATTACAGACTCGCTGCACACCACGCCGAGTTCGGTTTCTATCCATGAAACCATTTCCACGCACGCATGTACCAAGGAGGGGTTTGTTCCTGGGGAGGCGCGGAAGGTTGTGCAGATTTGGCGGGCGCATTGGTGGGACTCGGGCGGTCAGACTTTGCCGGCGGAACTTCGAGTACGCTCGTCTGGCTCTGGGTGGTTGTCGCCGACAGCTGCGCCAAAGAGGTCTTGTACTCTTGTTCGTGCGCCGGGAGTTGAGATTGAATATCGGCGATCTTCGCATCCAAAGAAGCCAATGTCCCCTGCCCTTGGGAGATCTGCTGCTGATAGGAGTTGATCTCGTCCTGCACCTGTGAACGTTCGGAATTGGAGACCGGTTCGCCAGTCGTCTCTCCCCGGGAAACGCCGACCACGCCCGCCGTCAACCGACCAGCCAGATCACGACGGCCACCGGCACTCGCGGCCGTTCCCGAAGTGGACCCTGCGCCATCCTGAATACTCGCGAGCCTGGACCGGGCATCCACGAGTTCCTTCTGTGTGGCGGCGAGCTTCGCTGCCTGTGCGACACGTTGTGTCTGCACGTCGGCCAACTGCTTCTCGAGAGATTGAAGAGCGGCCTGTGCCGCTTGCGCGTCCGCCTGCCGTTGCCAGCGCTCCGCCTGCGTCTTCTTCTCGTCTGGCGTCATCCACGTTCCGGCGAACTTGACCTTGCCGCTTTCGACGTTGGCCGCCTCCGCTCGCCAATCGGCCAGACGATGGTTGATGTCCGCCGCGAAGCTGGAGTTGGTATGGGTTGCCAGGAATCTCTCGAAAGCAGTGATTCCCGCGTCGTACTGGCTCCTCGTGAGTTCCTGGTTCGGATTCAGCGTGAAGCTCGCCAAGGCTCCATAGTCCGCCTTCTCGTGTTGCTGTTCGAGGCTCTCGCGGACGACGGACTGGATCTCTGACTTGAGCACTTCCCGCGTCGAGAAAATCGTGCCATGATAAAAGGACGCCTCGATCACGAGTTGTGTGTCCGTCTCGGAAAGGATGCGCCCCTCCAGAACCTCGCCGGAATTCAACGTCACGGTGTCGGCGTTGGCGGGCGACACATCACAGGCCAGAAGCACCCAGGCAAAAATCCAAAGCAATTGCCAGAGTGAAACTCCCGTCTCTCTCGTAGGAACACTTCTTTTCAGAATCGGCATTTTATCGCTCCGTCGGTTTGCAAAACCCTCGTTGCCAAAGTCTACGAACCACGCTCGTACCAAGTGCGGCTCGGCCATGGCAAGGGCTTTTGGTTGGAATCTCGCTCAAATGGAGGCGATTGACAAGCGGCTCAGACTCGCGACAGCGCGCGCTGTAGGATGGTGGCGCCGTTACGATTTACACGGATGCACAGGACGTCGAACTTACGCCCTGGTGCGCCGCGGCCAGTCCTCGACGGTCTGTGGAGATTGCGCTGCGAGTTTTGGCCTCGTTCGGCTCTCGTCCGCACGCTTGACCCGATCGAGTATCGCCTCGCTCGTTCCCGCCGACCGCCCAGCGGCCAAATCGTAACCACAGCAATAACAACGGTCCTTCGTCATGTAGTTTTCTGCTCCGCACGACGGACATTCCTGGAGATTTAAATGGTTGGCGTGTTTGCGCCGGCTACCCAATTGGATGAAGATTGTTGGGACGACAACAAAGACCACAAGAAACAAGAGCAGCATAACGATATTGGTCGGGTTCACAATCGTCTTAACTCCCTTTTCATTAGCACAATCACGCAGGAACCCTATCGCCAATAAGCGCTGCTTTCTGTTGTCAATCCTCGAACCGGCGGGAGTCGAGCTACAATCCTAACACCCATCGCGAGGATGCACCAACCCGTGAATTGCGTCAATGTGAAACGACTGAGATGCGCAGCCCGATGCGCCACGTGCCCGTGGTGCGTGGTCGCTATGTGGCCACTACCGTTAACCTCCGATAGATTGTGAACCAAAGTTTAAGAACACCAAATCCCGGCGGCAGAAGACTTAAAATTCCGCGGGGCTATCGCGGGAGGATGACCGTGAAGAGCGCGCCGCCGCCGGGCGCGTTGGCGTAGGCGACGCGGCCACCATGAGCTTCGGCCAGTGCTTTCACCAATACCAGGCCGAGTCCGAGACCGGCAGGCGAATCGTTGCTATTGCCGCGCACGAATGGGTGGAAGAGCCTTCGCTGCACGTCCGCCGGGATGCCCGGTCCGCGGTCACGCACGGACAACGTCACCGACTGATCGACGGAGGAAAGCGCGATGTGAATCTCACGGTCACGGGCGGTATGCGCGTATTTTTCGGCGTTATCCACCAGGTTCTGGACGATTTCGGCGATGGCATCCCGGTCGAAGCGCACGTCCGGAAACTGGTCCGCGATGGAAAGCTCGACGCGAGCCCCGGCGGCTTCCAGCATGGGGCGCTGGCGGTCGACGCAGTCGCGCACGACGGCCGCCAGGTCGCCGGGCACAGGGCGAACGTGGAGCGCCCCACGCTCGAGGCGCGAGAAGCCGAGCACATTGGAGACGACGCGGCCCAGCCGCGCGGCTTCTTCCGCAACGCGATTCGCGTAGTCCCTGGTGCGTGTCGGGTCGCCCAACCCATCCGCAAGCATCTCGCTGTACATGCGCAGACCGGCAAGCGGGGTGCGCAGTTCGTGCGCGGCCGAGGCAGCGAATTGCGAGCGCTGGCGAGCGAGCCGTTCGGTGTTCCAGACCAACGCCACGACGCACAGACCAGCCACGCTCGCGGCGCCAGCGCCGGCCCAAAACAGCTGGAGGAAACTGACCCAGTTGTGACGGGCCTGCGCATCCGCGTCGGCGAATTCTTTGGCGGCGCTGACGACGATGTACCAGCCCGTGTGTTCGAGGCGCGCGGCAGCCACATACGAGCCCACGGTGGCGTTGGGCATGAAGCGAGCGGGCAACACCGCATTCTTGAGAGTTTCCGCAACCGCATCACTGGAGATGACAAATCCCTGCACCAAGATGCCCACCGGCGTGCTGACGTTGCGCAACGCGACGAGGCTCGTCCCGTTGGACGTCGGCAGGGAGCACCACTGGAAATCGCCGACACCGATGGACACTTCTCGTTGCCCGTCTCGCAAGCGAAATCCGTCATCGGCAAACGTCGCTCCTGAATTGGTGCCGGATTTGATGTCCGAGTAAATCCTGCCCGCCAGCGCATTCTGGATCCAGGCATCGGCCTCCATGACTTCGAGGTGCCGCTGCGACAGCGATTGTTGTGGGGTCGACGTCGAGGAGAGCGACGGAGACGTGGAGGTATAGAGTAGTGACGAGGATGGGGTTGGTACTTGTCGCGGCAGCTCCTTCTGGAGGTGCGCGATGCACGCCGAACCACGCGCGGCCATCTGCAGATCGCTTTGGATCGCGCGTTGCGCCGCGAGCCAGCGAAGATCTTCACCTTCCAGGTCCGCCTCGGGCAGCGTCGGCAGCGTGACCCGTCCCGATGTATCGATTTGGAAATATGCGCGGATCAGCGGGTCGGTCGGTCCCTGCGCCAACGGCGAAGGCGTGACGGACGGACCTTCGGATGCGCCTCTCGGGTCATGATAGAGCGATTGATAGTGATAGAAGGGACGGCTGGACTCCGATTCCAGAAGCGTCTGGAGCCGATCCTGAAGACGCTGCGCCAATCGACGGGCGGTGTCGTGGGCGGATTGGCGCAGAGGCAATTCGATCTGATCGATCATGCGCTGCACTTCGCGCGAACCGGCGATGTACCACGCGCTGCAGGGAACTACCAGCGCTACGATCGTCAAGACGAGCGCCAGCGTCGTGCGACTGCGCCAGAATCTCATCGTCGGCCCCACGTGTAGCCGACGCCCTTGACGGAAACGATGATCGCCGGCTCCGCGTGATCGCGCTCAATCTTCTGGCGGAGATGGGCAACGGTCACGTCGACTGTGCGGGTTTCCATATCCGCGTTCGCTCCCCAGACCTGTTCGAGCAATTCGCTCCGGGAGACCGTCCGCGCCTTGTGCCGATGGAGCCAGCGCACGATGCCAACTTCGCGGAGCGTCAGCGGGATAATTTTGTGATTGCGGCGCGCCTCGCAATGCCCGAGGTCGAAGCGGCAGCCGTCGAGCTCGATAATTTCCGGCTCGGTGGGCGCAGACTTCGCGCGGCGGGAGACCGCGGCAATCCGGGCGAGGAGTTCACGCGCACCGAACGGCTTGGTGACGTAATCGTCGGCGCCGACTTTCAGGCCGCGCACTTTGTCTTCCTCGGAGCCCTTGGCGGTCAACATGAGGATGGGCAGGTCCGGCCGGGCTTTGCGAAGCCGGTGACAGACTTCAACGCCGTCGAGTTTCGGGAGCATCACGTCGAGCACCACGAGATCGAGTTCTGGATCCATGCCGCGCTTCGTGGCGGTGAGGCCGTCGGCCACCACGTCGACCGTGTGGCCCGCGCCTTTGAGCAGGTCTGCCAACCCGTCCTGCAGCAGAGGATCATCTTCGACGACAAGGATTTTCATGACGTTCCCAATGTCAGTGTAATCCGTCCTATCGACAGGGCAAAGTAAAACGTGTGTAAAAAATCTTGGTGAGCGGGTATTGTGGTACGAGGTTTCCGGTGATGAAAAAGACGATGGGTAACGCGGTGCTCGAAATCGCGCAGGGCGACATCACCGCATTGGCGGTGGATGCGATCGTCAACGCGGCGAATGAACACCTCAAACACGGCGGTGGCGTGGCTGCGGCCATTTCGCGCAAGGGCGGGCCGGCAATCCAACAGGAATCGGATGCGCTGATTTCGACGCGCGGGCCGTTGAAGACCGGCGAGGCGGTCATCACAGGTGGGGGCAAACTGGCTACGCAGTTTGTGATTCACACCGTCGGCCCCGTTATGGAGCCGGCATGATCCGACGGAGGCGGACCGACTGTTGTGCAAGGCGGTGAGGAGCAGCCTGACACTGGCTGAGGAGAAAAGGTTGAAATCCATCGCGTTTCCGGCCATCAGCACGGGCATCTACGGGTTCCCCATCGAGCACGCTGCCCCGCTGATGCTTCAGGAAGCGAAACGCCACCTCGAAGGGGAAACGGGTCTGGAGAGAGTGCTGTTTTGCCTCTTCGATGACGCGAGCTACCGCGTTTTTGAATCGGCCTTCGCCAGTCTCTGAGCCGATTGTCGCACGAAGAAGTCGAGCAGGGAGGGGCAAAGCCGACGCAGCCAGATGGCGAGGCGGGCGGAAACGGTCAACACGACCTGGCGTTTGTGCCGGGCGCAGCCCCGCAGAATAGCTTGGGCGACTTGTGCGGGGTGTTGTCCCGCGAACGGGCTCTGGCGCACGGGGCCGCCGTACTGGTACATGTGGTCGAAGAAGGGGGTGTCCGTGTAGGCCGGCAGGACGGAAATGACCTCGATTCCCGTCCCGTGCAATTCGATCCGTAGCGTATCGCTCAAGGCCAACAGCGCGAACTTGCTGGCGCAGTACGCGCTGTTGCGCGCCGCCACCACCACACTCAACACGCTGCCCACATTGACAATCTGTCCCGATCGCTGCTGGCGCATCTGCGGCAACACCGCTTGGATGCAGCGGATTGGTCCGTAGAGATTCACATCCATGAGGGAACGCACGTCGGCGAGCGGCGTGTCGGCGAACGTGGCGCGCATCCCGACGCCGGCATTGTTTACGAGAATGTCCACGCGGCCAAACTTCGCCATCGTTGTCGCCACGAGCCGCCGCACGTCCTCGTCCTTCGTGACGTCGGTGGGCATTGTCAGGAACCGATCATGCCACTCGGGATGCGCGTTGACGACCTCGCGCAATTTGGTTTCGTTTCGGGCGGCGAGGACAACGCGGGCGCCTTCACGGGCAAACGCGAGCGCGGTTTCCAAACCGATGCCGCTGGAAGCGCCGGTGACGATGACGACCTTATCTTGAAAGCGAGCGGTCATGGCGAAGTCGATTTCTCTTCTCGGCCGAGCAAGACCATGGTACATGGCCAACGGGTGGATTGGCAATGCTCGAGCCATGAACGACGGTCCCGTCACTTCCCCGAAGTACGTGCTCGCCATCGACGACGAACCCGATATGCTGGAGATTATCCAACAATGTCTGGAAAGCGAAGGGCTGCCCGTACTCGCCGCCCTGGGGGCCAGGAATGGATTGGAAACGTATGAGAAGCGCTGGCAAGAGATCGGGCTGGTCTTGCTGGATTACGCGATGCCGGAGATGACAGGAGACCTGGTGCTTGGATGTCTCCAGCAAATCAATCCCGCGGTACGGGTGATCTTGCTGACGGGCTGTGACGACACGGTCGCCCGCAACATGTTCGAGGCCGGCTTGCGCGGTTACATCCAGAAGCCGTTCTACATCGACGATCTGGTGCAACGCGTCCGCGATGAATTGTCGCAGGTGTGATCGGAGGCGGGACGGGAACACAAAATTCTTGGAAAGACGACAAAAGCAGGAGTAGATTGCGTCATGAGCAAAGGTGAACGGTCCGAGAATCTGGTTCAGGTACATCACGCACACGACGAATGGGAAGGGAACATCATCGTCGGGTACCTGCGCGACAACGGGGTGGAAGCCACCCTGCAACAACCACCATCGATGCCGCCATTCGATGCCGCCGAGTCCCTGAGCGGCACGGAGAGAATGAACGGCATCTTCGTGCTCGATCACGAAGCCGACAAGGCGCGCACGCTTCTGAAGGAGTTTCTGAACACGGTGACGGACGAACAGATTGTGGAGGAGGCGGCCGGCCAGAAACTGAAGCTCGACAAGGAGACCATCGGACGGTTGCGCGGCGCGTCGCGGGAAGAACACAAGACGTTTGTATTCCTCGGGTGGACCGGAGCCGTGTTCCTCGGCGCGGCGGCCTTGCTCTGGGCCATCTGGCCGGAGTGGCTGAAGATCGGGCCACCGCCACCGGGGTTTCGGTGGGTCGTTGTGATTCTGCTCGCCCTGGCGGCGGTGTTTGCCGGCAATTGGGCCAGCCGGCCAACGAAATGAAACTGGCGTGCAACATCGACCAACGCGGACGCAACGCGCGGCTGATCGGCGGCGCGATTGTCGTTTTGTGCGGCGGGGCGTTGGTTGTCACCGGCGTGATCACCGGATCAAAGACGGTGCTGGTTGCAGGCATCTTTCTGGATGTCGCTGGCTTGTTCATGATCTTCGAAGGCGCCCGCAGCTGGTGCGCCCTGCGCGCCATCGGCATCAAAACGCCAATGTGAGGGATGGCGCGGAAAGCTGCGCATGGACAGGGCTTGCCCGTCACAGCGGCTGGCATTCGAACGAGATGGAAAAACCGGCTGACGCCGACCCGGCGGGAACGTCGATCACGAAGTCGTCCGCGTAGAATTTTCCCGGAACCCAACGTTTGACAGGCCAGACGCACTGGCCCAGTGGTTGGAATTGTGATGCGAACGATTGTGTGGACAGGTTCCGCGCTTGTGATTGAACATGACATCGGACCGCCAGATCCACGCCCACAGGGACCGTGACCGAACTGAACATGGTGATGCGGATTTGATCGTGAGGGCTGGCGCCATCCGAAGTCAGCACGGTCGTGGTGTATCCCTCGAACGTCACTCCCTTTCCCAGTTCCGCTGATTGATGGACGGCTTCGGGAGGCAAGGCGTCGCGCTCGACGAGTACGCGCGCGTCGATGGGTTCCCCAGACCGCGAGTAGAGGACGACGCCGTCCTGCACATCCACAAGGTGCAACTGCGGAAGAGATTCGGCCTGTCGCTGGATGGCGCGGAGGTTTGTCAGCCGGTTGAGACTGGTGGTTGTTCTCCACGTATCACGCATATCCAGAAGCACGTAGTCGATTTGGGACGGCAGGGGCGGATTCACGTACAGGTACTTCTGGGTGATGAAATGCGCCGCGGCGCGCTGTGTGGCGAACAATGAACCCTGTCGGTCAATGCGCTGGGCCATCCGCTGCACGATTTCCGGGCGATCCGTCGGCAGTGGGATCGCGACCATCGTGGCTTTGCTCCAGAAGACATTGCCAAAGAACACGGACAGCAAGACCCCGGCGACGGTCGCGCCGGAAAGAACGGCCCGTTGTCGGGCCGGGGTGGCGCGGGACAACGCCGCCGCCAGCGCCCAGAACACCACGGGGAACAGCGCCAGCTGATACCAGTAGCGGATGCTCTTGAGGGTGGGATTCAAGCAATCGAAGAGAAACACCAGCGACCCCACAAAAAGCACCGAGGGTTTCCTCAAGGGCACGAACAACAGCGGCGCCAGCAGGAGCGCAGCGAAGTAGAAGGTGGACGGCGCCAGCAAGTTTCCCCAAAACTCTTTGGGATTGTTCCAGGGCGAAAGAAGAATTTCCTTTTTGGTTTCGCCGATGGGGGCGAAGTGGCTTTGTGCCATATACGCTTGATGACTCATCGCGGGAATGACAACGGACGCCACGATTAAGAAATACGCGAAGGCGACCGTCGCGATCACGATGCCCAGCTTGCGACGGTTGCCAAACACGGCCAGGTAAAGGCCAAAGGTGCCAATCGGGATTGCCGCTTCCTCCTTGAGGAGAATCGCCCACACGGCGAACAGGAGAGCCCAGCCGCGGCGTTCCTTGAGCCAGAATGCCAGCGCCAGAAAACACAGCGGCAGGCAGAGATTTCCGCAGTGGAACCCGTAGGAGCCGCTGTAAATGAACTGTGACACTGGCGGAAACACCAACCAAGTCGCAACCAGCAGCAGCGCCGCCGTTTTGTCCTGAAGAAGCTTCTGGCCAATCCAATAGATCGGCAACGCGCAGGCCATGACGGCCAGAACCTGGAGCAGGATCGTCACTTTCAAGCCTGGCCACAGAAACCAGAACGGGACGAATGGCAGAAATCCCGGCTGAAAATGGTCATAGAACAGTGGCCGGTCGGGATTGACCCGCAGGAACAATTCTCGCGGGTTATAGAGTGTGTTGTACATGGTGCGGGCGTAATCCCCGCAATCGGCGTAGCCGAGTTGGAAATTGTTGAAGTAGTGGATCTGCTGGACGAGGTAATAGACTGACAAACCGGCGGCGGCGGAAACAACCGCAGTCGCCAACAAACTTGCCGGCTTCCGGTCGTAGCCGAAACCGGAAAATCGCAAAAACCAACTCTGTTCCGGGCCCGGCATCTGGCGGCCTCGCATCCACAGCGCGATGGTCCAACCGCATGCCGCGCAAAAGAGGATCGGGTCAAGGCATTGCGGGCGCAGCCCCAAAACTCGTTTTGCCAGGATGACGCAGGCAACCGCTGTCGCCACGAGACCGGCTTGTGCCAATCGACGGCACTCGTCTGGTCGGCGTCCCAATGAAGCCAGCGTGAGAACGGACACGGCGGAACACGCCAGCATCCAGATGATCTCCAACTTGCCGGGCACAGCGGGCAACGCCCGATAAATTTCAGGAGAATAATTGGCACCGAGGAGAACCCAAAAGGCGCCAAGGCAGAGCGCGGCGATGACCGCCAACGCCAGAAACCAGGTGAACCGGAACGCGGAGCGCATGGGATTTTCAGGGAAACGGATACATGGGCCGCACGAGAGTGGATGGTAGCGGTCGTGGCGGGGGGGGGACAAGGCGGAAAGTGTGTCGGAATGCTTCGCGACCGGATGAGGCGCGGATCGTACCCCTCACCCTAACCCTCTCCCCCAAGGGGAGAGGGTATCGCAAGTAAGATTTGCGGTCGTGGCGGAGCGCGGCAACAGTTCGGGCGGGGCGGCGATTTACACTTTGTCGTGGAAGTAGTCGATGGTTTTGCGGAGACCGTCTTCGAGCTTCACTTTGGGTTCCCAGCCGAGGAGTTTTTTGGCCCGGGAAATGTCGGGACGGCGCTGCTTGGGGTCATCCTCGGGCAACGGTTCATACACGATCTGGCTCTTGCTGCCCGTGAGTTTGATGATGAGTTTGGCGAAATCGAGGATGGTGAACTCGGTCGGATTGCCGATGTTGACGGGTTCGTGGAAATCGGACTGGGAGAGGCGGAAGATGCCGTCGATGAGGTCGCTGCAGTAGCAAAAGCTGCGGGTTTGTTGGCCTTCGCCGAACACGGTGAGAGGTTCGCCGCGCAACGCCTGGCCAATGAAGGCGGGCACGACACGGCCATCTTTGAGACGCATCCGCGGGCCGTAGGTGTTGAAGATGCGNNGGACGATGTGGGTATCGACCTTGTGGTATCGGTGGTAGGCCATCGTCATGGCTTCGGCGAAGCGCTTGGCTTCGTCGTAGACGCCGCGGGGGCCGATGGGGTTGACGTTGCCCCAGTAGCTTTCCGATTGCGGGTGTTCCAGCGGGTCGCCGTAGCATTCGGAGGTGGACGCGAGGAAGAATTTTGCGCCTTTGGCCTTGGCAAGGCCGAGGGCGTTATGCGTCCCCAGCGAACCGACCTTGAGGGTCTGGATCGGGAGTTGGAGATAATCGATGGGGCTGGCGGGCGATGCGAAATGAAAGACGTAGTCGACGCGGCCGGCGAGGTAGATGAACTGCGTGACGTTATGCCGAATAAACTCGAAGTTCTGGTTGCCGGCGAGATGCGCGATGTTGTCGGTATTGCCCGTGACGAGGTTGTCGATGGCAATGACGTGATGGCCTTCGGCAAGGAGGCGGTCGACGAGATGCGAGCCGAGGAAGCCGGCGCCGCCGGTGACGACGGATACGGGAGCGGGGGTGGTCGATGTCATGCTGCTGAGTGATTCGCAGAATTTGCGCCAATGGGCAACAAAAAAGAGCGGGCGGGGAGGGAGGAGATGGGACGAATAGGACAAATAGGACCAATAAGACAAATATGCTGAAGGAGCTGGGCTCTAGGAAAGCTCGCCGGATTCCTGGAAGCTGTAGTGCGATTTTTTGGCGATGATGACAGCGGGGCGATCCTGAAGGACATCCGCAAAGACTTCGCGGGGACGACTGTGCTCCGGAAGGTCTTTGATCGTTTTCATTCGCCCCAAATCTCCGCCAGCTTCGCCTGCATCTTCTTCTCGAACCGCGCGATCAACTCGCGATTCGCTTCCGCCATTGAAAAAGTTCTAGACAGTTGGCATGCGATAGTGTATGGTCGGCGGGGTGTGGAATTTTGATCTTTGACATAGTCGGAAGATAGTTAATGGAAGAATCCCTCACCTCAATCCTTTGCTCCAAGGGGCGAGGAGACGGCAGCCGGGCGGGCTGGCCCACAAGCGGAAAGCGCCGCGTGAGGGCACGCGGCCTACAACGGCAAATGCGGCTGGTCCGCGTACACGGTACGCGGCTACAACTCGGGGGCACGCCGTGGAGGGGGGTACACCCCATAATATGTAAAATTACCAAACGAAGCCAATTTTTTGAGGTGTTAGCGTTTGTGGATTAACTTGAGGGACAAGTGGTTACAGGTCAAAGTGTGCCAATTTGTCACTTGGCTTCGTTTTGGGCGTCTGGCGTCTGGTTGGGGGCTAGAACGACGCGGATTAGGTCACTTGGCGCCGAGGCCGGTGAGGACGACGGGGAGGGTGCGAACGAGGATCTTGAAGTCGAGCCAGAGGGACCAGTTGTCGATGTACTGCATGTCGAGTTGCATCCACTGTTCGAAATCGATCCGGTTTCGACCGCTGATCTGCCAGATGCAGGTGAGGCCGGGCTTCATGGAGAGGCGGCGGCGATGCCAGGGGTCATAGTGCTGGACTTCGCTGGGAATGGGCGGGCGCGGGCCGACGAGGCTCATGTCGCCGACGAGGACATTCCAAAGCTGGGGCAATTCGTCGATGCTGGATTTGCGCAGGAAGCGGCCAAACGGGGTGACGCGCGGATCGTCCTCCATCTTGAAGGCCGGGCCGCCCATTTCGTTGAAGACCTCGAGTTCCACCTGGAGCATTTCGGCGTTGGTGATCATCGAGCGAAACTTGTACATGGTGAAGAGGCGTCCGTGCTGCCCGCTACGCTTTTGCTTGAACAGCACGGGGCCGGGCGAGGTAAGCTTGAGGATGATCGCGGCGGGCAACATGACCAGCGGACCGAGGACGATCAAACCGAGTGTGGCACCGATGATGTCGATGAGCCGTTTGCAGACAAGCTGCCAGGAAATCTCGGGGGTTGTGCGGAAGATCAACAGCGGTTTTCCGTAGAAGTCGTCGACGGTGGCGCGGGCGATGGACGTCTTCACGAAGTCAGCCACGAGCCAGGCCTCGACGCCTTCGACTTCGCAGGCCAGGATCGCCTTCTCAATTTCACCGAACGCGGTCTGGCTGACGTTGAACACCACGCATCCGACGGGGTAGCGGTGCAACATCGCGGGAAGTTCCGAAACGAGGTCCGTGTTGGAATCGAGTTTGGCGGCGACACGGAGGCTCCATTCCGGGTGTTCGTCAAGCAGCGCGGCAAACTCCGCATTGCGCTCCTCCGAGCCGACGAGGATGATCTCGGCGACTCCCTTTCCACTGCGAGCACGATGGCGCAGGAGCGCCTGAAAGAGCCGGTCCTTCACGAAGAGCGCGACGATGCTAAACAACGCGAATATCACCACGACGCCACGGCTGAGCATGGCCAGACGGAAGAAGTACATGGCGGCCATGACCGCCAGCGTGCAGATGGTGCTGCTCTTGACAAGAATCCACGCCGTGTTGCGAAGCTGCTGGCTGTGTGAGCGGCTGTAGAAGCCGTTGACGTCCAGAAGAAACGGATACAGAGGGAGCACGATCAAGTACAGCCACTTGTAATAGCGAAATGGCGCAATTATTCCGTGCTGAATCGTGTACCCGAGGATGTGGTACGGAAACGGGAACGAAAAGGCGAGTTGCTCGCGCAACGCGTGGGCGAACCAGAAGACGACGGCAATCAGCAGCCCGTCAACGATCTGGCTGACTTGAATGATGAATTCTCTTCGTCTATTTGACATTGGAACACTCTGGCATCCCTGGCGCGCCGTCCATCAACATACATGCAGTCGGTTCCGCCACCGCGGCTATTTCGTGATCAGGGACGGGTAGATGTCCTGAATGAATCTGGCGACCACCTTCATGGCATCGTCTTGCGACTTGATGGTTGCGCCGTCTTCCACATTGCCTTTGATCGGCAGCTGAATCAAAATATATGCCCATCGGTGGTTTGTGTCGTAAAAGATCCGATCCTTGGCGGTCCAGTAGATGCGTTGCCAGTGATAGGGCGTCATCCGATCCTTGCCCACAAACCAATAGGCAAACACCGACCGCGCTTCTGTCGTCCGGCCACCGGCCAGACGGACCGGGCGAGAAGTGTTCATGCGCATCACGTTCAACACGCCACCCGGTGCTGCTGCCACAGGTATGGATTGCGTGCGCTCGCTCTGGATTTTCCAACCTTGACCGGGCAGGCAGAGTTCGGGCCGGTGAATACTGGTCACGTCGCGTCCCGCCAGTACAATCGAGCAAAACAGCTCGGTGCCGTCCTTGTCCCGAAAGACCCGCCGCGAACCTTCTGTATCCTTGGGCAGAAGGCGCTGTTCGTCCTCGCTCAATCCCGTCTTCTCCCCGCCGGCCCAATCGCCCGCCTGATCGACCAAATACGGGGTCCCGTCAGGATACAATTTCACGCCCGGCTCGGAAACTTTTGTCACGTCAGAGGTCGTTGCTGTGAGCAACACCCCGACCGCCAGGATTACCACCACGATCGAGATTTGTTTCGTGCTCGGACCCCGTCGTTGTGGCGCGGTGGGTTGTCCTTCCGGTTGTGCGGCCACTGGCGGCGTTGTTGTCGCGGATGATTCACTCATGCAACTTCTCCCATCATGCTGCCGGCGGAAACCCGTCGCCATCCAGCCCATTGTCTGTCGGTGGCGGCGGCGGTGTCAGCCAGTTTTGGAACAGGCGGCGATATGGAAAATTCAACAGCAGTCCGATTAGTACCATCGCCGCCAGAGCCACGGGGAAAAGAATGTACCCGGACCACTCGTGGTAGACTTTTGTGGCCATTTCCTGTCCGTAGACTTGTGCTACCAGTGCGATCGAGATCACCCGCGACAGGTTGCCGAGGACCGCCAACGGCATGGCGCAAAGAAACAAGATCCAACGCTTCCAATGCGCCCGTTGCGTTACATAGGCATAGGCGGCGGTAACAGTCGTCAGCGCCATCAGGGAGCGGATCCCGCTGCATGGATCGGCTATATCAAAACTGAAGACGGGGGAGATGATGCCGGATCCGCGTTGCACCGCCTGGATGCCCATCCCGTTCAAGGTCATCGTGGAAATTCTGGCGACGAACATCCGCAACGGAAAACCGACCATGTTGTCCAGAAAGTTCAACGGCACCATGAGAAACAGAAACGTGATCGGGAAAAATACCCGACGAAAGACATCGCGACCGCGAAAACTCAACGCCAAGCCGTACAACAACACGATCCCCGATATGACAACCACGCGGGGCTGGACAGCTTTCACTCCCATATAATAAATCGCCATCGCTACCGCCACGACCGCCGGTCCCGCCGTCGTGGACGGCTCGTCCTGTCCCACCAGATGGCCTCGCAGGGCCCACACCTGCCACGCTATGGTCAACGGCAGCAGCATCAGCGACCAATAGTAGGCCCTATCCTCCCAATCTTTATTAATGGAACCGCCAACAATCCAGATCATCAATACGGCGCCGGCGCCCCCCAGGGCCCGCCAATACGGTCCCCAATCTTCGTCTCCGTGGCCATGCTCCGACAGGTTCCACCACAGCAGAGCCGAAGCAATCAACGGGATCAGCGGGCCGTGCGAGTAATTCGAGATCCGGTTCCAATGCACGATCAACCACTGCCAGCACGTCAGATCGTGCTCGACCGGCTGCCCCCAATACGCGTAGACCGCCAATCCGGCCAGAACAAAGCACAAGACACCCTTCCGCCAATCGACTGGCAAAGGGGAAACCCCGACGGTGGCGCTGGCTGTACCGTTACCCATGCAGCCTACTACTCTAGTTTGCGCGCTCCCCAAAGTCAAACGCGCGCATTGCCTCCGACTTGCTGTCAGGCTTTGTGTTCGCTAACATCCGCGCCATGAAACTCTTACCCTGGTTGGCCCTTGCCCTTGGCATCCTGCTTGCCGGTTGCCAGCGACCCACCAAGCCCGAACCGGCCACCCTCATCTTCGCTCGCGGCGCTGATTCCCAGAAACTTGATCCGGCTGATGTTGACGACGGCGAGTCGATGAAAGTCCTGGTAAACGTATGCGAAGGCCTCGTCCGCTTCAAACACGGCACCACCAAGCCCGAACCCTGTCTCGCGACTTCCTGGACGATCAGCCCCGATGGCCTCACGTATACCTTCAAACTTTGCGAGGGTATCCATTTCCACGATGGCACGCCGCTCGATGCACAGGCGGCCGCATTCAGCTTCCTCCGCCAAATGGACAAATCGAACCCCGCCCACCTTCCCGACGCGACGTTCGCCTACTGGTCGGCTATGTTCAACATGATCACTGCGGTCGAGGTCGTCGATCCGATGACCTTGCGCCTGCGGTTGCGCGAGCCGCACGCGCCGCTGCTGGCCAGTCTCTGCATTCCGGCGGCGCATCTCATCAGCCCGAAGTTCATCAACCAGCGTCATCCCGTCGGCACCGGCCCGTTCCGATTCGTCGAATGGGTCCCCAACGAGCGCGTCGTGCTTGACGCCAATCCCGATTATTGGGACGGCAGACCGAAAATCGACCGCCTCATCTTCAAGGTCGTCCCGGATTCGTCCACGCGCCTGATCCAACTCCAAACCGGCCAAATCCAGGCAATGGACGGGATCGACCCGAACAGCCTGCCGATCATCAAGGGCGACAAAAACCTTACGCTCCTCACCGCACCCGGCTTGAACGTCTGCTATCTCGCATTCAACTGCCAAAAACCGCCGTTCAACAATAAGCAGGTGCGTCAGTGCATCGGATCGGCAATCAACAAAAAAGACATTATCGATGATGTCTATCGCGGCGCCGCAACGATTGCAAAGAATCCAATGCCGCCGCTCATCGCAGGCTACAATAATTCAATCCCTGAAACGCAGATTTATCAGTCGAACGAAAGCTTTTTTCCCCGATCACGGCCTTTGAAGCTGGAAGTCATGACCAACCCGCGCCCTTACCTCCCCAACCCGCTCCGCGCCGCCGAAATGATTAAGGCTGACCTCGAAAAGGCCGGGATCAAAGTCGAAATCGTCCCCAACGAATGGGGTGCGCATCTCAGCCGCACGAGTCACGGCGACCACGAAATGGCGTTGATGGGGTGGGTCGGCGACAACGGCGATGCCGACAACTTCCTTTATGTGTTGCTCGACAAGGACACCGCCACACTTGGTTCCGCACTCAATGTTTGTTTCTGGATGAACGACGCCTACCACGATCTCATGGTCGCCGCCCGCCGCGAACTCGTGCCGGAAAAACGGGCCGCGCTCTATCGCAAAGCACAGGAGATCGTCTTCGAGGAAGCGCCAATGGTCCCGCTCGCCCACGCTCAGCAATTGATGGCCTGCCGCGCCAACGTGGATGGCATTCTCTTCGAGGTCAACGGCGACATCCTGTTCCAGAAGGCTACGGTGAAGTGACCACGCGAAAGATCGCGAATCTCCCATTTGCCATCTCAAATCGGAAATGGCTCAAACGCTCGGGATGATTTTGGAACAACTCCGCCGCGCAGTTCGGGTCAAGCGGCCCCATCTTGTCCGCCTTGTAACGCCGCGATTCCATGCCTTCGTACAGAAAGCCAACGTCGTACACAAAATAGTCCGCGCCGTACTTGTGCGCGAACCCATAGAATTGGCCCTCGCTGCCGTAGATGGCGTCCAGCATCTCGTGATAGCGGTCGCGAATCCGTTGGTTCTCGAATTTCGAGTGCATGATGATCGGGCGTCCCGTGTGCGCCAGGAACACGGGTGAATCCCCGATCGACGCCAGCACCACCGCGTTGCTCGGAGTGTGTTCCTCCAGCCAGGTCACCACGGGCCGATATTCATCCGGGCGCGCCAGTTGACGGTCCAGTGGCTGGACGTTGAGCGTCGCCAGTTGCCACGCAGCGGCGCCAAATACGATCAACTTCCACCAGATCCGCCGCGTCACGAGTCCTGCCGCCAATATCGCCGCCGCAAACCCGAGAAACGTGAAATACCGCAACACCATCCACGCCAGCAACGCCAGCAACAGCGTGAACACAATGAAAATGTTCGTCGCGCATGCGCCCCGTTTGCGGCTGCTCAACAGCATCGCCGCCACCAACCCAAGCGGCCCGCACCATTTCAGGCTCCGCCAAAAATCGCGCCACTCCGCCGTGTTGAACGCGCCGCCCTCCCACAACAGCCGCGCCTCCCACGGCAGCCGCGCGGGGTTCGCCGGTCGTTGGCCAAGAAATCGCAGTTTGTAGAGGAAGAGTTCGTACACGTGCGCGTACTCGCCGTAGGACCGCTGCATCAGCGTGCTCAACGCCAGCAGCACCGCCGCCCAACCCGCAAAGACCAGAATCGCGCGTTTCCGTCCCCCGTTGATCCAGACCGCCAGCGCCAGCGCGTACAACCCGCACATCGTCGGCGAGAAAAACACCTGCTTGGCCCGCAAGACAGGGACCACCAAGGTGCCTGCCGCCAGGGTCACGACAAACCAGGGAATCTGCGGCGTCTCCCCCCAACCCAGATATACCAACACCGCCGCCAGCAGCAATGGCGCCATCACGAACTGCGTCAAATGCCAACTCGCCAGCGCGGCCAGCCAGAACAACGCCGCCAGAAACTGGTCGCGCCTTTTCAGGTCCTGTAGCGCCCGCACCGTGAAACACAGCGCGAAGATGATCAGCGGAATCGCGAAGTCTTCCCGCAGAAACAGGTTCTTCACCGTCCGCCCGTAACTCGGATACAGCGCCACATACAGCGCGCTCGCGAACACGCCCGACTTGTCGCTGCGCCACAACGCCCGCGCCAGGAAGAAGACACCGAACACCGCCAGGCTGGAAATCAGACAGTCGTACCAGACCACGAACACATGCAACGGCATGGCCGGTTTCCACCACCGATACAACACACCGACCGGCGCCTCCATCGCCACGGTGAATTCGGCCCAGTCGTCGATCGTATCGGGGTATTGAACGTCGCGGTCGTGCTTGAGCTGGCCCCACTCATTCGCCGGATGCGTCGCAAAAAACTTCGCGAACCGGTACTGAAACGCGCACTCGCTCCAGAATTGTCCCACCTCGTCCTGCGCGTCCCATGTCGGGTTGGCGAAAATCTTCGCGGTCTTCAAGTGAACGTGGAACACGTAGAAGACGGAAACCGCCGCCAGACAAACCACCAGTCGCTGCCGCGAATTCATCGTGGCTGCGATTCTTAACCCCTGCCGCGCCCGAATACAAACCCGATGTGAGCGTCGCCCCGGAGCCTCAGGCCTTGCCGCGGAACTTGATGCTGCAGCCGATGGCCTTGGTTTCCGCGACGGGAACCGCCTTGCCGGCCAATGCCGCATCGATCGCGTCTTGCAGGTAGTGAGCGGCCACCTGATCGGCTTCCTTCGAGTCGTCAATCGCGCCGTGGTACACAAGCTTGCCGTCCTTGTCGAACAGGAACGCTTCGGGTGTATGTGTCGCGCCGAACGCCCGCGCTACGTCCGACGTGGCGTCCACGACATACGGGAACGCAAAGCCCAATTGCTGCGACCGCTTCTGCATTTCCGCATAGCTGTCTTCGGGATAAGCCGTCGGGTCATTCGAGTTGATGATGATGACGCCGATGCCCCTGGTCTTCGCCGCGTTGCCCACCGAGGCGATGCGTCCCTGCCACGCCTTGACGAACGGACAGTGATTACATGAAAATACCACCAGCGTGCCCTGCTTGCCGGCGACGTCCGCGATGGACACGGCGCTGCCGTCCACGCTCTTCATCTTCACGTTTGTCGACGGCGCTTTGTCGCCGATGCTGACTCCAAACGCGCTGCCGGCCACCGCCAGCGATGCCACCAATGCTACTGACAAACCCCGGTTCATGAATTGCCTCCTATCGGTTTTGTTTGTTGCCCAGTACTTCGACCACCTTCTGCTCAAAAACGTTGAATGTGACCCCGCCCTCCCAAAAATCACGCACTTTGCCGTTGCCGTCGAAGATAAACGTCGCGGGCAGCGCGCCCGTCCACTGTTTATCCACCCCGTCGATGAACGCCTGGTCTTTCTCGGCCTTGATGTAGGCGGGAAAATCAACGCCCTCCTCAGCAAGAAACTTTTTCACCGCCGCCACGTCCCCGGCATCATCGGCGGAGACCAGAATGGTCTTCAACCCTTGTCCGTTGTATTTTTGCGCCACGCGCACGAGGCCGGGAAATTCCTCGCGGCACGGCCCGCACCACGTGGCCCACACGTTTACCAACACCGCCTTCGCCCCGGGTTCGTGGATTAACCGTTGAACATCGGCGGACGTGACCGGGATTACGCGCACGTTCTCGATGGACACACGTTTTGTTGGCCCGCAGGACACGAGCAGGACGGCAACGCCCCACACGGCGCGCAACACGGTCGGTCGTCGGATTGCCACCATGAGGGTAACTGTACATCAAATCGGTTGTTTCGCCAGTGACTGTTGCCTGGCATAACACTTCGCCACGCGCATTTGCGTCATGTTGGGATTCGTCGATTCGATTGCCGCGGGTTATCTGGCTTGGGGAATCGCCAAAGGCCGACGACGCGGTCTGTCCGCTGAACCACCCCGGTTGGTTGGTGTCCCACTGGCGCTGATGTCCGGCACGGGCCTGCTTCACTGGACGGAACGCGCGATCGGGGAGATCAACAAGATCAGCGGCCAGATTGCCGGCGCGCTCGGTTGGAGAGGAGGTCTGTTGGGCTCGTTCTACCTGGTTCGCCAGTTCCGCGAACGGATCCGGCAATGGATTGAGAATCGGTGGTCCGATGAAACCTTACAGAAACGGGACGGAATGGCGGCCGGTTTCCTGCGCACATTCTTCATGAGTACTACGCTCGTGCTCTTTCCACTGCACACCCACTTCGCGTTTCTCGTGCGCGATTCCATCATGGGCCGGAGTCTTGTGAAAATCGTCCAGCCCGTCTACCACATCGACGACACGTCGCAAAAGTGATGCAGCCGCGTCACACACCCGCCTCGCGCATCGCCTGCCGCTCTTGACACTGCACTTGAACGCGGTGTCACGCGCTGCGATTCTCTCTGCTACGATCTTTCACCTTCGTTTCGCCGGCAATCTTCCAAATCAACCCCAGCCCCAGGAAATAGAAGATCAATCCCAAGGTTTCGTGTACGAACCCGTAGGGCAACGCCATCTGTGGCGCGACGAGACAGATGCTCACGATTCGAAGGAAGTTGCAGACGATGGCAATCGGGACCGCCAGCGCCCACAACGATAATTTCTGCGCCCACGGCAGCCGATATTGAAATGCCAGCGTTGTCGCCACGATCAGCGATGCGGTCAGCAGGCCGAAACCGTTGCACTCGGTGGCGACGACGAAGACCTGTCCTTTCACCGAGAGAAGAAGTTGCGCCGGCCGGCCCTCCACCAGCCCGATCTTCACGGGCACTCCGAGGGTCGCCACCAACGAACCCGCGTAGCGCGCGGCCATCGCCCGCAACGGCCAGTCCAACCTCGGGACCAGTCCCACCAATACGCCGAAAACAAAGAAGGCGCTCACCGCGGGCAGAAACTGCCTCGCACCAGCCTGGCCGAACACCAGCGACACGATGCCCGCGAACGCCAGGCACGCCGATAACAACAGGAACGGCAACGGCAACAAATGCCATTTCCCCACCACCCCGAGACACAGAAATGCGAGCGCAATCAAACCGATCCCGTGCGGGCCGACCTGTGGATCAAACCGCAGTTTATCCACCGCGTCACGAACGCAAATCACCAGCGCGAAAAACACCAGAAATGCGCCGTTCACCAACTGTTGCGTATGCAGCGTCTCCCGCCCCAACCAGTGCAACAGCGGCACGTACAACAGCCCGACCAGCACGCTGATCGCCAGCACCAAAATCATGCCCAACGGATCGAGGCGCGGTGGTTGCGCGTCGTTGGCTGTCATCGGTTTTTCAGACACAAATTCCATTCCTTGCATTAGACGACCGGCAGCCGTTTCTGCTCAACCATCGGATGGCCCGTCGATCGATCGCCTTCACCGCGCTCGTTCGAGAATCTCGCGCAGTTCGTCGTCTTCCAACACCACGGGATTGCCCTTCATGCTGTTCGACGCCTTCGCCTTCTCGATGATCTCGGGGAAGTTTTCGCGCATCACGCCGTAGTCCCGTAACGGCGGAATCTTCAATGCCTGGACAAGCTCGCCGAGGTCACCCATCGCGCGCCGGATTTGTTCGAACCGTGGAATCACGGGGCTCCCTACAAGCCGCTGTTTCGCCGCCCGCTCGTTTACCTCTACCACATAGGGCAACACCGCCGCGCACAACGCGCCGTGCGGCGCATCGAACATCCCCCCCAACGGCCCCGACAACCCGTGCGCCGCGCCCAGCGCCGCGTTGGTCAGCGCCATCCCGCTCAACATCCCCGCCACGCACATGTCCTCGCGCGCCGTGACGATGGCCTGCCAGTTCTCCCGCCACGGCGGACTGTCCCCCTCCTCAACTGCGCGCCGCAACGACCGCGCCACCCGATGCATTCCTTCGCGGCAAATCGCGTCCGTCATCGGATTCGCCTTCACCGACACAAACGCCTCGATCAACTGCGTCAACGTGTCCAGGCCCGTGGCCGCTGTAACGTCCGGCGGCAAATTGTAGGTGAGTTCGGGATCGACCAGCGCCACGCGCGGCAACATGTGCGGACTCCGCAGGCTGACTTTCACGCGATGCTCGGGCGACCCCAACACGGCGTTGCGCGTGACTTCCGACCCGGTACCCGCCGTGGTCGGAATCGCAATGTACGGCGCGGACGGTTTGGTCAATGGCTCGCCTTTGCCGATTACCTCGATGTAATCCAGCGGGTCGCCTCCGTTCGTGAGCAGCGCGGCGATGGCCTTACCCGTATCCAACGCGCTGCCGCCGCCGAAACCGATCACCAAATCGCTCTGTCCGGCCCGCGCCTGTTCCGTTCCCGCCCGCACCTCGTCGATGGTCGGTTCACCCTGCGTCGCAAACGCCGTGTATTCCACGCCCACATTGGTCAACGCACCGAACAGCGGCTGGACGCATTCCACGGCGCGCACGGAACTGCCGCAGACCACGAGCGCGCGCTTTCCCAGTTCCGGCACAATCGCGCGGATCTCCTTCAACCTCCCCGGGCCAAAGAGGATGCGCGGTACTGTGGTGAATTCAAAATCCATACGCGTAGTAGAACCGGCACCCCGCCCGTTTGTCCAGCGCAATGAATCCGGGACTATGGTGGCGGCTTTCTCCAGACGGGGTTCTATTACCTCGTCCAGAAAACTTCGCCGTATTTTACGCTCGTGCGCGGTTCAGCCATCATCGGGGCGACGGCGTCACGCCATTTCGCGTAGTGCGCGGTTTCCTTGTGTTTGGCGGGCGCGTCGGCCGTGCGATAGACCTCGACCAATACGAACCGCGTCGGATCGTCGGTTTGCTGCACGACGTCGAACCGGGCGATGCCGGGTTCCTTCACACTTTCGCGCGCGTTTTCCAGAGCGACCTGCTGGAACTCCTCGACGCACTCGGCCTTCACGTGCACATGGACGTGAACAATCAGCATCGAGGATTTCCTCTACTCATCGGTCATGCAGCTTGCCGGTGAAATACGCCTCATACGACGGCAGATCCAGCAGTCCGTGGCCCGAGAGGTTGAACAGAATCACGCGCTTCTTGCCCTCCTCGCGCGCCTGGATCGCCTCATCGATTGCCGCGCGAATGGCGTGCGCTGACTCCGGTGCCGGCACGATGCCTTCGTTCTGGGCGAACATCACCGCCGCCTCAAACACCTTCGATTGCTCGTACGCAACCGCGTCGATCAGGCCAAGTTTACACAGGTGGCTCACCGTCGGCGCCATGCCGTGGTAGCGCAGTCCGCCCGCGTGGATTTCCGGCGGAATGAAATCGTGGCCGAGCGTGTACATCCACAGCAACGGCGTGGTCATCGCCGTGTCGCCGAAGTCGTAGCGGAGTTCGCCTTTGGTCAACGATGCGCACACGATCGGCTCGACCGCCACAATGCGCGTCTTCTTCTTGTCGACAAGCTTGCCGCGCACGAATGGGAACGCGATCCCGGCAAAATTACTGCCGCCACCAACGCACCCGATCACCACGTCCGGCTCCTCGCCGGCGTTGGCCATTTGCTTGATCGCCTCCTGGCCAATGACGGTCTGGTGCATGCAGACGTAGTTGAGCACGCTGCCGAGCGAATACTTCGTGCCGGGGTGCCTGACGGTGTCCTCGATGGCCTCACTGATGGCGATGCCGAGGCTGCCGGGACAGTCCGGGTCTTCCTTGAGTAATTTCTTCCCGTAATCGGTGTAACCGCTCGGGCTGGCGTGAACGGTCGCGCCCCACGTGTGCATCAGCAGACGGCGATACGGCTTCTGGTGGTAGCTGACCTTGACCATGTACACGCGGCATTCCATCCCGAACAGCTTGCACGCCAGCGCCAACGCTGAACCCCACTGCCCCGCGCCTGTCTCCGTGGCAATCCGTTTCGTGCCCGCGATCTTGTTGTAATACGCCTGCGCAACCGCTGTGTTCGGTTTGTGGCTACCGCAGGGATTGTCGCCTTCGTACTTGAAATAAATGTGGGCGGGCGTCTGCAGCGCCTTTTCCAACCGCACCGCGCGCAGTAGCGCCGTCGGCCGCCACAACGCGTACATCTGACGAACCGGGTCCGGGATTTCCACGTAGCGCTCGGTCGTCATTTCCTGTTCGACGAGGTTCTCAGGGAAAATCGCCGTCATGTCCTGCAACGTGACCGGTTGTTTCGTGCCCGGGTGTAGCGGCGGCGGCAACGGCTCGGGCACATCGGCCAAGACGTTGTACCAGTGCGTCGGGATCTCAGACTGTCCCAGCGTAAATCGTGTCGGAATGCTCACAGTATTCACCTCTCCAGCACAAACGGGTGTTAAACTTTACAACAGCAGGGCAGGCCGCGTCAAACTATCCGTGGCAGAGATTCTCCGGCCAAAGTGCGTGAACCTCGACAACGTTCGCGGGCCGTTTTATGTTTGGCGCCATGCGCGCGTTCTTACTACGGCGAATCGGGTCGCTGGTCGTAGCGCTGTTTGTGGCCAGTGTCGCGGTGTTCCTGCTCGTGCGCGCCGTGCCGGGCGATCCGGCGCGGTTGCTCCTGAAGAATCCCACACCGGAACGCATCGCGGCGATCCGTGCGCGGTTGGGCCTCGATCAATCGCTTCCCACACAGTACTGGCTCTGGCTCAAGAACGCGCTGGGCCATGGAAGGTTCGGCGAGTCGATTGTCACGGGGCGGGATGTGAAGGAGGACCTGGCGCGGACATGGCCCGCGACCATCGAGCTGTCCATCGTCGCGCTCGTCGTCGCCACTCTCGCGGGTGTGTGGCTGGGCGTCTTCTGCGCGCGCCACGCGGGCACATGGAAGGACGCGCTGGGAACGACCGTGAGTCTCGTCGGGCTCAGCGTGCCGGTGTTCTGGCTGGGATTGCTCGCGATGTTGCTGTTCTCGCTGGAACTCGGTTGGTTGCCGGCGGGCGAACGCGGCGGGCTCGATCACCTCGTGCTGCCGGCGCTCGTGCTGGCCACGATTCCCGCGGCGTTCGTCGCGCGCGTGACGCGGTCCGCCGTGCTGGAAACGCTCGGCAAAGATTTCATTCGCACCGCCCAGGCAAAAGGCGCCACCGAGCGCGCCATTCTCTACCGCCACGCCCTGCGCGCGGCGCTGGTGCCCATCGTAACGATGGTGGGCGTCGAGTTTGCGTACCTGCTCGGCGGCGCCGTGCTGACCGAGACGGTGTTTGCCTGGCCGGGCATCGGACGCTACGTCGCCACCGCGGTGCTCGCGCGTGATTACCCGGCAATTCAAGGTGCGTTGCTCGTGCTCGTGGCCATGGTGATGACCGTGAATTTCGCGGTGGACGTCGCGCATCACGCGCTCGATCCGAAACTTCGAAGATGAAACGCCGAAACCTATTGCTCGGGATCGGTTCTTCCATGCTCGCGGTGGTCATTTTGGCCGCGGCGTTCGCTGGCGTAGTCTCGACGCACGGGCCAACGGAACAACTCTATCGCGATCTGGCGCTCGCGCCGCCATCGTGGGCGCATTCGATCGGCGTGGATGGAGTCGGGCGGGACGTGTTGACCCGGATACTGTACGGCGCGCGGGCGACACTGGGAATTGCGTTCAGCGCGACCGCAATCGCGGTTTTGGGGGGAGTTGCGCTGGGAGCCGCCGCCGGTGTGCGGCGAGGTTGGTTTGATGCGATCGTCAGTCACGCGACGGACTTCCTCCTGGCGTTCCCGTCGATCTTGTTGGGGTTGGTCGCGCTGACGATCCTGACGCCGTCAGCCGCGAGCGTGGCGATTGCGGTTGGCATTTCGAGTCTGCCGACCGTAATGCGTCAGGTGCGGGCGGCGTTTGCGTCGGAAGGCGCCAAGGAATACGTGCTGGCCGCGCGGGCCACCGGCGCAGGCCGATGGCGGATTGCCGCGCTGGAGATCCTGCCGAATTGCGCGGGGCTGATTCTCGTGCTGACGACGCTGACGCTGGGCGGGGCCGTGCTGGAAGCTGCGGGGCTTGCGTTTCTGGGGTTGTCGGGCCAACCCGATATACCCGAATGGGGCATGATGTTGCGCGAGGAACAGGGCACGTTCCGTGTCGCCCCGTGGCTGTGCATCGCGCCCGGACTGGCAATCACGTGGACCGTGCTGGCCTTCAACCTGCTCAGTGACGGCTTGCGCCAGCGACGGCGGTGGGCTAGGCTGGCTGAGTCCGCTTGATCCGTCATCCGATTTTTGAGGGGTGCCAGAGCGGTTGATCGGGCTGGTCTCGAAAACCTGTAAGCGTGATTTTTGACGATCTCGCGTTTTCCTTGGCAAATCCAGCAACACCTTGTTTAGTAAGGCTTACAATCCGGTTGCTCGTTTTGCACCCAGTGGCAAGGAATAGCACGATAGGGCGGTGACTCTGCCATTTTCTGCCAATTGGAACCTGCTGGAAAATCCGATGCGAGACGATCTCGGCGGTGATTGATATGGGACACGTCGGCGGCGTGATCGCGGCTACAACACCAAACGGTGGAGCGGGAAACGGTATCGTCGCGCTTCTGATGATTGTGACGGTGTTGGCACTTATGCGCTGGCAGTCGGTGTTGTGGCTGGCTCAGTTGCGATGTGTTGCAGACGGTGTTCGCGCGTTGGCGGCTCACTGCCGGTGGCCGGCACTTGGGCGGTGATCGTGACGGTCGCGACAGATTGGCGGCGCGGTTTCAGCTCGCCGATAGGCGCGATGCGGTGGCGGTCAATCGCTGTTTGAATGTCCGCAACGGAGAAAAGTGTCGTGCGGCCAAGACGGCGAAATCCGATGACGCGGGCGGTTTGCCAAGCCGACCAGGGTGCGCCTTGAAACGCCGATGACGCGTGCAGCCTCATCAGGCCTGAGATAGAGGCGCGGCAACGTCGTTCCCACCTCCCTTTCCTCCACTGTTGTCATTCCATTCACGCCATTACACGTGCTCTTGCTTGTGGGATCACAGTTCTGTCTGAATCGCGTCCGTGAGATTAGCACGCATGAAATGGAAATCCCGGACCCCAAAAATCTCGGGTTTTGCAGGGGGTGTCCCCAAGTTTATATGGTTGGCTATGGTTGCAAAAAATTCCTGATTTTGTGGTTGACAGGTTTTGGGACGATCCGGGGCGACCTGACAGCAGGAGTTACTCCTGCGTGAAGTGGCAAAAGCCAGGCCGCAGGCGGAGCGAGCGCAGTCACGGTGGAGCCACGAAGTGGACGACCTTGACGGCGCGCAGCGAGCCGTACAATAGAGCGGCGCTTCACGTAAGCCGACTGGGAAAGGGAAGCACATGCGCTATTGCATTGCGATTGGGCAAAGCGATGTGGCCGCGAGAAACCACGGCTCGCAGCGGTGACATCGGAGCGCGGTCTGATCGCCAAAGGCACAGACAAAGTCTGATACCCTTTCCGACGTTATTCGCAACCGAGCGAAGCGGGCCGGAGCGAAAAACCACACTGTCTTTGGCGGCCCGGACGCGGTGGGAGCAGGCGGGGATTGGGGGCGGATCCGAAGTCCTAGCCGCGGACGGATAAGGAAGAGCGCAGCCGGGGATTGTTCACCGAGTCGTGAACGCAGGCATCTGTTGTTTGATTGCCGTGTTGTCCTCTCGGCTGCGCCTCTGAATTCATCCTTGTTACGGCACCTGCCGCACGCGGTAGAACATCGCGGGCGAGTTGGTCACTGCGCCGGGGTCGGTATAGTTCGTGGTCGTGCTGCCGCTGCCGAGGATGAAGAGCGGCGGCACGCTGATATCGACGAAGTTCGTGTTGTAGCCGGGGTTGCCGGGTGTCGCCTGCACGGCGTTGGTCGTCCCGCCGGTGGTCGCCCACGTGATGAGGATGTCGCTGCCTTGTATGCTGATCGACGTGATCTGCGGTGCCGTAACCAGCGCGGTCGTTGACCCGGCGGCGGACGTGCAGCCATTGGTGTCCGTGACCGTGACGCTATACGTTCCGCTGGCTGCGGACGTGGCGTCCGGAATCGACGGGTTCTGCTGGGTCGACGTGAAACCGTTCGGGCCGGTCCAACTGTAGGTGGCCCCGCTCACAGTGCTGGCGGTCAGGTTCAATGTGTTGCCCGCCAGAATCGGACCGTTGTTCCCCGCGATCGGCGTCGCCGGGATGGCGTTGACGGTGGCGGTGGTCGAGCCGGGCGCAGAGGTGCAGCCGTTCACCGTCACTGTCACGCTGTAGGTGCCGCTGGCCGCAGTCGTGGCGCTGGCAATCGAGGGGTTCTGCAGAGTCGAGGTGAAGCTGTTGGGCCCGGTCCAACTGTAGGTCGCCCCGCTCACGGTCGGCGTGCTCAGATCCAGTTCGCTGCCGGCACAGATCGGGCCGTTGTTCCCCGCAGTCGGCGTCGACGGGATCGCGTTGACCGTGGCGGTGGTGGTACCGGCCGCAGACGGGCAACCGTTCATCTGTCACTGTCACGCTATAGGTACCACTGGCCGCCGTCGTCGCGGTGGCAATCGAGGGGTTCTGCGCGCTGGAGGTGAAACTGTTGGGCCCGGTCCAACCGTAGGTCGCCCCGCTCACGGTCGGCGTGCTCAGATCCAGTTCGCTGCCGGAACAGATTGGGCCGTTGTTGCTGGCCGTCGGCGTCGACGGGATCGCGTTGACCGTGGCGGTGGTGGTACCGGCTGCGGACGGGCAACCGTTCACCGTCACTGTCACGCTGTAGGTACCACTGGCCGCCGTCGTCGCGCTGGTAATCGACGGGTTCTGCGCGCTGGAGGTGAAACTGTTGGGCCCGGTCCAGCTGTAGGTCGCCCCGCTCACGGTCGGCGTGCTGAGCGTCAAGGTGCCGCCGGCACAGATCGGGCCGTTGTTGCTGGCCGTCGGCGTCGCCGGTGGTGTGCAGCCCCCCCCGTGGGGATGGTGTAATCGGCCACTGAGGGAAGGTGATCGCTGGCGGTGCTGAGGTCCGTGTAAAGCACCGAGGCGGCGAGGCCGACCCCATTCGTCGTGAGATCACTGTTCAGCGCCGTGCTGGAAGTCACGGCCCCGTTGTAGGCGACGCCGCCATTATTCGCGAAGATATGAAAGCTGCGGGGCACGTAGGCCAAACCGCCCGCGACGCCATACAAGACATTGCTCGTCATGAATTGGTACGCGTCCCGGTAACGCAAATTCGTGGAGGAATCGTCCATGGCTGCCAGAATGTTTGTCGTCGTGGTGCTGGCGCCCCAATTGATGACGGTTGTATTGGTGGGGTTGAGCGGGTCGACGCCCGCATTCGCCCCTGCGGCAATCATCGCCTCGTACCATAGATCGGTGCTGCCACTGGAATTGAAATCGCCCATGTACAGAACTCGGGCATTGCTGGGCAACGTCGCCGAATCGTTGCGGATAATGGCGGCCTCCTCATTGCGATAGCCGGCGTTGGTTGAGCCCGTGCCCGATTTCATGTGGCTGACGTAGACGTAAAACTCGTTGTTCGTGCCAGCCGTGACGCTCGCCGGCGCAAACTCATAGCGCATCACCTGGCGATATTCCCCGTTCCCTGATCCGCTCGGGGTGCCGACTCCGACCGAGGCGACCAGCTGCAGCGTGTTCGTGTTATAGACCACGGCATTGGGGCCGTTTCCACTGCTGGCGCTGCCGCTCTGCGTGCCCTGTACGGGGCTGATCGCATACCCGGCCTGGTTGGTGTGGTACGCGTAGAAGGCGTTCAACGCATCCGCGATCGGTTGGACGGTGGTCGAGTTACTGGTCGTCTCCTGCAACGCCAGAATGTCGATGGGCTGAGCCGCATCACCGGCGACATTCTCTTCTCCAATCCCTTCGAGTGCCCCGCCGGTCAGCGTGCCGGTGCTGGAGGGAGCAATCAATCCTGGGCGCGCTGCGGTATAGCCACTAATGTCGGCCTCGATGTTGCAGGAAACGATCCGGATCGTCTCGGCCCGAGCGATATCAGCAAAAGTTAGCAGTCCGCCTAATACGACAAAAAAAGCCTCGCCTCATAACTGTCCTTTCCGTTGGCGGCAATCTTGACCGACACCAAAGACATTCGTGCAAGGGCTCGGGCCCAACATTTCTACATCGCAACCTCTCAGCGTAGCAAAAGTGCAATTTCAATGCAAGAAAAAAAGTCAAGGAAAACAACCTCTGCAGCCACAACCGGATCGTGTATTAACAGATTGTTGCTGGTAGGAGATCCCACGTGTCGTTGAGACCGTCGATGACACTTCAGGCACACGATGCGCAGAGATTACGGCAGACCAGAGGTGTTTGAAAACGAGGCGGGTCTGTACTACACGCCGTTTTCAAAACGCGTCCCTACAACCGCAACGACTTGCGTTCCCCAACGGCTCGAAAACAGCCGATTTCAAAGTCGAGTAGCGAAGGTCAGGTTAGTGCGGCCGGCAAACTCTTCACGATTCGTTCCATGCTCAAGGCCTTGTCACTCCTCCACACGGCTCAGTATTACCATTGCCCGGATGCTGCCGGAGTCCCGTGGGCTGACCCGCGCCCTCCGTCGGTTCGAGCTGATAAACCATCACCCGGCCCTTCACCGGAGCAACGCCCCCAGCTGTCGTGAGACTGAACTCCTGCCGCCCGATCCGGGTCAGGCCCTTGTCCAACGTGATCCATGGGGGCAACCCGCCCGTGTTCGAACACAGCCGCGTTGCCAAAAGTGGTGGTGTGTCGGTTACGCTCAGATTCCCGGTTTCGATGAAATTGAAGAGGACTTGCAGTCTGCCGCCTGCGGGCACGATCACCTGGGTCAGGCCGCGCTCCTTCGCAATCCGCCTCGCCACGGCATCACCGTGGTCCGTGAAGAACGCCGTTGCGTCCTGCAGCCCCTGCACATTCTCCCAGTAATAGGAGGCAACGGCTGGGATCCCCCCAAAATAATAAAGCACCGGCGCTATATCGGGGTCACAAATCACTCGCATTGGCTTGCCCTGGCTTTCAGCCCGCAGTCCCTGGGCCAGATATTGCTTCATGGCCGCGTCGGCAAACTGTACCTCGATCATTTTGCCGTTGCGGATAGCAACGTTTCGCCACGCGATGTGCCCCACCACAATCATCAGCCAAACGCTCATCGCCGCATGCAATCCCGCCCAACGAACCTGCCACAATGTCAGCAGCAGAGAGAAAACACAGAGGCAAAACGAAATCCACAAGGCAGCCCGCTCAGGCAACTCCGTGCGGCGCGGAGCCGAGAGTGCCAGTGCCCCGACCAAAAAGAAGGGGAGGATTCCGTAGTACTTGACGAACCAGGACGGCAACGGGTCGTTGGGATTGAATTTCTGGTAGGTGTAAAACTCCACGATTAAGCCGTGCAAACGCGACATCTGAACATCCCGCATGTTGTGCCATTGCACCGGACCGAATGCGAATAGAAGCGGCACTAATGCAACACCTGCTGCCAGCATCACGATCTTGAGGCACCCGAAGAAGCTCGCTTGCTGCGTGCCCACGCGTCCGCGCGTCAGATGCACCAGCAACTCACCGACACAAAACACGGAAATTAGGTAGAGGGGATTGTTCACTTCCAGCCGCACGGCAATGTGGGACGGGAAATACTCGACCAGATAAAATACAATCCCGACCACCGATGCCCATATTCCCCATAACCGCCACAACTCCGGCGTTAGGGTGGCGCAAGCACAGCCTTTACGCCAATGACGCCCGACGAAATCCGGTTCGCCGCTGACGGCATGTTGCAGTCGCTGGCCACATGGTTGCGTCTTCTGGGATACGACTGCCTCGCAGGCAAAGAACTGTTCGGTCGCCAGTTGCTGGAACAAGCGGCGGCAGAGAACCGCGTGTTCCTGACCCGCAACAGCCATTTGGCCGACAATCTTCCACACCAACTATTGGAGCGCTGTCAGATTGCCATTGTCGCCAGCGAACGCCTCCCCGATCAGTTGCGCGAAGTGGTGACCAGGTTTTCGCTACACACCGACGAGTATGTGTTCACCCGTTGCACGGAATGCAACGTGCCGCTTCGGCGGGTGGACCGAGCCGAGGCGCTCGGACAGGTACCACCGCACGTCGCCGAGAGCGAAACGGGGTTCTGGAGGTGTCCGCAGTGCGGCAAGACCTTCTGGCGCGGCAGCCACGTAAGAGACAGCCTTCAACGGCTGGAGCGATGGCTGGCCGATGGGAACGAGCCTCCACATGCCCGGTTTGGGTTGTAGGGATTGCCGCTCAATCGCGGTTGGCCAGCTCGTGTGATGTTGGCACACTGTATGCGGTGCAGGTACCGCATGATAGCCGACAGTCCACCACCCAATACGTGGGCTCCCACGTCCGGCGAGTCCGCCCTGACCCAGCAGGGCGTCCTGCTCGTTATTGACGACGACGCGGAACTCCTCACCAGCATCCGCCGGTTACTGATCCGCGAAGGTTGGGTGGTACTAATCGCCTCCGACCCGAGCAAAGGTCTGCTGTCGTATCAGGAACATTGGCAGGGAATCTCGCTGGTGTTGCTGGACTACTACATGCCCGGTCTGCGCGGCGACGAAGTCTGGGAACGCCTGCACCGGATCAACCCGCAGGTGCGTGTCCTTTGGATGAGCGCCTCCGACGACTACATTCCACGCACGATGCTCAACAGCGGACGAAGCGCTTTCGTCCAAAAACCGGCCACGCGGAAGGAACTCCTCCGTCGGATCCGCGAGACCTTCAATCACCACGACCAGCCGGGCCGTTCGTCTGGCGAACAAACGGCGTGACAGTATCTACGCAGAGGCGCCTCATTTTGCGCCGTCACCTT
>PLTX01000081.1:15853-22624 GCA_003164675.1 Verrucomicrobiota bacterium | reverse complement strand
TGAACTTGCTCGGATTGCCCGGCCGTTCGCTCAACCCGCCGAGCCGACCGCTCTGCGCGTCCTTGAACGCCTGCTCGCGGGTGACGACGACCTTCTCAAAGACATTGTTCGCCTTGATCTCCTTCTTCATCTCCTCTTCGATCTTCGGGAAATCTTCCGGCGAAATGCGGTGCGGCATCTCCAAATCGTAGTAAAATCCGTCCTCGACCGGCGGCCCGGCGGCAAACTGCGCCTCCGGCCAAATCCGCAGGATCGCGGTGGCCATTACATGCGCCGCCGAGTGCCGCAACCGATCGAGGTCGGTCATCTGCGCGCGTTGATCTAATGTTTTCCGTTCCATTTTGCCTGTCACCCTGAACGAAGCAAAGTGTCTCTGTTGTTGGGGGGAGATACTTCGCTCCGCTCAGAATGACAGATAGAATGTACAAGCCCCAAAGTCAATCCTGCGTCAGTCAACGCTTGGGGTGCATCTTGACACTGCCACTAAATTGTAGCCGCGAATCCTATTCGCGGTGTCTTCTGGCCGCGAAAGAGTTTCGCGGCTGCAAAAGTCGCCTTCCACCGGTGGCGGTGCTCAGATACGCCCGCCAACGAGAGGCAGAGTTGCTTGCCGCGGCTGTAATTGTGATAAACTGGCAGAATCGACGGCGGTTCGCATCGTCGTCCTAGCAGATAAAGGTTTCATGAAAGACAGTTCATCCGAAGCGCATCCCGCCGTCATTGCACGGGACGAAAAACACGGTGCCTGGCCGCGTTGGATTGCGCCCACCGCTCTGTTGGTGGTGGTCTTCGCCATCAATTTTGCCGCCATGCCGGCCACGTGGTGGGCGGGAGATCCGTCGGCGTGGCGCGAGGAAGCCCGAAGCCTTCTGCGGGATGGCGCGCTGCATGTGAATACGCAATACGCCGAGCATATCGGCCAGCCCGGACAGTATTTTGTATTTAACCCGCAGCATGGCTGGTGGTACTCGAAATACGGCTTGATGAACTCGCTGATGACGCTGCCACCGACAGCGTTGGAGGCGGCCATTCACGGACGGATACCCGGCGTCGGGGAGCAATCTGACCTGCTGATCTTCAATTTGTACAACATCCTCCTCAGCTTGCTGGTCTGTGTGCTGTTGTATCGAATCACGGGTTGGTATACGGATCGGACCTGGGTGCGGGTCGTGTATGTATTGTGCGCCGGCTACGCAACGTTCTTCTGGTATTACCAGCGGGCGCAGGGAGCCGAGATTTACCAGGTTCTTTTCTTCACTGCCGCATTCTATTTCCTAATGATCTACCTGCGCGGGCTGCGCGACTCGCGGGGCGAGCCCAACCGGAAACACATACTGGCGCTGGCGGGGGCATGGATGTTTGTGTCCGCATTGTTGTTTACGCGGGTCCTGTTCGGACTGCTAATCCCGACCCTGTGGCTTGCGGTAGGTTATGCAGCCTGCGGTTTGGACAAACGGCAGCGCTGGCGAATCCTGATCCGTCAGAGTCCCTGGCTATTGATACCGGCGGCTCTGGCAGTGGGCGCGCTCGCTTGGACCAACCAGATCAAATTCGGATCGCCCTGGTTGACGGGATACCACGACTGGCGGCCGCAGGAGCACTTGCCGGTCGGACGATGGCAGGATGGGATCTGGGGAGTCTTGTTCGATCCGCAAGGCAGCATCCTGCTGCATTTTCCGATTCTCGTGTTTGGTTTGTTGGGCCTCCGGGAATTCTACCGCCGCTACAAACTGGATACGGTGGTCCTCTTTCTCTTGCCGTCGGCCCTGTTCTTATGGCTGACGAAGACACCGTCTTGGCGCGGTGAATGGACGTATGGGCCGCGGTACCTGATTTTCACGTTGCCCCTGCTGGCCATGCCGTTCCTGGTATTCCTCGAATGGCTCGCCCAAGCGCCGCTTCGGTTGGGCAGAGCCGCTGTCGCCGCGGCAACGGTTGTGACATTAGGTTACTCGACCTTTCTGCAATACCAGGCGAACCGTCTGGGCTTCTGGACGATGTACCAGGTCGGCGCGACGGTCGGTGACGCCTGGAACCAGGAGATGGCGCGTTACTTCTTGGAACACGGAATGGGCGTGTTCAACGATGACCTGATCCGTCACAAGGATAGTCTCGATGACCTGCCCTTTGTTGCCGAATTGAAAAAGCGCGGATTGAGCGGACAACAACTGGAGGAGTATAAGAAGCTGCTCCGCGGATTCGCCGATCGAGAGAATTTCTACTGGAAACGCGCGCCATCTCCCGCAGTCCCGCCAACCAACGGACAATAATATCAGCCGGCGTGGAGTCCATGCCTGCCTCGTTGGGCGCGGCGCGAATCAAACTGGAGCCGGTTCCGCTCCACGAGATTGTCGACACCGCGCCTTCACGGCACCGGCCAGAGGAACCATTTGTGCGCGAGGAAATACTCGATTTGCTGGATCGTCTGCTTGGCTTTGCGATCAACTGCCTCCGCCGTGTTGAACGCGTTGTGCGGCGTGAGGATCACGTTTGGCCGCCCCAACAGCGGGAAGTCCGATTTGCCGGAGCGCAGTGCCACGGCCAGCGCGCTTTCATTCTCGTAGACATCCAGAGCCAGGCCACTGAGGTGTCCTTCATCCAGTAGCATCACCATATCCTCCGTCGGCGTGAACTCGCCACGAGCAATGTTGACAAATACCACACCCTTCTTTGCTTTCTTGAGCGTCTCGTAGGAGAAATAGTTAATGTTCTCTTTTGTCAGGTTCATCGCGCAGATGATGATGTCCGCCCACGCCAGGCCATCCTCCAGCGTCACATAGGAAATGGTTGCGTGTTTTTCGAGAAGATCAACGCCATGCACCTGCATCCCCAGCGCCTGTGCAATCTTCACGATCTCCGTGCCGATGTTGCCGACGCCGACAACCAATAGTTTCTTCCCGGCGCATTCGTGTCCCGTCAACCCGTCCCGATGAAACTTGGGAAATTGCGCGATTTGCGCCGGTAGTTTCCGCAGCAACGCCATGACCAGCAGGATCGCCTGCTCCGCCACCGCGTGGCTGCAGTAGTGCGGCAGATACCCGCAGGGGATTCGGCAACCGACCAAATGATCGTAACCGGTCGTTCGTGATACGACGCCGCTCACCTTCCCTGCCCAGGACGGCGGGATGATCGATTGCGTCCGAATGCTGATGAGTTGCGCGGACGGTTCCGTGTCGCCCGCTTCCTGGATCGTGTTCGATGTGAAATGTGCGTGAATTTGTGCCGGCAAATACTGCCGAAGCACTGCGGTTTCTTCCTCAAACGCCTCGTAGAAGTGGACGTCCATCGTTCGGCCAAAATTGTAGCAAAACCAAGGCCAGCCCCGAAGGTTTTTCAGGGCCAGTTGACACCATTTCAAGTGGCTTGTACTATGCGGGTGGTGGCGAGGGACGATTAGCTCAGTTGGCTAGAGCGCTTCCTTGATAACTCTTCCCCACAACTCCACAGCTCTCCGCTAACTCTTACTCTCCTCTATATATAGTAACTATATGTAAGCAGCAGTCGCGTAGAACAGAGAGAAAGGGGGATTGGTGACGACGATGAGCCTCAGCAGTTCTATTTTTAGGCGGCGGGTTATCATCCGCGAATCGCCATGAGGCAGATCAAGACACATTTCGGAGTATAGTCACCATGCGTATCAATCCGAAAAGTCGGTGAAACAGGTAATCTACGTGCTCATCCTTTTGCAATGGTGTTTGTGTTGTCTCGGTATGTCGGATTTGGAACTCATTGCCAATGCTGGTCAGCTCCTTGGCCTCCCGCTCAAGCAACTCACGAAAATGTGGTTCTCTGCCAACTTTGTCCAGCAGAGCCTTGACCGAGGCTTTCTTGTCTGCGCCGGATTCCACTGTCTTGATCCGTTCCCACGCATCCCACAGTTTTTCCAGTCCTTCGCGTCGCACCTTTGCGTCGGGACTTAGGAATTTTATGCGAGCAGATTCCAGCAAGGAATCCAGTTCATTGTCACCTGTCCGAAAGACCGCCATTTGCAGGGCTTCTCGAAGAACCTCAGGCGCGAGACGGATGATTTGACCATTATCCTGTAACTCATAAGCCATGCCATTTCTGGCGAAAACTCGGTTGATACGCTCTCTAAACGCAGCCTGTCCTGCGGCGCGGTCAAATGTGAGATGATAATGTCGGTAAAAATCGTGATTATCGCCTTGGACGGGCTTTGCGACATGTCTGTGGCAGAATTGAACAAAATCAAGCCCCACAAGTCTGTCTGGCAATTCATTCGGATTGATGGGCCAAGAAATGTCTGGAACCTCAGCCCGCAATGCCAAAGAGAACTGCTGCTCATCTGCACCGGCGATTCCGTATCCGTCCGGACAAGCCAAGGGAAAAGATGCACCAAATGATTGATCTGCCAAGCAGGCCCGAACAGTCGCAACAATACCTCGCTGCGTTTTCATTGACACAGGTGGCAAGCGTAGTCGAATCTCCAGCGTCGTACGGGATGGAATCGGTATTCGGGATAGCATCGGTCTTTGATTCCGACTTTTTTGAAGTACTCAAGAACGTAGTCAATGTTCCACTTGATCCTGACGCGGTACCTCGATTCCGGCGCAGTAGAAGCGCGAGAGACTTCGTGCCTGGGCGAGGATTGCGAGGAAGCGTTGCCACTCGTCGTTTCGGTCGTGGAAGTAATTGTGGTGTCCACGGCAGAGGGTAACGCCGTTGGACAAGACTCTTCGGAGGTCGGGACGTTGGCGGCGCGTTTGGATGTGGTGCGCGTCGAGATTCGTTTGCGCGCCACAGTTCGGGACTTGGCAGGTGTAGTCGTCGCGCCTGAGGACTGCTTGCTTCCATTTGTGGTCGGTTGAGAACTGCATGATTGATTCTCCTTGAATTGCGGGTTGGCGGTTTCGGGCTGGATGGCGAGTTGTTGTTCATTGCGATTCATGTCGTTTCTTTCTGTCCGTTGTTCATAGGGTGTTGATTCACCAAACGGACGCCTCGTCCGCCCCGCCATGTGTCGCGGTAGGCCGGCGAGTTGTGTCGCTGGCCGTAAGGCCGCGAAGTCAAGGAGGAACGAAAGTCACGTAGTGACCGCGACGCGGCGAACCCTTTAGGGTCGCTTTCGTAGTGTCCTTGACTCCCCAGCCCCGAAGGGGGCGGCGCGTAGGTCGTGCCGGAGCGGCGAGGCGTCATGGCGACAATCGGGCGTCCGTGAGAGCCACTCCGGCTCTGGAGGAGCCAACTAAGCGGCGAAGCGGTCGTGTCGCGAGCTTAGCGACGGGTAGGAGGGAGGTTGTTAAACAGGAAGGCGGAAGATGAAGGTGAGGAGGGCTCGGACACGGTGAATGTGAGTCGGGAGAAAGGTCGAGTCGTCTTATCGCAAAAGCTGTTTATGTTGCGCGTCGGGGAGATAAATGGTAGTTGAATACCGGAAATTTTGTTTGGGACGATTAGCTCAGTTGGCTAGAGCGCTTCCTTGACATGGAAGAGGCCACAGGTTCAAGTCCTGTATCGTCCACCATTTTATCAATACGAAACAGGGGAACACACATGGCACTGAAAGTTGGCGACAAGGCACTGGATTTTGAACTGACCACGAAATCGGCCGAGGGCCCGAAGAAGATCAAGCTCAGCGGCAATTTCGGCAGGAAGAACACCGTCCTGCTGTTCTTCCCGATGGCGTTCACGGGCGTGTGCACGAAGGAAATGTGCGAGGTGAGCCAGGGATTGGGCGCTTATGCTGGTCTCAATGCCGACGTGCTCGGCATTAGCGGCGACAACCCGTTCGCGCAGGGCGCGTGGGCCGAGAAGGAAAAGATCACGGTGCCCTTGCTCTCCGATTACGAGCACAAGGTCGCCCGCGCGTACGGTATCGCGTACGATAGCTTCCTCCCGCAAAAGAATCTGGGCATGAGCGGCGTCCCCAAACGCTCGGCTTTCGTGATCGACAAGCAAGGCGTCGTCCGCTACGCCGAATCCAGCGACGACCCGGGCCAATTGCCGAACTTCGATAAGATCAAAGACGTCCTGGCGCAGTTGAAGTAGCACGGGCGTTCTCGGCCGAGTACGCCTCGGCTTGCGTAACATACGCCGCGCCGTATAATGCGCGGGCGATGAGTGCGCCACATAATTTGTTCAATTCACTGCAAACGTTCGACCTTGGCGGCGGTCGCAAGGGACGGTTTTATTCTCTCCCCGCTCTGGAGGCGGCGGGCCTCGGCAAGATCTCGCGGCTGCCGATCAGTATTCGTATCGTGCTCGAATCCGTGTTGCGCAATGTCGACGGCAAGAAGGTGACCGAGCGCAACGTGCGCACCCTCGCGAACTGGAACGCCAAATCGCCCGCACAGGAGGAAATCCCGTTCATCGTCGCCCGCATCGTCTTGCAGGATTTCACGGGCGTGCCATTGCTGGTCGACCTCGCCGCGATGCGGTCGGTCGTCGCGCGGATGAAAAAGGACCCGAAAATCATCGAACCGCTCGTGCCTGTCGATCTCGTGGTCGATCATTCCGTTCAGGTGGACTTTTTTGGGACCGCCGAGGCGATGAAACTGAACCTCGAAATGGAATTCAAACGCAACCGCGAACGCTACGAACTTCTCAAGTGGGGCCAGCAGGCATTCAAAACCTTCAAGGTCGTTCCGCCCGGCATCGGCATCGTCCATCAGGTCAATTTGGAGTACCTCGCCAAGGGCGTGCTGTCCACGAATGGCGTTTATTACCCCGACACGCTGGTCGGGACCGATTCGCATACGACGATGATCAATGGACTCGGCATCGTCGGTTGGGGCGTCGGCGGCATCGAAGCCG
>PLTX01000081.1:0-15827 GCA_003164675.1 Verrucomicrobiota bacterium | reverse complement strand
CGTGACCGCGACCGACCTCGCGCTGTACGTCACGCAAATGCTGCGCAAAGCGAAGGTCGTCGGCAAGTTCGTCGAGTTCTTCGGGGAAGGCGCGGCATTGTTGCCCGTGGCCGACCGCGCCACCATCGCCAACATGGCGCCCGAATACGGCGCGACGATGGGATTTTTCCCAGTGGACGACGAGTCGCTGAATTATTTGCGCGCGACGGGCCGCACCGACGAACAGGTCGTCGCGTTCGGCAATTATTTCAAAGCGCAGAAGATGTTCCATATCCCGCGCAAGGGTGAGGTCGATTACAGCGTCGAACTCGAACTCAATCTCGCCGATGTGCAGCCCAGCGTCGCCGGCTCGAAGCGCCCCCAGGACCGCATCGATCTGCCCAAGCTCAAGAACACGTTCACCGAACTTTTCTCCAAGCCGCTTACGGAAAATGGTTACAACAAGCCCCGCGAAGAGTTGGGTAAACGGGTTGCCGTGCATCTCGGCTCGCGGACGCCGATGGAGCAACCGCACGAATCTGAACCAGCCAAGCACATTGTCTCGGCCAGCGAATCGGAAATGCGCGCCGAGCATCCGTCGCCCGATTCGGTTGACGCTCTGGAGCCGACGCGCGACGGCGACTGGCAGATCGGTCACGGCTCGGTTGTCATCGCGGCTATCACGAGTTGCACCAACACATCGAATCCGAGCGTGATGTTGGCTGCCGGCCTGCTGGCCAAGAAGGCCGTCGAACGCGGGCTGCAGGTTCCGGCGTACGTGAAAAGCTCTCTCGCCCCGGGATCGCGCGTGGTCAGCGATTACCTGGCGAAGACCGGGCTGCAACGCTACCTTGACGCACTGGGCTTCAATCTCGTCGGCTACGGCTGCACGACCTGCATCGGCAATTCGGGGCCGCTCCCCGCGCCAATCGAAGAGGCCGTCGTGAGGAACGACCTCGTTGCCGCCAGCGTGCTCAGCGGCAACCGCAACTTCGAGGCCCGCGTCCACTCCAGCGTCAAAGCCAACTTCCTGATGTCGCCGCCGCTGGTGGTCGCGTTCGCGCTGGCGGGCCGTGTTGACATCGATCTCACGACCGAACCCATCGCCAGGGATAAGACCGGGCGGGACGTGTATTTGCGCGATTTGTGGCCGACGATGCGGGAAATCCGCGACGCGATGAAGAGCGCGCTCAAACCGGAAATCTTCCGCGCGTTGTACAAGGATTTCGCCGCGCAGAACCCGGCGTGGAACGAAATCCCCTCCTCCGTCGGCGACGTGTACTGTTGGGACACCAGGAGCACGTACATCCAGGAGCCGCCGTTCTTCGAGAACTTCTCCATGACGCCCGGCTCGATCGTCGATATTCGGAACGCCTGCGCGCTCGGTATTTTCGGCGATTCGGTGACCACCGACCACATCTCGCCCGCCGGCAGCATCAAGAAGGATTCGCCCGCCGGCAAATACCTCATCGACCACGGCGTCCAGCCGCCCGATTTCAACAGCTACGGCGCGCGCCGCGGCAACGATCGTGTAATGACCCGCGGTACGTTCGCCAACGTGCGCATCAAAAACCTCATGCTCCCCGGCATCGAAGGCGGCGTCACGAAATACAACGGTCAGCCGGCCACGATTTACGACGCCTCCATGAAGTACCAGGAAACCGCCGTCCCGCTCGTCGTGTTCGCCGGGCAGGAATACGGCACGGGTAGCTCCCGCGACTGGGCCGCCAAAGGCACGCGCCTGCTCGGCGTCCGCGCCGTCGTCGCCCAGAGCTTCGAGCGCATTCATCGCTCCAATCTCGTCGGCATGGGCGTCCTCCCCTGCCAATTCCAGGACGGCACCACCGCCCAGACCCTGAAACTCGACGGCTCCGAGACCTTCGATATCCTCGGCCTGACCAACCATCTCGCCCCGCGCCAGACCTTGACCCTGATGATCCATCGCCCCGACGGCACCCTGCAAAAAGTGCCCATCACCGCCCGCATCGACACCCCCATCGAAGTCGAATACTACCGCCACGGCGGCATCCTGCCCTTCGTGCTCCGCCAGCTCCTCAGCTAGCGAATCTGACGGACGAGACGGCAATCGATAAGAACAGTCCCGCGAATGAGATTCACGGCATTAACCGGGCGGGATGAACCCTCAGGGTTTGTCTTCGTGGTATGGCTCGTTCTGTTCGTAGAGACTGAGCCGCTGACGGGCTTTCTCCGTCGTATCGTTCAACGGATTGGACTTCAGATAATCCGACTCCAAATACTTGTTCTGCCATTTCACGGCGTCGTCAAAGTGGCCCGCCTCGGCGTAGGCCGCCGCCAGTGCACTGAGCATCGAACCTTCCTTCCCTTCCGTCAGTTCACACGCCTTGATGGCAAACTGGACGGCGTACTCCCCATTCCGAACATCGGCATCGGGGCAAACAGCTAACAGCCATGCGAGGTGGTTGTAGGCCTCCACAAAATCCAGTTTGAGACGAACAGCCTTGTTAAAATCGGCGGCGGCCTTGTTATAGTCGCCTTTGCGGTCGTAGAAGATTCCCCGGGTGTAGTAGGCCTCCACGAAATGCGGATTGAGCCGGATGGCCTCGCTCTTGTCGGCAATGGCCCTGCTCCAGTCGCTTTTGTAGCCGTAAGCATTGGCCCGGTCATTGTACGCCGCGACATAATCCGGTTCGAGACGGATGGCTTCATTGTAATCGGCAATGGCCTTGTCATAGTCGCCTTTGTCGCTGTAGGCGTTGGCGCGGTTGTAATGGGCCACGGAATCATCCGGTTTGAGCCGGATCGCTTCGCTGAACCCGGCAATGGCGAGGTCATCATCATGCCGGCCATTCGCTTCCAAACCTCTCTCAAAGGCTCTCGAGAATTCGGCTGACTTGTCTGCCTGATTGCTCCCGCACCCCTGGCCCGCCAACAGCAGCCAGAAGAAAATCCCCAGCCATAATAGTGGTGCGAGGCGCCGCCGGGCTGGCGGACTCGAATGCAGCGCGGATTCCGTGGCCATGCTCCTGTAAATAGCATTCCGGCCTATGGTAAATCGAGCAGTTTCCCGCCAGCCCATCCCCCCACCTTTCTCCTGACGAATTCTCCCACACGCTTGCTCCGCGCTACACGCGGTTTGTTCTGGACATGATGTTCCCAATTTGGGAACATTTCGCTTGATTTCGACACGGGAACAGACGATGGTATGCACGTCATTTCCAGAAAACAATTGCGGGAGTTTTCCGCCCGGCACCCGGACGCCGAATCGAGCTTGCGAGCATGGTTTCACGAAGCAAAGCAGGCGCGCTGGGGTACCGCAGTGGACATCAAACGACAATGCGGAAGTGCGAGCATATTGAAGGGCAATCGAGTGGTGTTCAACATTTGTGGAAACAAGTACCGGCTCGTGGTGAAAATCAATTACCACGCGGAGATCGTGTACATCCACTTTGTCGGGACACATGCGGATTATGACAGAATTGACGCGGAGGCTGTCTGATGAAACCAAAAATCATTAAGAATGAGAGGGAACACAAAGCGGCCTTGGCTCGCATCGATCAGTTAATGGACGCCCGCCCCGGCACGCCCCAGGGAGATGAACTCGAGCTTCTCGCCGCCCTGGTCGAGATCTACGAAGACGAAGCGTTTCCCATCGACGAGCCGGACCCGGTCGACGCCATTCGTTTCCGCATGGAACAACAAAGGCTCAAGGCGCGTGACCTTATCCCCTTCTTGGGCAGTCGAAGCAAGGTCTCTGAGGTCCTGTCCGGCCGTCGTGGACTGAGCTTGAAGATGATTCGCAGTTTGGCGACGGGACTCGGGATTCCCACGGACGTTCTCGTCCGCGAATCACGCTCGGCCTACAAAGCCAGGACCACAAAGCGAAAGCGATCACACAGACTCAGCCGTGCCAGAGCCTGACTCCTGCCTGCCGCCTACCGCGTCAACAATTCCGCGAAACTATTCCCGAATCGGGGTGTTTATCCTCTCGTTCGCCGCGTTGTGTCGTGGGGATGGCGAACGGCAGTGTCAAACTCAGAAACGTAGCGCTCAGAGCAGAACTAAGGAGAGATTGGTATGCGAAAGTTCATGGGACTTCTTTTGGCGGCAGCGGTATTCGGCATGTTCACAACGGGTGCGTTCGCGGCAAACGGCACGCATCGTCACCATGCCAAGCGGCATCACAAGCAGCACCATCACCAAGCCAGGTAAGTCGCTCCGCTTCAGCCCGTTACCCGTCAAGCTTGTGTGTCTTGACGGGTAACGGCTTTTCTCGTCTGACTGCCTTCCCGTCCCGGCCGGCATACTCTTGCGTCTTGCACTTGACACTTCCAGCCGTCACGATATAGTGCAATCAGGAATCGGACAAAAATTGTCGCGTTTAACAAGGCGTCCGATTTTATCGAGGAAGTCAGATCATGGCCGATACATTTGAAATTCGGGACTTACACGTCAGCATCGAAGAAAAGCCGATTCTCAAAGGCGTAAACCTCGTCGTTCGCAAGGGCGAGGTGCACGCGCTGATGGGACCGAATGGCTCGGGCAAAAGCACCCTGGCCAATGCGATTCTCGGCCACCCCAAGTACACGGTCACGAGCGGCAAAATCCTGATGAAGGGCGAGGACGTCCTCGAAATGGAAACCGACGAACGCGCCCGCAAAGGCCTGTTCCTCGCCTTCCAATATCCGTGTGAAGTGCCCGGCGTTCGCCAATCGAACTTCCTCCGGCTCGCCTGCAACGCCCGCCTCGGTCGCGAGATGGATGTGACGGATTTCTACAGCAAGCTCGAGGAGAAGATGAAGGTCCTCGACATCGACGAGAAATTTATGAAGCGCTACCTCAATGAGGGTTTCTCGGGCGGCGAGAAAAAGCGCAACGAAATCTTACAGATGATGATGCTCGAACCCGAGTTCGCCGTCATGGACGAGACGGATTCCGGCCTGGACATCGACGCGCTGAAGGTCGTCTCGCGCGGCGTGAACGAACTCCGCGGTCCCGGCCTGGGCATTCTCATTATCACTCATTACGAGCGCATCCTGCGCTACATCAACCCTGATTTTGTTCACATTTTGGTCGACGGAAAAATCGTGAAATCCGGCGGGCCCGATCTCGCAGCACATCTGGAAGAGCACGGCTACGATTGGATCATCAAGGACGGGGAACCGGCTCCCGTTCCCGCAAAGGGGTAAGACGATGAGCGCGGCTTCACCCGATCAAGTTCTGCCGGGAGCCTACAAAGAGGGGTTCCACGACGACCTCAAGACCGTCCACAACGTGCCGAAGGGGCCAACGCATGCCGTCATCGATTACGTGTGCGACGTGAAGGGCGAGCCGGACTGGATGCGCCAATTCCGGCATCGCAGCCTCGACATATTTCTCAAGCAAGACCTGCCGGCCTGGATGCCGGGCCTGCGCGACATCGATTACGACGCGATCACCTACTACATGAGCCCGGTCAACAAATCGGCCAACAAGTGGGAGGACGTGCCGGAGGAGATTCGCCGCACCTATGACAAGCTCGGGATCGCCAAGGAAGAGCAGAAGCTTCTCGGCGGTCTCGGCGCCCAGATCGACAGCGAGATGGCCTACCACAACATCCAGGATTCTCTCTCCAAGAAAGGCGTCATCTTCCTCAGTTGCGACGAAGGCATGAAGCAGTACCCCGACATTTTCAAAGAACATTTCGCGAAATCAATTCCGCCCGAGGACAACAAGTTTGCCGCGCTCAACTCCGCGTTCTGGAGTGGCGGCTCGTTCGTGTACATCCCGAAAGGGGTGAAGTGCGACATCCCGTTGTCGGTGTACTTCCGCATCAACGCCGAGCAGTTCGGGCAGTTCGAGCGGACGCTCATCGTGTGCGACGACGACAGCTTTTGCCATTACGTCGAAGGCTGCAGCGCGCCGGTCTACACCACGCACTCGCTGCACGCCGCCGTCGTTGAAATCTTTGTCAAAGACCACGCCCGTTGCCGCTACACCACGATCCAGAATTGGTCCACGGATGTCTACAATCTCGTGACCAAGCGCGCGTTTCTTTACAAGAACGCCATCATGGAATGGGTCGACGGCAATCTCGGTTCCAAGCGCACGGTAAAATATCCGTCGTGCTACATGGTCGGTGAAGGCGCCCACGGCGAAATCCTGAGCCTGGCCAGCGCCGACAAGGGAATGTGGCAGGATGCGGGCGCCAAGCTCGTGTTTTACGCGCCCAACTGCACCGGCCGCATCAATTCCAAATCCATCAGCGGCCATGGCGGTCGCGCGTCGTATCGCGGACTGGTCCAGGTCAACGAGGAAGCCAGGAACTGCCGCGTGCAGGTCAATTGCGACGCGCTCATCCTCGACCCGGTCAGCCGCTCGGACACATATCCGGTGATGGAAATCGACGGCAACCTGGCGACCGTCGAACACGAAGCCAGCGTCTCGAACGTGTCCGAAGAGCAGTTGTTTTATCTCATGAGCCGCGGCATCAAGAAAGAGGATGCCGTTTCGATGATCGTCAACGGTTTCATCGAGCCGATTGTCAAGGAGTTGCCCATGGAATTTGCCGTCGAGATCAATCGGCTTATCAATCTGCAAATGGAGGGATCCGTCGGATAGACAGGCAACGGCTGACCGAGAACCCGTGGAGGCGGAGTGGCCCCGTCTCCACACCAATTTACGATGACAACTGGTTTCACACAACAGACCCTCGAAGCCGTCACCTCGGGTGAGCCGGAGTGGCTCAAGTCCCAGCGGCTCACGGCGTGGCGCACATTTGAAAAACTGCCGCTCCCAACCAAGCGTGACCTCGAATGGCAGCGCTTCGATATTCGCGCCCTGAAGCTGGATAAAGTTTCCGTGCCTTCCGACAAACCGGCGATTGCCGAGCGGCTGACAGCCCTGCCGCCTGAATTGAGCGAGAAGGGCGTGATCTTTTGTGACATGACCACGGCGGTCGCCAGGCACAGCGATGCCCTGCGGGAATACCTCGGCAAAAGCATCGCCCCCGACGAACCATCGAAATTCTCCGCATTGCATGCCGCGTTGTGGAGGAATGGCGCGTTTCTGTATGTCCCATCAAATGTTCGCATCGACCAGCCGCTCGAAGTGGTCTATGAGTTTACGGGACAGAACACCGCCGGTTTTCCACACACGTTGGTGGTCGTCGAACCCGGTGCCGAGGCCACGCTCGTCCAGAAATTCACGGGCGGCCCGCGCGTCGGCGCCAACGGCGCGCCCAGCATCCACGCCAGCGGCACGGAGGTATTCGTCAAGGAAGGTGGCCACCTTCATTACATCAGCGAACAGAATTTCTCGCCCAACGTGTACGACTTCACGCTGAAGCGCGCGCATGTCGCCCGCGACGCGGAAATCGACTGGGTCCTCGGCATGTTCGGCGCGTCCTTCCAGCGGTACGATGTCGAGTGCGTCATGGAAGGCGAAGGCGGCACCAGTTTCATGTACGCCGTCGGCGTGCTGGATCACAACCAGCAGTTCGGACAATTCACCAAGCAGCATCACAAGACCGGCAACACGACCAGCGACCTCCTGTTCAAGAACGTGCTCCGCGATTCCGCCGTCAGCAATTACGCCGGCGTGATCAAGGTCGAGAAGAACGCCAACGGCACGAACGCCTACCAGGCCAATCGCAATCTCGTCCTCAGCAAAGAAGTCCGCTGCGACACGCGGCCCATCCTCGAAATCGAATCGAATCAACTCCGCTGCACCCACGGCGCGACGGTCGGTCAACTGGAGGAGCAGCAGCTATTCTACTTGCGGAGCCGCGGCTTGCGTCCCGAACAGGCGCGCGACGTGTTGATCGAGGCGTTTCTGGACCCGGTGCTGGCCCGCATCCAGGTCGAAAGCGTCCAGAAAGAATTTGCCAAACTGGTTCACGACAAGGTAGTACGCAAGGCATGATTGAAGTCCTCGATGGCGTTGAGTTGGAGGAAATCCGCGACGACTTTCCGCTGCTCCAACAGAAAGTCCACGGCAAACCACTGGTCTATTTCGATAACGCCGCCACGTCGCAAAAGCCCCGCGTGGTTATCGACGCGATGAACGACTACTACCAGCGTTACAACGCCAACGTCCACCGCGGCATCCACGCCCTCGCCGAGCGCGCCACGAAGGAATACGAGCGGGCACGCGAGAAAATCGCCAAGTTCATTAATGCCCCCTCCCCTGAGTCTGTGATCTATACCCGCGGCACCACCGAGTCCATCAACCTCGTGGCCTATTCCTGGGCGATGACCAACCTCAAGAAGGGCGACGAGATTCTGACCACGTTCATGGAGCACCACAGCAACACGGTGCCGTGGTATCAGGTCTGCGAGCGCACGGGCGCGGTCATCAAACGCATCGAATTGAATCCCGACGGCACGCTTCGCCTCGACGATCTCGACAAGTTGATCACTGATCGTACGAAGCTTGTCACGGTCACGCAGCAGTCTAATGTCCTCGGCACGATCAACCCCGTTCGTCAGATCGCTGATGCCGCGCATAAACGGGGCGCGGTCGTTCTTGTGGATGGCGCCCAGAGCGTCCCGCATATGGCGGTGGACGTGCAGGCGCTGGATTGCGATTTCTTTGTGTTTAGCGGACATAAGATGTGCGGCCCGACCGCCAGCGGCGTGCTCTATGGCAAACGCGCGCTTCTGGAGGCGATGCCCCCGTTCATGGGCGGCGGCGAGATGATCCGGGAGGTCTGGTTCGATCACGCCACCTACAACGATCTGCCGTACAAATTCGAGGCCGGCACGCCGAATATTGCCGAGTCCATCGGGCTTGGTGTCGCCGTGGATTACCTATCGCACGTCGGTATGGACAAGATTCGTCAGCACGAAAAGCAAATCACGCAGTATGCGCTCGATCGGATGAGGGAATTCCCCGAAATCACCGTCTATGGCCCGAAGGACGTGGAGAAGCGTGGTGGGCTGGTTGCCTTTACACTGGGCGACGTCCATGCCCACGACATCGCCACGTTTGCCGATGAGGATGGTGTGGCGATTCGCGCAGGCCATCATTGCGCCATGCCGCTGCACAAGAAACTCGGACTGGCAGCCACCGCGCGCGCCAGTTTCTACCTGTACAATACCCGCGAGGAAGTGGACGTCTTCATCGAGATGCTCCACAAGGCCAAGAAGTTCTTTGGCGCCTGCCCCACCGGCCGCGCGATGGGGTATTAGGCGTTGCAAACCTGATCTTTGCGCGTAAAATCGCGCCGGGTGAAACCAGTTGCAGTCATTCTCGTCGCGCTTTGCCTTAGCTCGCTCTTTCCGAAGTACACGCTGTCCGCGGATCAGGCTGATGCGACCTCACTGGTGCTGGCAGGCGGAACGCTTTCGGATGCTGCAGCGCAGCAACTCGAAGATGCGCTCAAACAGACGCCTAACGACCTTTCGATTAGAACCGAACTCCTCGGCTATTATTCGGCGAGACGGTCCCGATCCGAATCCGAGAACAACCCGCGCCAGCGGCACGTGTTTTGGATCATCCAGAATCACCCCGAAGCCGAAATCGCGGGATTGCCTTATGCCCAGTTCGATTTCGTTCAGGATCGCGAGGCATACGAGCAAGGTGCGCAGCTCTGGCGACAACAAGTTACTGACCACCCAACCGACCCGGCCATTCTGCGCAATGCTGCCAACTTCTTCCTTCTTTACGAACGCCCCTTTGCGGAGGAACTCTTGAAGAAGGGCGCCACTCTTGAGCCGAATAATCCGACATGGCCGGAGAAACTTGGATATCTTTACGAGCTCGGATCAAGCCGCAAGTCCGAAGAGGACAGGAAGCAAGCGGCGATCAAGGCTTTGGCCGCATACGAACGTGCGCACGCCCTTTACGCCGATGATCTGCAAAGATCCTATATGCTGGACAAGATGGCCAGATCCGCATTCGACGCGAACGCATTCGACAAAGCTAACACGTATGCCCGGCAGATACTCGAGGCGGCGGGCCGTCAGCACCGCAGGTGGAACACCGACAAGGCCACCCATCACAGCAATCTCATTCTCGGCCGATTAGCCCTGAAGGCAGGCGACGTGGAGAAAGCCAAACAATATCTGGTTGCATCCGTCAACCCCCCTGTTTCACCCCAACTCGGCTCCTTTGGCCCCAACATGACACTCGCCAAAGAACTGCTGGAGAAAGGTCAACGCGATGTCGTCCTCGAATACTTCCAGCTCTGTGCCAAGTTCTGGAAAATGGGAGCTGCCACACTACAAGAGTGGACCTCCATCGTTAATCAGGGAGGAATTCCTTCTTTTGGGGCGAATCTTGAATACTGATATCTCACTGTAGCGCAGAGACAACATGCAGGCACTATCCGTGGCACAACTTATTCCGGTGTTACAGACCGCCATTGGGCCGACGATCCTGATTTCGGGTGTCGGCCTGTTGTTGCTGACCATGACCAACCGTCTGGCGCGAACAATCGATCGCACCCGCGCCACCGCGCGCGAACTTGCTGACGCCAGCGAAGAACGCCGCGGCAAGGGTCATGAACAACTCCGTGTTCTCTGGCGGCGGGCACGGCTGATTCGTCTGTCCATCGCGCTGGCTTCCACCAGCGCGCTGTTTGCCGCCATCCTGATCATCGTGCTGTTTCTCACGGCTCTCCTTCAACTCGAAAACGCGTTGTTGATCTGTGCCTTGTTCATCGTCTGCCTGGCCAGCCTCATCGGGTCACTGGTTGTGTTCATCCATGATATCAACCTGTCGCTGCACGCGCTCAAGCTCGAGCTTTCGGCGGAAGACCTGGAAGGACAGTGAAATCAGCTGCCCTGAGATTTCGCGAGATTCTTTGAAACGAAATCGGCACCTCGTGCGTCTAATGAAACAGAGGTGGCCAAATGAAAAATCGTGCCAGGAAGCACTTGTTGAAGCTGCAAGATGTGATTGATGCCGTATCGAGGTTCGCGCGCAACGATCATGAAACCAGTTTGGTCGTCGCCGACCTGATTAATCGCGGGTTCGTGCGCGTTCATACCCAGGATCCAACGCGCCGCATCATCGTCCGCTAACATCCAGAACTCGCAACCGAGACGTGCCAATGAACCGCGTGACGCTCCCGCGCGGTGGAGTCAACTTTTTCCTTCCTGCGTTGGTGTCTTATGGTACTTTGAGGGCGCAATGCTGGAAGAACTCTACGAGGAAATCATTCTGGATCATTACCGTCGCCCCCGTAACAAGGGCAAGGTGGATCCGTCGGACATCGCGGCCCATGGGTCCAATCCATTATGCGGCGACGAGGTCGATATCTCCGCCCGGTTCCAGGACGGCAGGATTGTCGAACTGAAATTTGATGGCAAAGGCTGCGCCATCTGCACCGCCTCGGCTTCCATCATGACGCAAAAACTCATCGGCAAGACCCTGCCCGAAGCCCGGCAACTGATCGGCAGTTTTCTTAATATGATGCGCGGCGAGACCTCATTTGGCGGCAAGGAAATGGGCGACCTCAAAGCCCTCGAAGGAGTCCTCAAGTTTCCCGTGCGCGTCAAATGCGCCACCCTGGCGTGGAACACCACGCTCCAAGGCTTTCAGCAACACACCGACAAACAATCCTGAGCCGCCACTTATGGACTACATTTTCCAGAAGCATTTTACACTTGAGGAAGCGCGGGCATTGCTTCCCGAACTCCGCCGCGCCTTCCACGATGCGCACCACCGGCGCGATGTGGTTCACCAGACGGACCAGGAGCTCGGCGCGACGTTGAGGCAGACCGGCTCCGACCTCGGCGGTCAAAAGGTTTCTGGGCTGCTGATGGACATGCTCCAACTCAATACCCAACTTCGCCGCATCCAGGAAATCGGTGTCCAGATCAAGGATTTCGACCGGGGCTTGGTGGATTTCCCCCATCTTCGCGAGGGCCGTGAGGTGTTCCTCTGTTGGGAGCTGGACGAGGACGACATCACCTTCTGGCATGACATCGACGACGGCTATGCCGGCCGCGAGCACCTGTAATCGCGCCCGGGGCGATTGTCCGACGTTTCGCTCAGTAACCCTTGTCGGCTTGTTTGGTCGAAAAAGACTCTGGCGCCCAATTGCCGTTGACGTCGCGCTGAAACACGTCTCGTTGCAGGACGGTCGTGCCATCGGGCTTGTGCACTTCATGTTCAACAATCTTGGTCTGCGGAACGAGGGGTTCGAGCATCGCGTTCCCGGTTTTCGTCGAGAAAGTTGAACGTCCGTTCATGATCGTCTCGCGGCTGACAGAGCCGTCGGGGGCTTTGGTCTCGGTCGTCGTGGTACGCGAGGTTTCCTCCCAACCGTAGCGTCCCGGCGTGTGCACCACGCTGTCGGTCCGCGTGGTGTTGCCCTGGCTGGTAATCGAAGTCGTCTCTTGCGCCGTGACGGCGAGCTTCCCGTCCAAGTGGTCCACGGTCTTGGTTTCGGCGGTGATGACCTGTTCATTCGGCCCGTGATTGACGGCGACCGCATCCACCTGCTTCAGCACGCTCAGGTTCCCGTTGAAATCCGCAGTCTTCTCAATGCTGGTCGTGCTGGCCGTGCCGCCGCTTCCCTTGGTTGTGCTGGCGTCCACCACGCGGTCGAGGACCAGTTGCCCGCTGCTGTCGCGCTTGTACACCTTTGTGTGATCGGTCTCGCCCGAAGGGGACTTGCTGACCGTTACGTCCGAGTGCTGAGACACCCGGGTCTGGCCCTGGCGATCCTTTTCCACGACATCCGTGGCACTGACCGATTGGCCCGGGGAAGCGTCCTTCGTGACTGTTGTGCTCCGTTGCCAGTCGAAATAGCTTCCGTCACTCAGCCGGGCTTTTGTCACCGATTCACTCCGCTGGGTGGTCGCGTCGACCTTGGTGTCCTTGGTTTCCTTGATCAGCGGGACAATATCGCGATCACCCGTATTGATGGTGACGGCGGAGATGCTCGCCGTGTTGCCGGCGGACTGGTCCGATGATTGGGTGCCGCGAATGATGACCTGGCCGAAGCTGGAAGCGGTGGCAACCAGTGTTGTGACGCTGACCGCGAGAGTGATGGTACGTAGGTTCATGATGATTTCCTCTCTAATTTGCAATTTATCTCGGGTGGATGGCATTTCGCAAGCGCCAAAGCTGAACGAATAGACCGACAACCCGCGGCTTTGGACGATGAGTCGAATGTCGTGCCTGCCGTAGGGCTGTTTGCCGATGAGATTGTCCATGCGCGCTCTCTTCGCTTCGACGTGGCTGCGCCCCGTCCGCAGCCAAGCAGACTTGCCGCAAACAGGACGACGCACCATTGCCTTTGGGAAACGCGCATGTGTTCAGCACCCGACAGCCAGCGCTCAAAGTTTCGCTACGGCTGATAAAAAAGCAAGTTAAACGCCAAAAAAACCTAGCGCTGACAGCGCGGACAGAAGTACGTGCTGCGCTGCGATTGCACCAGCCGGCGGATCATCGTGCCGCACCGGCGACATGGCCTCCCCTTCCGGCCGTAGACGGCGAATTGTTGTGCCTCAAAAATGCGAGGTCCATACGCGATCGCGCGACGCAGAGATGCGACAATGGCCCGGCCCAAGGCACGCAATTCCCCGGATTGCAGGCTGTCTGACCGGCGGCGCGGATTAATTCGCGCCCGCCAGAGTGATTCACTGGCGTAGATGTTGCCGACGCCGGCGACCAACCGTTGGTCGAGCAACGCGACCTTGATGGGACGCGATGTGGCTTGCAGCTCCGAAAGGCCGCATCCGTCCAGCAACGGATCCGGCCCGAGTTTTTTCAGGGCACGGTCGAGTTGTTCCGGCGTCACAACCTGCATCACACCCAGCCGCCGCGCATCCTCGAAATAGGCCGTCCCGCGCGTCGTGTGAATGGCGGCGCGGTATCGTTTCAGTCGGTCAAACTCGATCCAGCCGGTCATTCGTAAATGCACCAGCAGGTGCAGCCCGCCCGACAGGTCAACGACAATGTTCTTGCCCTGACGCCGAACACGACGAATCCTCCGCCCCACCAGATGGCGATCCAGTTTGATCTTCGGATCGCGACTCTCCACAGCGCGAATCCGCGCCCGCTCCAACCGCGGCGCGAGTTGATTCACGAGAATCTGGACTTCGGGAAGCTCGGGCATTTCACATCTCTTCTCTTCCGTGAAACTTGCCCGCCGACTTGTCCGCCGAAGCTTCCGCGAAGGGGAAAGCTCCGAGCGGAGGCGGGTGCCCGGGGAGGGATTCGAACCCTCACGGTGGTGTAACCCACCTTCGGATTTTAAGTCCGATGCGTCTGCCGTTCCGCCACCCGGGCTAAATATCTTATTTACAAGGCATTATATGTAAAAGTGACCAGCCATAAAATAGTGGTTGCAACCCGTAGTTGTAACCGCTATATTCTGCCTGCATTGAGGGAGGTCGTTAGCATATGAAGCAAACACTCAAGAACGTTGCCGAAAACCTGTGGAAAAGTCAACAGAGCGGACGCTACTACGCCATTCTTAAGGTGAACGGGCGTCAGGTTAAGAAATCGCTCAAGACGGACGACTACCAACTCGCCAAGCGAAAGCTGCGAGAATTGGAAAGGGACTATCAGGAGCGCACTGGGATTGTCGGCAGCGAACCGCCGCCAAAGTCTTTCAAGGAGCTGGTCGCGAAGTTCACCCGCATCGTCCTGCCGACGCGCCCACTGAAACCGCTGGCCCAGCTAGATTATACGACTCGCCAGACCGCCCTTCTAAGATATACCGGCTTCGCGAAGATGCCCTTGAACAGAATTACGATGATCGACTGCCAGAAATGGTTTGCCAAGCGCCGGCTCATGATTAGCGCGCAGCGCATGAACAACGAAGTCGGATTGCTGCGCGACATCCTGGAGTTCGCCCGTGACAACGGCTGGATGATGCACGACCCAACGGCCAAACTGGAGCGGTTGAAGCTCCCCCGCCCCAACCCCGACCCGCCTACTGCCGACGAGTTCCGGCGGCTGGTTGGCACACTCCGCAATCACCGCGACCGCGATGCCGGTGATCTCGTCGAACTCATGGCCTATTCGGGCCTGCGTTTATCGGAGGCCTGCGGGCTGAAGTGGCAAGACGTGGACTTTGACAGAGGCATATTCTACATTGCCGGCAAGGGCCGCGATGAGACCGAACGGGACGTTGTGCCGCTATTCCCCGCCATGCGCGAACTGTTGTTGAAAGTCCGCCAAGCTAGGCAAACCCGAAAGATTGAAGGCATCAAACCCGATGACCGCATCATGCGCGTCAATGGTTGCAGGGATGCACTCAAGACCGCATGCCGCGAGGCCAAGTTGCGCAGGAGTTTTACCCATCACGATATGCGCCGATACTTCACTACCCGCTGCATGGAACAAGGCGTTCCGATTCGCACCTTGGCGGGCTGGTTGCGGCATAAAGACGGCGGTGCGCTCCTTCTCCGAACCTACGCCGCGCACCAGGACAAACATTCCTTAGAAATGGCAAGCAAGATCAATCTTTCGGTGCAGCTTGACGCGGACAACGTAGTGCCGATGCGGGCGGCGAAACCGAATGCCTGACATCCGGCGATGGCCGGGTCATTCTGAGTTCGCCGTGAGTCGCATGGCTGGCCGCATGGCGAACAGCGAGGCTTGTGTGGCACACCGCTATTCAACAGTCGTTTCTTTCAGAAACCGTTCGATCTCGGGGAGCGGAAACAGCGGTCGCCGCAATGCGCGGCAAGGTCGCAGTAGTCCGCGAGCAACCAAGCGGTCAACCGTGATTGGTGTCACGCCCAAGGCTCTCGCCGTTTCCTGTCGTGTCAGCGCTAGTCGAATTTCCTTACTGTTGGTCTGCATGGCAATCTCCTGTTTCTACCTGACGATCTCTTCATGTCTCAAAAACCTTTTGACGATGATTACTCCAGCGTGAAGCCATAGGAGCAGGGCGGCCGGCGAAATGTTGAGTCTTCAAAAAT
>PLTX01000053.1 GCA_003164675.1 Verrucomicrobiota bacterium | reverse complement strand
TGACGACGATGGTGTAATCCATCGCGCCATGTTTCTCCAAGGTCTCGACGACGCTGACAACAGTGGATTTTTTCTGCCCGACGGCGACGTAGATACAAACGACATCGCCGCCTTTTTGATTGATGATCGTATCGNNATGATCAACTCGCGCTGGCCGCGGCCAATCGGGATCATCGAATCGATGGCCTTCAGGCCCGTTTGCAGCGGTTGCTTGACGGGTTCGCGCTCGATCACGCTGGGCGCGCGCGATTCGATAGGCCGCAATGACTTTGTGTTGATCGGGCCCTTGCCGTCGATGGGTTGGCCGATGGCGTTGACCACGCGGCCCAGCAACTCATCGCCCACGGGCACGGACAGCGGGCGGCCGGTGCGTTTGACGAGGTCGCCTTCGGAGATTTCGGTGAAATCGCCGAGGATCATCACGCCGACCTGCTCTTTTTCGAGGTTGAGCGCCATGCCGAAGATGTTCTTGGGGAACTCCAACATTTCTTCGGCCATGCAGTTGGGCAGTCCCTTGACGCGGGCAATCCCGTCGCCACATTCGATGACTTCCCCGACTTCCTGGACGGTGACCTCGGACTTGTACTGCGAGATGCAGCGTTTCAGGGCATCGGAAATTTGTTTCGAGTCGAATGAGAAAGTGTCTGGCATGGTCTTCCTCGTTACTGCGCCAACCGCTCCTTGATCTGATTGAGCTTGCGGCGAAGACTCCCGTCGATGATCTGCTCGCCGACCTTGATAATTGCCCCGCCGAGAATCGCGGGATCGACCCTCTGAAAAAGCTGCACGCTCTTGCCGGTGATGCGCGACAATTCCGTCGCGAGACGCCCCAAGGTCGCGTCATCGAGCGGGATGACCGTGGTGACTTCGCCGCTGACTTTTTCGGTTGCACTGGCGACCTGGGCGCTGAATTCTTCGATGACATTCAGTACGCGGCCGGCGCGATCCTGATCGCTGAGGGTAATCAACAGGTTCAATACGAGCGGGTGGACGCGGCCTTGAAAGAGGTCGCTGAGGGCTTTGCGCTTGCCTTCGTGCTGGATGTTGGGGTCCTTGAGAAACTCCAACAGGTCCGGGTTCTTCTTGAGCAATTCGCGGAGGCGGAACAATTCTTCCTCGACACGGCTGACGACGCCCTCGGGCTGCGCCATGTCGAAGAGGGCGCGGGCGTAACCACTATTGATGGGATCGTGCGGCATGGTGGAAAATTCGTTGATCAGGCGCGCTGGACTTTGCTGAGGTCTTTGATCAGGTTGTCAACGAGCTGACGATGGGTGGCTTCGTTGACTTCCTTTTCGATGACGCGCGAGGCGATCTGGACCGACAGCGCGGCCACCGTGTCCTTCATCTCCTGAATCCCCTTGTCCTTTTGCCGCTGGATTTCCTCCTGGGCGCGCTGGACGGCGGCCGAGGCTTCGGCATTGGACTTGTCGACGACTTCCTTGCGGACCCGTTCGCCGAGTTGGCGGGCTTCCTCGATGATTTTGCCGGCTTCGTTGCGGGCATCGGCGAGTTGCTTCTGGTAGTCGTCCATCAGCTTTTTCGCGTCGGCGCGCTGTTTTTCGGCGTCCTCGATGGACTTCTTGATCGACTCACCGCGACGATCGAGCGCCTGGGCGATGGGTTTGAACGCGAATTTCGCCAACAGAGCGAACAACACCAGGAAGGTAAGCAGTGTCCAGATTTGCAGTCCCCAGTCCGTTGGCGGGAGCTGGCTTCCTTCGCCCGGTGGCGGAGAAGCTTCTTGCGCCCAGGCCACGGCGCCGCTGACAGCGACCAGAGTCAACGCGGCGATGAGACCATTGATAATTCGATGGATTCTTTTCATGGACGGATTACTTTTTGGCGAGGAGGAGGAACGTGATCAGCAAGGCGTACAGTGCCTGCGCTTCGACGAGGGCGAAGCCGGTGTACATCATGCGGTTGATCAACGGCGCGGCTTCTGGTTGGCGCGCGGCCGACTCGATGCTCTTGCCAAAGATGATGCCGATGCCCACGCCCGAACCCAACGTGCCCAGCCCGACGGCCAGACCCGCGCCCAGCCACGCGAGCGCCTGTGGGCTGATCATTTGTGCTGTTTGCGCTACGGTATTTGTGTCCATTCCATTTTCTCCGACAGTTTGTGTGATAGGTCTAGTGCGACTCTTCCAATGCTTCGCCCAGATACAACGCCGTTAACAGGGCAAAAATGAAGGCCTGTATGAAGGCCACGAAAATCTCAAAACCATCCATCACGATTACGCCCACCAACGGCAGGGGCGCCAGTATCTTCATGAAGATGCCCTGCTTCAGGAGATAGGTCACCCCGATCAAGTCGCCGGTTAGCAGCACCAGGACAATCTGGTGGCCGGCCGTCATATTGGCGAACAGACGAATCGCCAGTGAGAAGGGCCGGGCGAGGATGCCAATGAATTCGATCGGTGGCATCAAGGTGTATCGCAATATGGCCGGTGCGCTCTTGGGAAAGAGCACGTCCAAATAGAATTTCACGCCGTGACTTTTGATCGCAACCGTCTGGACAATCAGGAAAACGAGGATCGCCATGACCGCCGTGACGTTCAGGTTACCGGTCGCCGCATGGAAGTAACCCGGAATCGGAACCAGCCCCAGCAGGTTGCAAAAGAGAACGAAGAAGAACACGCTTGCGACAAACGGGAACCAGTGGGCTCCATGGCGACCCATGCACGCGTCGGAAACATTCTCGCGGACGAACTCCAGCATCGCCTCCACCATGTTCGGGAAACGTCCCTCGCCCGTTGGCCGTAGCGCCCACGCCGCGCCTGCAAGGAATACGAATGTCATTCCAGCCGCCACGAACAACATGACCACGAAGTTGGTAATGCTCAGGTTGATGCCGAACAACTGGAACGGCACATGCACAAGCATATGTTGCTCGCCCATAGGGACTCGCTCACTTTTTCGGGAAAATTAACTCCTTCAACTGGCTCAAGAGCGGCGCAGTATAGGTAACGACCAAAGCACCCGTCAACCAGTATCTATCGGCTCCTGCCAACGCAAAAGCCAGCCACCAAGCCACGATCAGAAACAGCAGTCGAGCTGCCGCTCCCGGCACCAATGCGACCACTCCGCGCGGAGGAGGTGCCGCAGCTTTTTGTCGCAAGGCATTTCGCTGTAATGCGATATAAACTCCGCCAATAATGACCCCGAAGACGATCCCCAAGATGGCTGGACGGTCGAGCGTCACGATGGGGGTCCCTCACCATCATGAAAAGCTCGATAGACGCTGATGAATCCGGCGGCTGAACCGAGCATGAAGAAAATGACCAGAAACAGCGGAGACATTCCTGTCAGTTCATCCAACCACCAGCCAATGCCCGCGCCGAGAAACGTTGCCGCGACCATCTGGGAGCCAACGCCCATGTAACTCCACGCTCCACGCGGCTTTTGGGGGGGATCCATAGCAATTCGTCATGCGGAAGCTATCACGGAGACAATGCAGGCGCAACTCCGTGGTTTTTCCGAAGGAGCGCGTTGCATTTGCGGCCAGTCACGATTACAAATTGCGGAAGGGACAGATGACAAATGCGCCGCGCCGTCATTGATATCGGAACCAACACCGTCAAGCTGCTTGTCGCGGATGTGTCTGAGCGCCAAATGGTTCCGGTGGCCACCAAGGATCGCACGACGCGTCTTGGCGAGGGAGTCGATGACAGTAAGAGGCTCCTGCCGGCGGCGATGGCGCGGACGGTGCGGGCGATTCAGGATTTTCTTGCCGAGGCGAGGGCGCTTGGCGCGACGGATTGTGTGGCGGTGGCGACCAGCGCGGCCCGCGACGCGGCGAACCGCGATGAGTTTTTAGGCCAGGTCCGCCACGTGTGCGGGCTGGACGTGGAGTTGATTTCCGGAGGGCGCGAGGCCGAACTGATTTTTCGCGGCGTGTCCAGCGATCCCGAGTGGTCGGGCGCGCCGATTCTGGTCGTGGATGTCGGCGGTGGCAGCGCCGAGTTCATCCAGGGGGTTGGCGGGAAGATGGAGCTCTTTCAAAGTTTGCCGCTGGGGGCATTGCGGCTCACGGAGAAGTTTGGCGAAGGAAGGTTTGCGGAACTGTGCGAGCATTTGCGAGCGACCTTGACGCCGGCGCTGGCGGGCTACAGTGCGAGCCGATGCCGATTGATTGGCACCGGCGGAACGATCACGACATTGGCCCGAATCGAATGCGGCGCGGTTGATCACGCGACGATTTCGCGGGAGAAGTTGGAGGCGCTGCTTGAGAGGTTGGAAGCGATGCCGCTGGCCGAACGCAAGAAAGTGCCGGGGCTGCCTCCCGAGCGCGCGGACATCATCGTCGCGGGCGGCGTGGTGTTACTCATGGCGATGGAAGTGCTGGAGGCCAGCGAACTGACCGTCAGCGTTCGCAATCTGCGTTACGGCGCGTTGGTTTCGGATTGAGCAACGCAACATCTGCTTGTCATTCGTCGCTTCACGGAACAAATTACCTTGTTGCCTTGGCTTCAATGATGAAGACCATATCGAACCTGACCGGGGAGGATGCGGGAGCCGTCGCGGGCGTGGAACGGCTCGGCGCGCAGATTTTCGACACGATCGGAGTGCTGAGAGAACTGGTCGCATTTGCCGTTATCACGCTCGGGGTGACGATAACCAAGTTTAATGTCTCGAAGCGGGTCGTCCATCCGCTGATTTTCAGCCAAATCTGGAACGCGGGCGTGCGGCTGCTTCCGATGATCGGGTTTATCGGCGCGATATTTGGCCTGTTGATCGTGGGGCAGACGGTGGGATTGCTCACGAAGCTTGGCGCCGAGGGATACATTGGCACAATTATGGTGACGGTGATTGTGCGCGAACTCGGCCCGCTGCTGACGGCGCTGATCGTGCTGGCGCGCGCGGGAACGTCCAACGTAGTCGAACTCGGGACCATCCGCGCGCTCGGCGAGGTTGAGGCGCTGGAGTCGCTGGGGATCGACCCCGTGCATTATCTCGTGATGCCGCGGGTGATCGCGTTATCGCTGTCTGTTTTCTGTCTGGCGACCTATCTGGTGTTCGTCGCCATCGGCAGCGGGTACATCTTTGCCTTTATACAGGACGTGCCGCTGACATTTGCCAACTACCTGGACCAACTCAGCAACGCCCTGCGTTGGGAGGATTTCGTGTTATTCGCGCTGAAGACGACATTGTTCGGAGCCATCATCGCGGTGGTGAGTTGCTACCACGGACTGGCCCGTCCATTGCGCGTCGAGGAAGTCTCGCGGGTGACGGCGCGGGCGGTTGTCGAAAGCGTGACCGCCATCGTGCTGTTGGATGCATTGTTTTTGCTGGGATACGTGTTTGGATGAGATGAATCAGATGTTTGACCATGGCTGATGCCACCACAAAGACGAAGTCAGACAGCATTGCCATCGAACTGGCGGGCGTGCAGGTGACGCATTACGAAGACCGGTCCGACACGGTGGTGGTGCGCGACGTAAACTGGCGGATTGGCTCGGGTGAGTTTTGGGTGGTGGGCGGGCGACCTTCGAGTGGGAAGTCGTCGCTGTTGCTGACGGCGGCAGGGTTGAGCCGGCCGGTGGGGGGGACGCTGCGGATTTTCGGCGAGGACTTTAATCACGCGAGGGAGCAAGATCGGGTGGCATGGTGTCACCGCATCGGATTTGTTTTCGGGCAGAGCGGGCGGTTGTTCAGCCACCTGACGGTCGCGCGCAACATCGCGCTGCCCTTGCAGTATCGGCACGGCGGCGAGGAAAACGAGATCGCGGCGCGGGTGGAGGAGTTGCTTACGCAGACGGATTTGCGAGACTACGCGTCGTTCATGCCGAGCCGGTTGGGCCTGGGCGTGCAGCAGCGCGTGGCCCTGGCGCGCGCGTTGGCGTCGCCCGTCGAGGTGTTGTTCCTGGACAACCCGCTCTCGACGCTGTCACTGCGCGAGTCGCGCTGGTGGCTGGATTTTTTGCGTCAGTTGCACAAGAATCGGCTTATGGATGGCAAACCGCTGGCGATTGTGGCGAGCGCGGATGATTTTCGCGGGTGGATTGGTGTGGCGAGCCAGTTCGCCGTGGTGGAAGGCGGACAATTCCGGGTGATCGGCGGGCGTGAGCAGGTCGAGGCGGCGGCGGAGCCCGTGGTACGGGAACTTTTGATGAACGAGATTTGATATGGCGATACAGGATTTGACACCCCAATTGCGGACGCGCCTGCAGCGCGTGGAAAAAGTCGTTGGCGTGTTCGTGCTCGTTGCGATTCTCGCGTTGGTGGCGGGATTTGCCTACTACCTGTACCACATGGCGCAGCGGAAAGGGTGGCTGATTCAGAAGAGTCCCTACTTCACGTTCGTGGACAGCGGCGAGGGGCTGAAGGTCGGCGATCCGGTCATGTTGATGGGGTTTGAAGTGGGCAACATCACGGTGATCACGGCGCAACCGCCGGGCGCCCAGCACCGGGTGTATGTGGGCATGGAGGTGCGCAGTCCGTACTACGGTTATATATGGACCGACTCGAGAATCCGCGTGGCCGCGGCCGGCTTTCTCGGCAATCGCGTGATGGAGATCAGCCCCGGCGTGACCGGCGGGGCGACCGTGCGTGAAGAACACGGGAAAGTGAGCGAGTTATGGATTCACGACCATTGGGTGCCGCTGTCCAAGGTGCGCAAGGGCGTTCGTCTCCAGCAGGATGAAGAACCCTCGTTGACCGACCAGGCGCAGGCGTTGGTCGGCACGATCAAGGAGGCGCTGCCGAACATACTCAGCCTGACCAACCAGTTGTACACGGTGCTGACCAATACGGCGCAACTGACGGCGAATGCGAACGAGATGGTCACCAACATGGTTGTCGTCACCGCCAATCTCCGCGATCCGCACGGTTCACTGGGGGAATGGCTGATTCCCACCGACCTGCACACGAGCGTGAACACCAACCTTGTCGCCATCGCCTCCAGCCTGAACGACACGATCCTGAATCTCGCGGCGATCACCAGCAACCTCAACACGCAAGTCCAGTCCAACGACAAGATTCTCGCCCGCATTTCCAGCCTCGTTGTGGACACTGACAATTTGGTGCAGGGATTGAAGAAGCACTGGCTCCTGCGCGGCGTGTTCCTGAAGATGAATAGCCAGACCAATGCGGTGCCGGCGAAGGTGCAGTCAGCGACGAAGTAATCTTTGCGAGCGATGTGCAGTCTATTGAGCCATGACACACCAGAACGCTTCATACGAGGTTCAGACGGAGAAGTTTGTCGCGGGACGACGGACATATCCCGTCCGCGTCACGCCCATTCCAGCGGGGACATGGTGCTTGCAGGCACAGACACACAAGTATCGACCTTACCTATGTTACTGGGCGATGGCGACCGTTCAGGACAAACGCAACCCAACCGGCCGTTCGACTTGGACGCTTTGGTTTGCCTTCCGCGAACCACCGATGGAGCACTTGGATAAGACATACCACGATGGATTGGTTATGTTCTTGGCGGAAGACGAGGCACCCCATCATCTTTTCACTCCTGGCTTCGTCGTCGACCTTTTCGTCGGGCCGGGCGGCCCAATCGCGAGAGGTCAGATACTTTCCTCGACAGGGTCGGGATGAGGTTTTAGGCTGGCTCACCGCTCGTGGCTGATACGCTGAAATCGAGACCGTGGCTACCGTATGTGGTGCCGATGGGCATCTACATGGCGTTCCTGCTTGTCCAGTCGGATGCGAACCTGTTGTGGATGTATCCGGCGAAGACGCTGGCGGTGGCGGCGGCGCTGATCTATTTCCGCAAACAGTATGTGGAGTTGCGGTCGCCGATGTGGGGAAAGGAACCCACCCCCAACCCCTCCGGGGGAGGGGAGCGAACGACGGCAAGCGGGACGCTCGCCCTACAATCGTGGGGATGGGCGATCTTTGTCGGGTTGGTGGCGATTGTGATCTGGATTGGGATCGATCCGCTTTATCCGAAAATGGGCAAGGCGGTCGTGCCGTTTGACCCGACAACAATCCAGTCGGTGGCGCAACGGAATATTTTCATTTTGTTTCGCGTGTTCGGTGCGGTGATCGTGGTGCCAGTGATGGAAGAATTGTTCTGGCGCGCGTTCCTGATTCGGTGGCTGGTGAACGAGGATTTCAAGGGCGTGGCCATCGGAACATTCACGTGGATGTCGTTCGCGGTCACGGTGGCGCTATTCGGCGGGGAACACTATCAATGGTTGGCCGGGCTGATCTGCGGGGCGTTGTATAACTGGCTGTACTACAAGCGCAAGGACGTGTTCGCCTGCGTCGTGGCGCACGCGGTGAGCAACGCGGCGCTCGCGGCGTGGGTGCTGGCCCGGGGCGATTGGAAGTTCTGGTAGTCCGCTGTACGTAGAGAGATCTGACATGGGAGGAAAGACGGACCCCTCACCCTGCCTCTCCCCAGAGGGGAGAGGAGTCGTACATTGTCTGCATATTTCGCCTCGCGTTGTCGCGTGGTCGCTGACCTTCGTTTCGATCCTGTCACTCTGGGTGTTTCGGCCCGTGCTGGTGAACGGGTTTGTCGACTGGGATGACCACATCTATCTCAGGGAGTTGGCGCGAATGGGGACGTTTTCGTGGTCATCGCTGCGCTGGATGTGGACGTCGCTGGAGCCGTTCTATCTGCAACCCATCGCGTGGATGACGCATCTGGCGGACTACCAAATCTGGGGATTGAACGCCGTCGGGCATCACGCGACGAACTGGATCTTGCACGGCGTGTACGTTGCGCTCGTCGGCGCGCTGGTATGGATGCTGACCGGGAAGGCAGCGGACATGCGACCGATGGAACGGCTGGCAATGAGCGCGCTGATCGCGCTGGTTTGCGGGATTCATCCGTTGCAGGTGGAATCGGTGGCGTGGGTGGCCGCGCGCAACGGACTGCTGTGCTCGTTGTGGATGGTGGCGGCGCTGTGCGCGTACGTCCGCGCGGTCGGGGACGATGGCAAGCTGCACCGTGGCTGGCCCCGACACAACGACTTGTGTCGGGGCTGGTGGTGGACGGCGGTGGCGCTGGATGCGGTCGCGCTCCTGACAAAACCGTTTGCGGTGAGTCTGCCGGTCGTGATGCTGGCCATGGATTACTTTCCGTTGCGACGGTACCAAGGACGAGGCGCGTGGCGGTTGGTGGCGGAGAAATGGCCGGTGATTGCGCTGAGCGCGGCGGCGGCGGTCGGCGCGATTGGGGCGCGAGCGCAGCAACAACTCGAAGGATTGTCGGAAAACACGCCGACCATGCGGGTGTTGGTGGCGGCGCACGGCATGGTGTTTTATTTGTGGAAACTGGTTTGGCCGTCGTGGCTTTCGCCGTTCTATCCGTTGAGCGACAGTGTCAGCCTGCGGAGCGGGGAGTTTGTGGGGCCGGTGCTATTCTGCGTCGCGGTGACGATCGTGGCGGTGTGGTTGCGGAAGCGGATGCCAGTGCTGCTGGCGGCGTGGGGGAGTTACGTGGCGTTGCTGCTGCCGGTGTGCGGGCTGGTGCAGGTCGGCGGACAAGCGATGGCCGACCGCTATGCGTACTTGGCCATGGTGCCGGTGCTGCTGGCGTTTTCGGTCGGGATACTATGGATGTGGCGGCGCGGATCGGCGTTGGGCAAGGTGGCGTTCTGTGTGGCCGTGGGCGCATGGCTGGCGCTGCTTGGTTTACGGACGCGGGCGCAGATAGCGGTGTGGCATGATGACATCTCGCTGTGGAGCGCGGCGCTGGAGCATTTCCCCGACGATCCGCATTCGAACTACGATTTGGGCGTGGCGCTGCTGGCGGCGCATCGTTTGGAGGAGGCGCGCGTGGCGGTCGAGCGGGCGGTGACGCATTCCAATCCGCATGCGCCGCAGTTGCCGATGGCGCGCGGGACGCTGGGGGTGATTTATCTGAAGATGCACGACTACAACGAGGCGATCGTGCAACTGCAGCAGGCCGTTGCGGGCGACGGAACGTTGTGGGCGGCGCGATACAATCTGGCGTGCGCCTACGCGCGGACGGGCCGACTGGCGGAAGCGTACGCCGTCTTGCAGGCACTGCTGGCGAAGCAACCACAATACGCGTCGCTGGCGGTGCGCGATGGCGAACTGAGAGCGTTGCGCGATGATCCGGAGTACGGAGCGAAGTTTGCTGCGCTGATCGGCGCGGCCGGAAAATGAACCCTCACCCTGACCCTCTCCCTTTGAAGGGGAGAGGGGAACGCACTCCGTCTCCTCTCCCCGATTGCGGGGAGAGGATTAAGGTGAGGGGTCAGTCCACCTAATGAACTGTGACAGAACGTGAGTGTTTGCGCGGGGACGGGGGCGGGGTATAGTGACCGTGGAGGTGCGTCATGGGAGTGCCAGCGAGACTGATTGAGTTTCTCGACCAAAGCAAGGTTCGGTACGAGGTGTTGCATCATCCCGAGGCGTTCACGGCGCAGGAATTGGCGGCCATCGAGCACGTGAAGGGCCGGAGCCACGCGAAAGTGGTGATGGTGAAGGCGGACGGGGATCTGCTCATGGCGGTGTTGCCGGCGGACCACCGCGTCGATCTGGAGAAATTGGACAAGGCGACCGGACGAAAGACGGCGCTGGCCACGGAAGCGGACTTCAAGGCGCTGTTCCCCGATTGCGCGGTGGGCACGATGCCGCCGTTTGGCGCGTTATACGGCGTCGCGGGGTACGTCGACGCGAGCCTGAGCGAAGCGGAACGAATTGTGTTCGAGGCGGGCACGCACAGCGACGCGATCAAGATGCGGTACGCCGATTACGAACGCCTGGCGAAACCGACAGTGGCGGATTTTGCGGTGAAGATGAGTTGAGGCTGCCGGGCGGCGCTTCGCGGATGCGGCCTGAATTTGTCATGACGCGCCACGCCTTCAGGAGAGTTGCTCCTGAAGGCGTGGTTACGGTTCAAACATCCAGCGCCGGTCTTACGGGCGCTTGTCGACAATGTCGGTCACGACCGGGCCGAAGGTGCGATCCTTGTTCTTGAGGCCGCAACCTTTGTCTTTGATCTTGCCGTTGGTATACGGAATCACGCCCAGCGCGTTGTGCGGGCACGCATCATCGGCGGTGTACGAATCCGGCACGCCGTCGATCGCGGCGTGATGAACCGTGACGAGGTACTGGTAGTCGTTGTGGTTCGCAGATTTCGTCGTTGCCAGCGGATCGGTGGCGCAGGTGAAGTGGACCGTGTAGGCCAGCTTTGCGGTCTTGCCGGCGGCGAGCGTGATCGGCAGCTTCTTCGGCGGAACGAGTTGCGCGACTGGTGACGGACAACTGTTCGTATCCGGGCCCAACGGCAACAATTCCACGGTGACGAGGTTGCTGAGCGTGGCCAGATCGCGAATCACCTCGGTATGCAGGCTGCGGTTTTGGATGGTGACGGACAGTTTGGCGACAACGTTGGTTTTCTTGGCGCTCAAGGTAACTTTCTTCGGAGCTGTGAACGCCGTCACCGCCAGATTATCGATCACGACCGGGGTGCAGACCGTCGCGGAGTTATTGGCCGCCACGGGATCCACCAATGAGTTGGTGACCGACGCGGTGCTGCAGGCGCTGGCCACGGCGGAGTTGGTGGGAGTAACCCAAACGGTGACGGTCGCTGTCGCGCCGTCGGCGAGCGTGTCGAAATCACACGTGAGCACGCCAGCGATGTTGGTGCAACTGCCGACGCTGGTGGTCGCATTGCTGTACAGTGAGCCGGTGGGCAACGAATCGACCAATTGCGCGTCAGGGGCGGCCTGCGGCCCGTTGTTCGTCACCACCAGCGTGTAGCTGAATGCATTGTTCAGCGAAGCCGTTGTGACGCTGCTGGTGCCCGTCACGGCCAGATCGGCCTGTGCGGGCGCGGCGGTCACGACGATCTGGAACGAGCACTGGTTGGTGTTGGAAGAGCCATCGACGGCGGTGCAGGTGACGGTATTCGTGCCGAGTGGGAATACCGAGCCAGACGTCGGCAGGCACGCGGTGCTCTGCACCGAACAATTGTCGGAGACAGTCGGCGCGCTGAAGTCGACCACGCCGTTGGTTGCTCCGAACGGCACGACGACGACGAGGTTGGAGGAACAGGTGATGGTCGGGGGCGTTTGATCGACGACGGTGATCGTGGCGGAGCAGGAGTTGGTGCCGCCGCGGTTGTCGGTCACGGTCAGGGTCACACTGTTGACGCCGAGCGAGTACGGGCCTGGCGGCGTGAGGGAGTACCCCACGATCGAGCCGCCGTTCCGCGCATACGATCCATTATCGACTTGTGACGCGGTAACAGCCGCCTGGCAACCGGCGTCGGCCGGCACAGTAGGATTCTGACAGACAGCGACCGGTAGGATTTCCGGAGGCAACCAAACCACAACTGCGGTCCCGGTGAATGCCAGGCCGTTAACCGTGCCGGAGGCCTGGATCAAATCCGTGCCATTCGTGGCGCCGGTATAGCCAAATGTCGCGGTGCCTGAGCTGTCAGTTGCCGGTGCGGCGCTGGTGCCGACGTCTGGTCCGGAGAGGACGGTAAAATTGACCGTGACACCCGAGACGGGCATGGTGTTGGTGGTGACGGTGGCGGTGACGGTGTGGAGAGTGCCGACGTCGTTGGTCGCCAGCGCGGGGGTCAACACACAGGACGGTCCGGCCTGCGGGGGCGAGATGGTTGCCAGCGGGAATTGTGTATCATTGTAATAGCCGACGCCGCCGATAGCGCCCGAAACGCTATTGGAATCGAGAGCGAGGAACCTGGCGAATACCAAATCGCCCTGATACGTGCTGCTGGCCTGGAGGGTGCCGGCGGTCAGCACCAAGGAGGTGACGGTTCCATTCAGGGCATTCGACCGGCCGAAATCCGGCGTCGTCACGACCGTGTTACCGAGCGAATCGTAGATCTGGGCCATGACCCAGTCGGCGGCTCCGCCGCCGGAGGTGTTCCATTGGAGGGTGAAGTCCTGACTGGCATTGATGACCTGGGCGGTGTCGAAATTCGAAATCTGCGGCGTGTTCGGATAGGAGCCGCTGGACAGGGTCATGGAGGATTGCTGGAGTCCCTGGTTGGCGCCAAGGATGGCCAGGCGGTAGACGCCGGTGCCGTGCGCCGCGTCCAGGTTCGCTTGCGCAAAGAACGGGTCGGTGAAACTCCAGTGGATTGAGCCTGAGCCTTCCTGCTCGAGGTTGGTTTTGGCGCCGGTGGGGAAATGCAACGTGGCCATCCATACCGAATCGGATTGTACGGCCTGCACCTCGGAGTAGAAGACCCAGCCGGTGGTTGAGTGGCTGGGCGTGCCCGAGCTGGTTTGGTTGAACTGCTGGCCCTTGGCGGCGACGAGGAACTCGTGGACATCGGAGTTGGTGTTGGCGACGAGAATCTGAAGGTTGTCCAACGCGAACTTGTCGCCCGCCGAGGTGGGGAATATTTGGGTGCCATAGAAGTCCACTTCGGTAAAGATGTTGGTGAACATTCTCGGCAGGCTCATGTTGTTGGTGAGGACCGTGCCGTTGAGCGAGAAGGAAAATTTCCGGGCGGGGTAATTCAGCGTCAAGACATTGGTCATGATCTGGCCGACGAGACTGCTCCAGCTACCGATGCGGACGACCGGGAGAGAGCTGGCCAAGTTTTCAGCGTCGTTGGTCAGCACATAAATGGAACCGCTGTCGCTAAAGAACAGGAGCGGCGAGTGAGGCTCGAGACAGATGAGGCCATTGCAGCAGTCGTCGAGGTTGGTGGCAGACAAGCCAACAGCCAGGCCGCCGGTGGCGGTCAGCGATTTGGTGGTGGCGAACCAGGACAACCAGTTGACGGTCACCACCTGGTTGGTTGCGGATGCGGCCAAGCCCGAGTTGCAGTCCCAGAGGCGGGCATCGTACTCGGCCTGGGAGTCAGCCGGTACGTTGGCGAACAGGCGGATGCTGCCGAGCAAGTTGGAGGCGATGGCGCTGGCGCCGGTAGTATCGCCGTTGTTTGTGGAAATCAGCGCGGACGCTCCGGGGGGAATCCATGCTCCGGGGACATAGTTGGTATCGGTCAAGACGGTCCCGTTTGGGAACTGGCCGAAATCGTCAAAGTACAGCAGTTGCGCTGATGCGACTGAAATGGACAGCAGAGCCATCAAGCTTGTGGTCAATGCGAGTTTCTTCATGAAATGCCCTCCTCTTGGCGTTACGAAACGAAACGAGGGTCAGACTGGACTCCCGGTCGGGACTCGTCAAGCACAAATGGCCTTCGTTCGGCTTGTGCCCGATGAGAGGAATAACCGTTTCGTGCTCCCCAAGGGCGGGAGGCACCTTCCAGACCGGCACGCACAGCGACGCGATCAAGATGCGGTACGCCGACTACGAACGCCTGGCGAAACCGACGGTGGCCGATTTCGCCGTGAAGATGAGTTGAGGGGAAGGGGCGTCAATACGGACAGGTTACGCGCGCTTGCGTCTGAGGAACGCGGCGAGGGATACGCCACCGAGCGCGGCCAGCAGAAATGCGGACGGCTCGGGGATGAATGCGGTCAGGTCTACATCCAGGCCATCGGCGTTGGCGGCATAGTCGATCTGGAAGGTCGTGTTGTCCACGACGAAGTCCGCCCCATTAGGTAGCGCCACGCCACTGGTAGTGACGAAAGTCCCAAGAACAGCCATCGAAGTGAGATTACTGATGATCGTGAAGGAATCGCCCGGTGATGGTGTGTAGCCGAGCGACACACTCAAGACGCAGTTGCTGACGCTCACGGTGCCCCCCAACTCGATGATTTGGCTATACTGACCTGCTCCCGTGCCGTTGAGGGCGATGGCGAACGTCGAGCCGGGCGCGAGCGTCAGGCTGTTGTTGAATGTGATGCTGCCCGGACCGTCGCCGGGGGCAAGCACTCCGCCGCCATTGACAGTCGTAGCGCCACTGATAGTCCCTACGCCACTCAACGTCGCGTTGCTCGAAATCGTCAATCCTTTGGCGAAGAAGTGGAATCCAGAGCCGCCGCTGGCCAAGGTTAGAGTGGCGACGTTCGTGCCGTTCCCAACCGTGAACCCCGAGCCGTTGCTAATATGTGTAGTCTTGGTGTTCAACACCCCGTCGTTGAACGTGACAACACCATTACCATTAACTTGGAGGCTGTCCACCGTCACCGTGCCGCTATCCAGCGAGAACGTGCCGTTTACCGCGAGACGGCCACCGCCGATGTTGTTGGTCACGCGCAATTCGCCGTCGTTGGTGACGATCAACTGGTCGTACTGTGTATTACCGCCGCCAAAGCTAGAGCCGCTGCTACTGCCGACAAACAACGAGCCACCGCTACCGGAGACAAGGATGGAGCCAGTACTGATCCAGTCCGAGCCAGGGTCGCTGACCACAACCTTGGTGCCGACGGTGCTTCCAATGCGCGTGGTACCGCTGTACACTGTGCCGCCCATGCTGACGACCAACTGGTTTCCGGCACCCTGAGTGCTGATATACATGTCACTACTACTCCACACCGAGCCGGTGCCGGTGACTGAGACCATGTTGTTGCTACTGCTAGAGTAGAAGCCCAGGTAAGCATTGTTGTTAAACACGGCGCCACCATTCGAGATTATCAACTGATTGCCTGCACTGTAAGTGCCGACACGGAGCTCTCCCATGCCCCCATTGCTCCAGACCGAGCCGCTGCCCGTAACCAGCGCCACGTTGTTGCTTCCCTTATACCCCAAATCGGCGTTTCCGTCGGACAACACGCCACCATTCTGGATCAGCAGTACATCCGCAGAGTTGGTGTATCCGACCGAATACGGACCCTCCGCCCAATTGCTTACCACGCCGCTGATGATGTTGGTCTGGTAGTCGGCGGTGTATTCTGATTGTGCCATGGAAGGGCGGGAACCCAACGCAGACCCAACGAGGATTCCTAGGACGAGATAACCGCGTCGCATTCGGTTCATGCGTTCCTTTCGTCTGGCGACGTCCAGACTTTGTGCGGGGTGAAACCACCGGCGAATGTGCTGCCGCCACGCCCTTGGTAGCCATTCGCGATGTATGAGCCAAAAGCCGTCTCGTATAGGTCATCGAATGTGACGAGGGTTTGCGAACGGGTGGAAACCGGAGAGAAAACGAGAAGATTGAGACAGACGGCGGGCAAGAGCAACGACCTCAGTTTCATAGCAGTCTCCCAAGTGCGCTCTGGCTCACGGCACGAGTGTACGGCAGTTCGGAAATCCGGGAAGTAAAAGGTATGTAAAAATCCGCCTGTTTACTGGTGACGTTCCTCTCCCAGCCATTGCCGCGCGGCGATCAGAGCCCGGGCGGCTCTCGCCAATGCGGACGTCGGACCCGCATTCCGGCCACGGGAGGTCGAGCCGTTTTCCGTCCGCCGGGGTTGAGCAAGGGCGTTGCGCCACCAAAGCAGCCGGACGGCCCCGACCTCAGAATCGGGGCAAGCACCGCCTGAGGCGGGCAGTCGCCGTGGCTAGAGGGAAAGGGGCCAACACGGCGACCCCGACGTAGGAGTCGGGGCGAGGAGACGGGACACGGGAGGTGGGCAGCAGCGCTACAGCCGACGGTCGTGCGGAAGCCCGACCCTCCGAGCGGAAGCGATAGCATAGGCGGCGCCGCGCCTGGCGTCGTATGACGCGCGATGTTTTATCGAATTTTGGGTTTGACATTTGTATCGGCGTTCCGATATGCTTGCCGGGTTGGGAAGTAGGTGTTCTTTGAAATGGGGGAGAATAGCGAACGGCAAAGCGGCGACAAGTCGCCGCACTCCAAAAGGAGGGCCGGGCAAACATTAAATCTGACAAAACAAAGCCAATTTTCTGAGGTGTTAGCAGATTTGGATTAGGTTGGGGGACAAGGTGTTAGAAGTCCAAGTGTGCCATTTTGTCGCTTGGCTTTGTTTTTCAGAAAATGGCTTTGTTTGGGGGTGTGTGACGGAGTTTTATGAGTTTTCGGCCCTTATTTCTGGCGAAACTGTGCGGCAAGGTACGTGAGCGGCTCGGCAGGGGCCTCGCCCTCCAAACGAAGGCAGGCACGGCATTAGTTCGGGCTGGGGGCGAGGGTGAGCCGTTGGGCTTCGCTGGACTCGTGTTGGGCTTCGTTGTGGAGTCCCTGGCGGTCCAGAACTTCGGCCAATTCGCGGTGAATATCGGGATCGTCTGGCTTGAGGCGGGCGACTTCGCGGAAGTGGGCGGTGGCCTGGGCGAGGTCGCCGCGGTTGGCGAGGGCGATGGCGATGTTGTTGTGGGCCTCGAACGCGGTGGGATCGACGCGGAGGGCCTCGGTGTAGGCGGCGATGGCTTTGTCCCAACGGGCCTGTTTGAGGAACAGATTGCCGAGGTTGATCTGGATGCGGGTATCGTTTGGAGTCAGGCGCGCGGCGGCGGAATAATGCGAGAGGGCTTGATCATCGCGGCCGTACTCGGCGAGGAGATTGGCGAGGTTATAGTGGGCGCTGGCGTTATTCGGGTCGAGCCGCAAGGCTTGTTGGTAATGGGTAATGGCTTCGTCGCGGCGGCCCATGTCGGCGAGGAGTTGGGCGAAGCTGACGTGGGCGGCTGGGTCGTCGGGGTGAGCGGCGAGGGCGGTCTGGCTGTGTTCGAGCTCGGTGCGGAACTGGTGCTGGGTAATGAGGCCGAGCGACTTGCGGGCCGGGGCGTAATCGGGAGCGCGCCGCAGAGTTTCCTGGAATTGGGCGATGGCCTCGTCAATTTGGCCGATGGCCAGCAACGCGGTCGCGTAATCGTTGCGGATGATCGGCTCGTTCGGGTCGAGACGCAACGCGACGAGGAAATGGGGGATGGCCTCGGCTGTCTTGCCTTCATCGATGAGGGCGAGGGCGAGGTTGGTTTCGCCGCGGGCGCTGTGCGGGCGCTGGGCGACGACATCGGCCCAGATGGATTGCGCGGTGCGGTATTGGGCGTTACGTCGGAAGGTCGTCACGCCGAGGGCAAGAGCCAGTGCCACTGCGATGGCGGTTTGCAACCGTGCGCGCGCGTTGGTCGGGGGCCAGTTGAATCGCATCCAGATGCCGCAGCTGACGCGCCATGCTGCCTCGAGCGTCACGGCCATGATTGCCAGGAGGGGCAGGTACATGCGGCGTTCGGCGGCTGGTTCGGTGGGAAGGGGCAGGAGGCTGGAACTGGGCGCCAGCAACAGAAAGAACCACGCGCCCCAGAATCCCCACCAGCGGCGTTGGCGGATCGCCCACAGGCTGGCGACCAACAAGAATAATAAGAGGAGCGCTCGGGGCAACAGGCTCGAGAAGGGGATTGTGCGCGGCCAGTCGGAGTAATCGAGCACCAGTCCGCTGGGCCAGGCGGCGAGTCGCAGGTAATGGGTGAGAACACCGCACTGCATGGCGAGATAATCCCAACACCCGGTCGGGGACACATCGAGGCCCGATTTCCACTGGAGGTTCGTGGTGAGTTGGAGCGCGGCGAGCGCGATCCAACTGGCCGCCAAACCCGTATAGAGCGCGGCGTGACTGCGGAACGTGGCGCGCAGTGACGACGCGCCAAAAACGTAGTCGTAAACCAATATGAGAAGCGGGGTGACCACCATGACTTCCTTGGCGCCCATGCCGAGCGTGCAGGCAATGACAGCCAGGCCAAACCAAATCGTTGGATGTGGCGACTCGATGCCCCGGATGAAACAGTAGAGCGTCGATAGAAGAAACAGCCCCATCAGCAACTCGGTCCGCTGCGTCACATAGGTGACGCTCTCGGTTGCCAGGGGGTGCAACATCCACAAGGCCGCCACTGCAAACGCAAGCCAGGTCGTTTCTTGGCGAGCCGCATTCAACTTGGGGAAATTGACCAGCGTACGTCGCAGGACACCGAACGCCAGCATCGCATTGAGAAGGTGGACGACCAGATTGAACAGATGATAGCCCACGACACTATAGCCGCCCAAGGCATAGTTGATTTTCAGAGTCAGACCGAGCAGGGGACGACCCCAGAGCGCGGGAAAGGTGGTCGCGGTCACGTCCGACAACGGCCACAACCGGCGGATGGAGGGGTTGTTCACAATGGTGAAGAAGTCGTCAAAGATGAAGGGGACGCGAAAAGTGTTGGCGTAGGCGGCGGCGCACAACGTCGCGAGAACCACGGGCATCCACCATCGAAATCTCGTCATTGGCGCCTTGCGTCGTGCCTCCGCGAGATCGGGCATTTGGAACCGGAAGGCAAACCGCATTTGCTTTGTAACGGGACACAAACTAGAATTCAAGCCGCAATGAGTGCATTGACCATTTCAGACCTGCTGCGAGACGAGGCCCTGCGGCGTCGTGAGTTTCCTGTCTGTGAGAGCAAGGTCTTCCTCGCGCATGCGGGTGTCAGCCCATTCCCGCGCCGTGTGGCGGACGCGATGAAACAGTATGTGGAAGCGGCATCACGGGACAACCAGGAAGACGTGTTGTCCGATGGGGTGGTCAGCGAAACCCGGGCGTTGGCGGCAGGACTCATCAACGCCCAGCCGGGGGAAATCGCATTCGTGGGATCGACGTCGATGGGCCTGGCGATGGTGGCTGCGGGGTTGCCGTGGGAGCGGGGCGATCAGGTCGTGTGTTACCGGGACGATTACCCGGCGAATGTGTACCCGTGGATGGACCTGGCGCGGCGGGGGGTAGACGTGAAGTTTGTAGAACCGCGTCGGTTCGGGAATATTACGGTCGAGGACGTCGAGCGAATCGTGACGGACCGGACGCGGCTGGTATCGCTGGCCAGCGTGCATTTTCAAAGTGGCTGGAGACTGGATGTGAATCGAATCGGCAAGTTCCTGCGGGAGCGAGGGATACTGTTCTGTCTCGATGCCATTCAGAGTCTGGGGGCGTTGCGAACGTCGGCGGAGTTTGTGGATTTCGCCGCAGCGGACGCGCACAAATGGTTGTTGGGACCGCTGGGGACCGCCATTCTCTACGTGCGGAAGGAGCATTACCATCGGTTCCATCCGCCGCTGGTCGGGTGGCACAGTGCGTCGAATCCGAATTTCATCGCGCAAGAGTCGCTGGTATTCGAACCCGACGCGCGTCGTTACGAGCCGGGCAGTTTGAATCTGGCGGGTATTATCGGATTACGAGCCGCATTGCGGTTGATTCTCGAATGCGGGATGGAAGCGGTAGAGGCTCGGGTGCTGGCTTTGGCGCGACAGATTATTACACAGGCCACTCGGGCCGGGTTTACGGTCGTTGGCCCGACGGAAGGGCCGGGGCTATCGGGGATCGTGTCGCTATCATCCGAAGCTACGGACATGGCGAAGTTGCATGCCAGGCTGAACGCGGCCAATGTTATCACCTCACTGCGTCACATTCGAGACGGCAGAAAGTGTCTGCGCTTGTCGCCGCACTTGTACAATCGTGATGAAGAGCTGCCCAAGTTCAACGAATTGGTTTGACGGCTCGGCGGGCGCATCCATAATTGGTTGGAGGCGAACAGGAACCGCGTCCGTGGTTCATCAAGCTGAAGATGAACACCGCGAACGAGAGTTCCACTTTATGTTGACAGCATTTGACCACACTGGTAGCCTCAAATGTGATCAATAATAACGGCGTACCCGCCGTGAAGCGGGGGAGGCCCGGGCAACGCGGGAAGGCTTACATTCTTAAAAAACAGCACGGAGGCATTACCAAAATATGAGACGCTTACTGAAACACAAAATTGGCGGCTTTACGCTGATTGAGTTGCTGGTTGTCATCGCGATCATCGGGATACTGGCAGCGATGTTACTGCCCGCGT
>PLTX01000067.1 GCA_003164675.1 Verrucomicrobiota bacterium | reverse complement strand
AACATTCAGTTCATAGGAAATCTCCACGGCGGGTTCCGGACCGCCGCCGTCTCCCGGGATGCCGGCATTGGGGATGTTAAACAGATTGTTGTAGATATTGGCGCTGGCGGCGTACTCGAGATAGATGCAGGAAGTGGCCACGCCGTTGGTGTGCGTGCCGGTCCAGGTGTTGTTATAGATGTCAATGTTGGCGCCGTTGATTGACCCGGCCGTTCCCGTCCGGTGAAAGATCGCGTCCTGATGCGGCGGCCCGGTGAAACAACTCGAGCAACTTTCCGGATGGTAATTGTACCCGGTCCAGTAGGTTGGCGAGTAGGCCCAGTCATAGTCCTGAAAGAGGTTGTCGTGGATGTACAGGTCATCGAGGCTGCCGTTTTGCCCGGCCAGATCGATGCACCAGACGATGTAATCATGGAAGCGACTGGCGGCAATGGTGACATTGGACATGGCACCGGAGTAGGCCAGCTCGACGCCGGTGTGAACCCTGGTGAACTCGCAATTGGTGATGACCAATGACACCGCCGCATGGGTCTCGACCCCGACGGAGCTTTCGCGGTTATCGCTGGAGGCGACCGACAGTCCGTCCATGGGGGGCTGGTTGTCCCAGTAGCCGAGGTCGTGGAAGTAACAGTTGGCGATGGTGACGCCGCTGAGCGAGCCGTTGATGAAGATGCCGTAGCCCTGATTGCTGGGCACGCCCGTGCCGGGATCAGGCGGCAGTGACGCCGCCCCTCCGATCGGACCGATCTCCAGATTGTTGAACGCCAGATTGTTCACGGCGCCGTAGGTGTAGAACGCCGCGATGTGGTTGGTGCTGTAGTTGTCCGTCAAGACGGCTCGTCCGGTTCCCCAGGCGCCGGCGCTGTTGCCGTCGTAGGTGATGGGGTCGGACGCCGAACCGCTCCAATTCAAGCCGATGCCGGTTTGATAAGCGGCGTTTCCATCGCCCGTCAGCACGTATTGCACGCCGCCCTTGAAGAACACCGTGTCGCCGGGATTGAGCGGGGTGCCGCCTGCGACGCCGGTGGCGGCTGGATCGCCGGGGCAATGCTGCCACGCCGACGCCGGGTTTGTGCCGACATTGGAGTCCGAGCCACCCACGTAATCCACGTAGTACCCCGGCGACGTAACAGGAGGAGGAACCGAGGCCGACGATACCGCGGGCACCGTGATGCTGCCCGACCCGCCCACCGCAAAGTTGCCGGGGAACTGGGCGAGCAGATTGTTGTAAGTATATGTGCCCGGTGCCAATGTTACGCCGTTGATCGTCACTGCGCTGAACTGGCAATTTTGATGCAGAACCATGAGGCTGTTATTTCCCAGAAGCCTGAGCGCGCCCGGCGTCTGGATGTCGTAGTCAACTTCGAATACGGCTCCGTCCACCACCGCGATGTTGCCGGTGCCCAAAGACCCAACGCCCACAGCCCTCAGGTAACTGCGATGACTGACCGTCCAAGGGCCGCTATAGGGATTGTTCGTACTTACGATGCTCAAGAGGTTTGAGAGGCTGCCGCTCAGCAACATCAATCCGCCGCTTCCACTGAGTTGGGCCGTGATGGTGATCCCGCCGATTCCCGGAAGATTTTGGATAACCGAGCGGGAGGTCACGGATATGGACCCCGCAATTCTATACACCTGATTACTGGTTTCCTGTACTGTCCGCAGCCACCCGCCGTTCAGTATCAACCCGGGGTTCCCATCCACACCGGGAAAACTCAAAATTTTGTTTCCCAAACCGGTCACGATGAGTTTGGAGCCAGGATCCAGAGTGAGCGAGTCTCCCGGAAAGGTTTCAAGAAAGCCGAGGGGAGGGTTCCAAATGACGCTACCACCCAACACTTCGTATGTATTACCACTTGTCGCAGTTACGAACCCCGGCTCCCAAATGGCATCGTTCCAGGTCTGCGTTGCGTTCACCTGAACGCTGGTGGTGAAATTGTCGGCCCAGCTTGCGGTGATTGGCACGGGCAGGGCGAGCAGGATGGCGATACTGACCAGTCTTCGTACGGAAAAATCTTGGTAACACTTCATGGTGTCATTATTCCTTCCAGCTTCATGGCTGGCGTTATCCTGGTTGTTTTTCATCACACCAAACCTAGCGGCATTCATGGAGAACCTGAAATTACTGGGTTCCCTATTTTCGACCGGGAAATCACCCTAGAGGATTTCCCCTGAACGAGACGCTATACATCCCACTGCGTCGTGACCGCATTCGTCCGGGGTGAAGAGAACAACGGCGGCGCCAACAAAACCGCAGCGGCAACGTGGCCGCCGAGGGTACGATACATCTGTGCTTCTTGTACTATGTTATCCCAATGGGCACTCCTGCTTACAAACCCCCCGCATTCCTCGGCGTTTGCCGCCGGGAAAGCCTGGGTAGATTCAGGCTTTTTGCGCGTATTGTCAATACATCTGTCGCCTCCAACCCAACTTTTTCCTTGGCCGGAGGGCTGCGGTCGAAAGGTTCTGCCAATCGTTCAAGGCTGGGGCTCCTTTTTGTGCTTTCCTCGCGGTTTCATCAGGGGTTTAATGGGGTTCACACACTTGACCGGTGCGGAAGGAAGACCAGAAGATGATGATGAAACAGCGTGGCTCTTTACTCGCGATGATAGCGGCCCTGGGCCTGGTTGGATTCGTAGGCGGAAGCGCCGTCTCCAACGCCCAGGTTGAAGACGAAACGAAGTCGGGTGGCAAGGTTGCTGACGAATCTGCCGCCGCATTATCCATGGGCGCCAAGCCTGCCGCCGGGCCTACCAATGAGTTTGGCAGCGGCCAATTCAACCTCGGCCTGAGAGACTGGTCGGGGCAGGTGGGCCTGTTTGCGAAGACCCGGGACAGGGCCAACTACGTGCAAACTATTAAAATGGCAGACGGGACAACGTTTGTGGGGGAAATCGATAATCAAAGGATGGATGGATGGGGGATTGCAACCCAGCCGACTGGCACACGGCAGGAGGGTGAATGGCGTCGCGGGGAGCCGTACCGCGTGACCGGGGTGTACGTGACTCCCGATGGCGCCATCGAGATCGGGAGCTGGAATCACGCGGGAGTATACAGCGGCGGGTCGATCGATTGGAAAGATGGGCACACGTACAAGGGTGAGTGGAAGGTCGTCTACGGGGCGGCCGATTTGCCGGATGGCGTGGGCACGATGACCTGGCCGGATGGCCGGACTTACAAGGGGCATTTTCTGGAAGGGAGAATGGACGGATCGGGAAGGATGAGCTATCCGGATGGCAGGATCGAACAGGGCATCTGGATGCAGGGCAAGTTTATGGCCGCGGGGCTGACGCCGGGCCACGCTCTTCCGACGCCTGAGAGACAAGCTCCCAGTGATTATCGCATATTAGAGTAACAGGCAACGTCAGAATAGCCCCGTGTATTTCAGAAAGCCTCGACCGATCGCTGACTTGTTCAAGCTGCCAGGGCGATCAATTTCTCCTTCGCCCTTTCCAGCCCCCTCACCTTGATCCTCTCCCCCGGAGGGGAGAGGAGACCAGCAGAACCACCAACCTTTCACATTGATCCTTTGCCGCCTCGGCACGACTGGCGGCCTTTGCGACCCAGGATACTACGTGGTCGCGTCTCAGCGGCTGGTGCCGCTTTCGGCTCCGTCGGACTCGGCTCCCCCCGGAGGGGAGAGGAGACCGGCAGACCGCCACCCCTCACCTTGATCTTTGCCCCGGGAGGGGGAGGAGACGAAGCGCGGTCCCCCTCGCCCTTCTTAAGGGGAGCCGAGTCAGCGAGACGCGCCGAGTGTGTGCCGACGGCGCAAAGGGTCAGGGTGAGGGTTGGGCATTGGACGCTGGAGTGCGACGTAAATCACGTCCAGCACCCCTTCCAAATTGTCCTGAATCTCCACATTCCAGAATCGCAGCACCCGGATTCCTTTGCCCTCCAGGTATGCGTCCCGCACGACATCGTGGTTTTTCTGCCCAGGAGCGCCATGCACGTCACCATCCAATTCCACGGCCAGTTTCTTCGATGCGCAGTAAAAATCCAGTATATAGGGCCCGACCGGATGTTGAAGACGAAACTTAAACTGTGCAAATCCCCGGTTGCGAAAGTGGCGCCACAGTTTACGCTCTGCCCACGTCGATGTCTTTCGCAAACCTCTGGCCAAGCTGCGGCTCATAGCGCACCCCTCACATTTCCAGCCCCCTCACCTTAATCCTCTCCCCGCAAGCGGGGAGAGGAGACCAGCAGACCGCCACCTCTCACCCTTGATTCTCTCCCCGGGAGGGGAGAGGAGACCAGCAGAACCACCACCTCTCACCTTGGGCGAGAGGAAGACCCCAGACAGACCTTACTCCGAAAGTTTCCTTTCGGCTTTCTTGACGGCGTCGAGTATCAGGGAGGCGCGGACGGCCCGGGCGAGACCGGCATTGTACGGGAAATCGGCTGACAGAGCGCCGTTTCCATCGAAGAGCGTGATTCGATCCGTTACGACCGACCTGATCATGCCCACCAGGCGGTCGTTATTGTCGCCCAGCGTAACCACCGGCGAGCCGCTGTTTCCATGGCTGGCCGTGCCATCGATCAGGAACACGCTCCTGCCCGCATTCTGGGCGATCATGCCGAACCGGACGATTGGATGGTTCCGGTCGTCTTCGGTCCCGAGCGCCAGCGGATAGCCCGTAATCAACACTCCCTTTCCCTCGACCAAGGAGGAGCCATTGTCAAACATGTCCAGTGGAATTGGCAGGTTTTCGACCTCGATGTTTTCCCCGGCGTTATGGATCGGGGCGAGAACGGCGATATCGTTCGTGGCGTCAACGTAGAGAAGGCGGCATCGAGATCGACGAAATCCATTCTCCGTATTGATTCCCGCGTAAGGTTCCTTGTTGAGGCGGGCGGCGATCTCCACGACATGATGGCAGGTAACCCCGACAACCGCCGTCCTCGCCGTCTGTGTCCCACCGACAAAAAAGCCGCTTCCGATGGTCTGCCAATCATTGGAACTGTCGCCCGGCACCTGAACGACGAACACCGCCCTGACCAAATTGGAGGCGACCCGCTCCGCGCCGAGGAAGGTGATCGAGTCCGGATGGGGCAGTCCTTTGACATCCGAAACAATGTCCGCCCGTGCAGGCAGGGACCCGTTCGACAGGCTCAGGGCAAGCAAACTGAGAATGAGGGGTAGAGCGCGTAGCGGCGAATAGATATTAATGCTGCGACACACTTGAAATGAACCCTCACCCTGACCCTTTGCGCCGCCGGCACACACTCGGCGCGTCTCGGGGTCTCGGCTCCCCTTTTTAGGGGAGAGGGGAACGCACTTCGAGAGAATGAGGGGTAGAGCGCGTAGCGGCGGATACATGGTCGTTTTGCATAGCATGGCAGCGCGGCGGTTGCAAGGGGCATACGCTACGAAGGAGGAGGCTCCCTCACCTTAATCCTTTGCGATCCAGGCACGACATGATCGCGTCTCGAGGACTCGGCTCCCCCCGGAGGGGAGAGGAGACCAGCAGGCCGACGCTACACTTCCGCGGTCACCGCCCGCGGCTACAAGGTGGAGCGGGGGGGCACGGCTCGCCGGGAGGCTCGCCCTCCATCTGATGGAGCGGCGGGATACTCCGGGGGACGCTCGCGCTACCGGGTAATAAAAAAACAAGGGGCCAGTCTTTCGACTGGCCCCTCGGAGATAGGTCTTTGTGTTATGCTGTCGCGCGACTAGGAGCGACGGCGAATCATCCCAACTGCGCCGAGCAACCCAACAACGACGAGCGCCAGGCTCGAAGGCTCGGGGACGATCATGATGTTGGCAATGCCATCCGCGTCCGGAACGCTGCCACTCTCCGACACGGTCGTCATGTCGTAACCGAGAGCCGAACCATCCGACGGCAGAACCCAAGCATTGCTGTAAAGGCCAGCGCCGTCGCTGAATATGCCAGCATACCCGCCTTCGAGAGTCGTGTCGCCTATGGTCTGCTGGGTCAGCCAGATAATCCCGAACTTCTCACCGGCGGTGGCGATGTTACCAACGCCATAGGTACCGTTGAAGGTGAGGCTGATATCACCCGTCACGGCCGTGGTGGTATTGATGTCCTCAGCGTCGACGATCTGGAGGGCCGTGCCGGCAAAGTACGACCCAACGGCGATCGAGCTTCCCGACGCTATGGACGTTGGCAAGGCAAAGCCAGCGCCTGTGGTATCGACGACCCACAGACCGACGGTGTTGGAAGGCGCCAACTGACTGTACTGGTCCAGTATATCCGCTGCGCCCAAGGTGAGCCCGACAGAGGCTCGTGCCTGCAGGGCCACGAGGCTGAGTGCTACAACTGTGATTACGAGTAGTTTTTTCATTGTCCCTTTCCCTATCTCCTATGTTTGTTCCTATTGATTGGTTAACTTACTTGGTTGATTGTGTTGTTGGTTCTAGTAATTCGGGGGTTCTGACCACATCGTCGTTGTCGGTCCGGCGATGCCGTTCGTGGATTTCCGAACGATAAAGCCTGCCGCAGTCAGGAAGACGTTCGTTTGGCTGAAGTCAACCGTCGCGGGCGCACTGGGAGCCGATCTCCGCCAGCCGTTGTTGAAGTAATAGAACTGCTGCGAGGGCGCCTTGTTCAGTGCCTTGGACGTGTTGTCGAATATTTCCAATATGTCACGACGGCCAGCCGCCAGACTGCTGACCGAGGGAACGATGGCGTTGCTGAGACCGGTTGAGGCGAGCGTCGCCGACGAAGGCCGGTAAATCCCAAGCCAGTTATCCTGACCGACGGCGGGTGGCGCCGACGCATTGAGCGGAATGCGCACCAGATTCGTCACGACCTGGCCAATGGTCAGCAGCGAGACCGCGTCAGTAACGTTCGTGGCCTCACGCACGGTGACATACTGATCCGGCTCGATCACAACGTCGTTGAAGTTCGACGTAGCCGGCGCTGACGGAGCGGACCGGCGCCACGCGTTATTGAAGTAGTAAAATTGCGTCGCAGGGGCCTGGTTGATCCCTACCGCTGCCAAGTTGGGGAACAGAACCTGTGTCCGTCGTCCGGCTGCCAGCGAACTCGTGCTGGGGACGATTCCGCTGCTTGCGGGTAACGCGGTGCCCAGCGTCCAGAACTGGACGATCTGGAGGTAGTCACCAGCCGCAACGGTCGAGAGATCCTCGGGAGCGAGCTGGACGTACAGCGAACTCGCGTCATTGTTGGTGATGGTGTAGACCGCACCCGCTTTAGCGCCGCTGGTGATCTGAACGTAGTACGGCATGAGACCCTCGGCGTTGGGCGACGCCCACTGAGTCGTCGGCGTCCACGCCGGACTGCCACTGACCGTCAATTGACTGCCCGAAAACGCTGACACAGTACCGACGAACGCAGGCACCTGCTCGAAAGGTAGGGTGACCAACGTATCGGAACCGTTCGTGGCAGCCACCTGATAAAACCCCACTGGTTGCGTGTAGACGCTCTGCGCGCTGGCCTGATAGCCGATTGCGGCAGAGATCAACGCGACGGTGGTGATAGTAAAAGCTACTTTTGGTAGGAAGCGCAAGCCCCTTGCATATCTCGCTGTTTGCATGTCTTCTCCTCGCCTATTTCCCTAAAGCCTCGTTCACGACTCGGTGAACTTTCGTTTTCCCTATACGTCACTCCACTAACTCGGTGAATCTAACTGGGGAGAGACTATCAGGTGACCCTTTATGTGTCAATAACTAATTCACATTTTTGTGCGACTTTTTTGGGGGGTGCTTCCGACCACCCCAAAAGGGTCATTTCTGCCGAGTTTTCAATGGGTTGTGGCGAGTTTAGCTCCCTTCTTTTGGCCTGCTATTGAGCGATGCATGTGGTTGGTTTTCAGTGGATTTTGCTAGTACCCAAATACCCTTAATGCACATTCTGGGCCAGTCTCAAAAATGGCGTTTATACAGGGCCCGGAGGGCCAAAAATGCTGGTTTTCAGCGTAATTTTGGTTATCTGAGTGGGAAGATCGGGGCGGCACCGAGAATCCGCGATTTCGACGCGTTCTTCATCGGTCGGGCACTGAATCACCAATCGGATGGCAACGCTGCCGGAAGCGTGATGCGGTAAGGCAGACCGGCGCGGTATTGGGCCAATTGATTCTTGAACTGCTCGCGGAGCGGACTTGTTCCCGAGTTGCCCAACAACGCAAGCGCCGCTTCGACGGTGGCAACCGCGTTGGTGAATTGTCCCGCCGACGCGTAGACAGCGGAGAGCGTGGCGAGGGCGGACGGGTCCCGGTTTCCCGTGAGACGACAGGCCTCGGCAGCCAACTTGAGGGCGCGGGCGGCATCCCCGGCGCTGATCGGATCGTGTGTGGCCAGCAACCAGGCACAGTCGGCGAGAGCTTCCGGGTATTCGGGATTGAGGCGCAGGGCACGGTCGCAGCCGTTGGTGGCGCTTTCGAACCTGCCGAGCCTGACCCACGCGACGGCCAGTTTATAGTACGCCGACGCAAGGTCCGGTTTGAGAGCAATGACCTGCTGGAAATGGTCCACGGATTCTCCCGCGTTCCCGGATGCCAGCAGGACCGCGGCCAGATTGAATTGGGCGGGCACGAGATCCGGTTTGAGTTGCACCGCGATTTGATATTGAGCGATGGCGTCGTTGGTGTGGCCGGCTCGCACGAGCGTATTGGCGAGGTTGTAGCGGGCATCGACAAGATCAGGCTTGAGCTGCAGCGTCCGTTGATAGCCCGCCAGCGCGCCGGCCAGGTTGCCTTGTTGCCCGAGGATGTTGGCGAGCGCAAACCATGCGTCAACGTCGTTTGGGCGCAAGCGAGTCACCATCTGGTAATGTAACAGCGCCTCCGTCGGGCGGTCCAGCCGCGCCAGCGTATTGGCGAGATTGTAATGGGCATCCGCGTAGTCGGGGTCGTAGCGGATGGCGTCCTGGTATTCGGCCGCGGCCTCGTTGAGATGATTCAATTCCGACAGCGCGTTGCCGAGATTGTAATGCGCTTCCGGGTAATCGGGCTGCAGCCGTGTCGATTCGCGGTACTGACTGACGGCCTCGACGAGTCTTCGCTGGCGGAAGAATGCGGTGCCGAGGTTGTTGCGCACCCCGGCGTCATTGGGTCTGAATTGCAGCCCGTGCTGGAGATTGTCGATGGCTTCGTCCAGTCTTCCCTGCTCCAGCAGCGTGGCGCCCAGGTTGTTGTAGGCCATCCAGCAACGCGGATTACGCGCAATCGTCGAGCGGTACAGTTTTTCGCTGGTGGCGTACGTTTGACTCTGGCGGTGCGTCAACGCCGCCAAGGTTGTCAGCACGACGGCGGCGGCGAGCGTTCCCCAATTCCGGCGCCGCGGACCGCCCCGTTCGCAGATGGCTGCGCCCGCGCTCACGGCCAGAGAGATCAACCCGATGCCGGCCAGATATTGGAAGTGGTCGGCAACGTAGGAGTAGCGGAAAAAATACCCGTTAACAAATCCCAGCACCGGCAGCAGCGTGCCCGCAAAGCACAACACGGCCACCAGCGGCCCTCTTCCAATCCGCGACCGCAGCAACCACAGCGCGATCAGCACAGCCAGCGCCGCCAGCGGAAACGCGTATTGCCACGGAGCGCCGGCATCGATTTCCCACCGTGGATAAACGAAGGTGAGATGGCGCGGCCAGAGCAACTTGCCCGCGTAGAACCACAGCGCCCGTCCCGCGTTCAGGCAACGCTGTATAAGCGTCAGGGACCATTCCGCCCCCACCGCGCCCGCGACGTGCGCTTCCACCCAGGTCGTCATGAACCCCAGCGCGGCTCCCAGGGCAAACAGGGGAGTCAACTCGAGGGCATCCCGCTTTCCCAACCGGCCGGTTTTCCACCAGATCAAGAGCATCAGCACCGCCGGTAGCGAACACGTCACCGTCTTGCTCAACAAGGCGCACAGAAACAACACGAGGACCAGCGGATAGTATCGCCAATCGCCGACGCGAGCCGCGTCCGGACCGTTCAACGGTCGAAACCGCAGAAAGCACAGCATGGACAGGAAGACGAACACCCCTGACTGGGTGTTCTTGAGTTCGGTGACCCACGCCACGGATTCCACATTCACCGGGTGAAGCGCAAAGACGGCCGCAGCCCACCACGAGCCCGGAATCTCCAACCGGCGCAGCACGCGCCACAGCAGAACGGCATTCAAGGCGTGCAACAGAATGGTGACGAGATGATACCCGAGAGGCTGCAACGTCCAGAGATGATACTCCGCCCAGAAGGTGGTGAAGACCAATGGGTAATACTGCACGGTGGCCCCAGGCTCGAACCAGATTCTTTCCAAACCGCCCAGAGACCGGAGCGCCAGGTTGTTCGTCACGTAGGAATCATCATCCCAGACGAAGCCGGCGCGCCATGCCGGCTGGTACGCTACGAATGTGACGATCACCAAGACCAACGCCAGGAGCCAGGGTCGATGCTCGAACCAGGCGCACGGGGTGGGGGGCGACACCGCCGTCGGTTGATGCGGCGTGTCATCGATGGGCTTCCGGGTTGTCATCGAAACCATAATAGCATGTCACCATTAAGAAGAAACAAGACAACCTTGGCACCCCCCCCCACCGTCCTCTTGCGGGCCTCGACAGCCCACACCCTCAGCAGAGGTTCCCAAGCATCTCCGTTCGAAAGCTCCGAATGACTCCCCGCGTTGGGCGATTTGCGAACCTTGCGGGTTGAACTTCAGATGGCTGTGACTTACTGACGGCCTTGCAGTCGCGCGAGCGCGTTTCGCGCTTGGGGGTAATCGGGATCGATCCGTAGCGCCTGCTCGTAGTGCTGTATTGCCTCCGGCACTCTGCCCGCTTTCTCCAAGGCGACCCCCAGATTGTAGTGCGCGGCGGCCATGGTGGGCTTGAGCCGCAATGCCTCTTGGAAATGTCGGATTGCCCCCTGTGGATCGCCTGTCTTGAAGAGTGCTTTTCCCAGATTGTTGTGTGCGTCCGCAAAATCAGGTCTCAGGCGTAGTGTCTCCTCGTAGTACCCAATAGCCTTATATGGATGACCTTGATCCAAGAAGACGTTTCCGAGATTGAAATACCCACGTTCATTCTCAGGATTGAGCTGCAATGAATGTTCATAATTGCTGATGGCTGCATCCACGTCGCCCTTCTGCGCTTGGACGTAGCCCAGATTATTGTAGGCTATCCAACTCTGGGGATTTTTCGTCAGGGTATCGCGCCAGAGCGTTTCCGAGTTTTGATAAATGCGTGCCTGCTGCCAAGTCAACGCACCCAGCACAACCAGAAGCGAGGCTGACAAAGTGCATCGCGTGTTATGGCCCAGTTGCCATGTGTCTGCGTGACTGAATACGGCCCCAGCAAAGAGTGCGATCAGGCCAATGCTGGCTACGTACTGGTAGTGGTCGGCGACGAACGAGAAGCGGAACGTGTAGAGCGGAATAAACCCTAACAGTGGCGAGAGCGCCGCCACAAAGAAAACGACCGCTGCAACAGGCGCGCGACCCAAGGCCTGCCGCCGCCACCACAGGAACAGCGCGACAGCAACGCACCCGATCAGCCACATGTACTGTAGTGGGTCGCGCACATCGATCTCCCAACGCGGGTAACTGAAGGTCAACTTTGTTGGCCATATCAACTTCGTTGCATAGAACCACAAGGCACGCGTGGCGATGAGTACCCGCTCCAGACCATTGAACAAATAGTGAAGTCCTTTACCGTAATTGCCCAGATGTGCTTCCCACCACACGGAGAACAAACCCATCGCGACGCCAAGGGCCATAAACGGCGCAACCTGTTTAAGCCGGCCCCAACCGATCGACTGCCTTCGCAACCAAAGCACGAGCAGCATCGCTGCGGGCAGTGTACAAGCTGTCGTCTTGCTGAATAGCGCCAGTGCGTGCAATGCAAGCGCCAGCCGATAGAATCGCCACGGACGTCCGGTCTCTTGGGCGGTGAACTTCATCCACGCCAACAACGCCAGCAGATAGAACAACGTTGACTGCGTATTCTTGAGTTCGGTAATCCACGCGACCGACTCCACGTTGACGGGATGTACGGCCCAGATTGCCGCCGCCAACCACGAGCCGGGAATGGCGAGTTTTCTCAGCACGGCCCAGACAAGCAACGCATTCAGAGCATGCAACACGATATTGACGAGGTGGTAGCCAACCGGATCCAGTCCCCACAACGTGTGCTCGAATCGCAATGTCGTGTACACCAGTGGGACATACTGCGATTGAGAGTGCGCCGAAAACCAGATGCGCTCCAGCCCATCCGGCGCTGTCAGCAACGGATTCCGCGTAACATAGGCATCGTCATCCCAAATGAAACCCGCGTGCCATACAGGCTGATAGGCGACAAAGGTGACGATGACCAAAACCAAAGCCAAAAGCCACGACCGTTGTGTGAGGTAAGTCTCCGTTGCAGGGGACGAAGCCGCCGTCAGTTGATATGGACCGTCATCGATGGGCTTCCGGGTTGTCATCGAGCCGATACTAGCATGGCAGCATTACGAAAAAACAGATTGCATCACGGGTTGGGGGGGCTGGTCGCCGTGCTGACAGGAGGGTGGTAGGCCCGTCCGCTACGATACAACTCAAACCGCGCCTCGATTTCTTTCAGCAAACTGGCTTGTCCGGCAGCGCGGGCAAGATCGATGGCTTTCCGGGCTGTGACGACGGCGGCATCGAATCGACCGGCGGCGGCATAGGCGACAGCCAATGTGTCCAGATCACCCGGCGCGCGATTACCGGAAAGCTCGCACGCTCGTTGCGCCAAACCAACCGCCCGAACGGGATCGCCTCCTTGCGCTGGCGGGAGAGTGGCGAGCACCCAGGCCAGATTGTTTTGGGCGTCGGCCAAATCCGGGTTCAGCCGCAACGCCTCCTCCAATTGGCTCCGTGCGTCAGGCGCTTTGCCCGTCACGATGAGAACAGCACCCAGCTTGCTGTGTGCTTCGGCGTACCTGGGATTGATCTTCAGTGCCTGCTGGTAGTGCTCGATTGCCTCCTGCGCCTTGCCCAATCCCAGCAGAGCGTCTGCCAAATTGTAATGCGCCTCGGCGCCCTTGGGGTTGATCTTCAGTGCCTGTTGGTACTGCGCGATTGCCGCCGTCACCTTGCCCAATCGAACCAAGGCATCCCCTAAGTTGCTGTGCGCCTCGTAGAAATCGGGCTTGATCCGGACGGCCTGCTCAAATTCTCCCTCAGCATCGCTGATCTTCCCTTCCCGCAAGAAGACAGTTCCCAGATTGCAGTGCGCCTCGGCGTAATCGAACTTGCTCCGCACGGCCTGCTCATAGTGGCCGATCGCTTCCGGCATCCTGCCCGCTCGCGCCAAGGCGACTCCCAGATCATTGTGCGCCTCGGCAAAATCGGGCTTGATCCGGACGGCCTGTTCATAATGCCCGATGGCATCGCTGAGCTTACCCTCCTTCAAGAAGATATTTCCCAGATTGCGGTGCGCCTCGGCGTAATCGGGCTCGATTCGGAGAGCGTTCTCGAAGACTCGGATCGCTTCCGGCATTCTGCCCGATTTTACCAAGGCATACCCGAGGTTATTGTGCGCCTCGACGAAATCAGGCTTGATCCGCAGTGCCTGCTCGTACTGCGCGATCGCTTCCGGGATCCTGCCTGCCTGCTCGAAGGCGACCCCCAAGCCGTCATGCGCCAGCCAATTGTCCCGGGTCACATCCAGAGCATGCCGAAACAGTGTCTCCGAGTCCTTCCAGTATTTGACCTGAACTCTGGACAGCGCCGCACACGCCGCCAGCACAGCCGCCGCCGCGACGCCGGTAATCACTTTCAGGCTCCGCCGCTCCATCGCGCGGGACGGCACGCTCCAGCACAGCATAATGAACAACCCAATCAACGGCAGATACGTATACCGGTCCGCCATGGACTGGCTCCCGACCTGCACCAATCCAATCGCCGGCGCCAATGCTCCCAAAAACCAGAACCATCCCACGGCCAGATGCGGTTCGCGCCGCACTCTTCGAATCACCACGCCCGACACCGCCACCAAAATCGCCCCCGCCATTATCACCGCCCCCGGCGGCCACACCCGATACGGATAAAAAACCGCCAGCCCACTCGGCCACACGGCTTTCTCCATGTACCACACATACGACACCACCGCGTTGGCCATCCGCGCCCCCAACGGCAGCCGCTCCAATGAATTGATCGCCCTCCACTGCGCCCAGATTGTCACCCCACACGACACCGCCGCCAGCGCAAAAAACGGAACCTTCTCCCTGACCAACTCGCCGAAGCGCACCGGAGGGTTGTTACCGACAACCGACCGCCTCCACCGCGTCCTTCCCAGCGGCCAATAATCCAGCAGCAGCAGCACAAACGGCAGCGTCACCACCATCGGCTTGGCCATCAATCCCATCGCGTACCAGACAACCGCCATCGCATACCGCCCCCGCGTCGGCCGCTCCACATACCGCACGTACCCCCACAACGCCAACATCCAGAACAACCCGCTCAACACATCCTTGCGCTCCGCCACCCACGCCACCGACTGCACATGCAACGGATGCACCCCGAACAACGCCGCCACCCCCGCGCTGCGCCACGTCGCCCCCGTCATCCGCCGCAACACCCAGAACAACAGCACCGTATTCGCCACGTGCAACAACACACTCACCGCATGATGTCCGCCCGCGTTCCTCCCGAAGCATTCGCAGTCCAGCGCGTGCGACAGCCACGTCAGCGGGTGCCAGTTGCTTGCGTGATTTGTCGTGAAAGCCCAACGAATTCCCTCCCACGTCAAGCCGCGCTGCACATGGACATTTCCTGTGACATAGTCATCGTCGTCGAAATTGACAAACTCGTAGCGAGACACCTGCCAGTAAACAGCTGCCGTGGCTACCGCAACGGCAACAGCCAGGAGCCAGGGGCGGCACGCCAAGCGGGTTCTCGTTGCAGAGGACGATGGCACCGCCGTCGGTTGATGCGGAGCGTCATCGATGGGCTTCCGTCTTGTCATCGAGCCGATAATAGCATGGCAGCATTAAGAAAAAAACAGAACAGCGTTGCCCAGAAATGTCGGACTCCGGTTACGGGCGGGCTTGCAATCGCGCGAGCGCGTTCTGCGCTGGAGTGAAATCCGGCTTGATCCGTAGGGCCTGCTGATACTGTACAATCGCCTCCGGCACACGGCCCATCTGCGCCAGAGCATTTCCCAGATTGTTGCGCGCCTCGACGTAATCGGGCTTGATCCGCAGGGCCTGCTCGCAGTGGCCGATGGCTTCCTCGATCTTGCCCATATGCGCCAAAACGGTCCCCAGATTGTTGTGCGCCGCGGCATTATCGGGTTCGATCCGTAATACCTGCTCGTAGTGTTCGATGGCTTCCTGGGTTTTGCCCGTTTGCGCCAAGGCGATCGCCAGGTTGTAGTGCGCCATGGCGAAATCAGGTTTGATCCGAATCGCCTGCTCGTAGTGGGTGATTGCGCCCCCTGCGTCGCCGGCTCGTTCCATGATGATCCCCAAATTGTAGTGCGCCCAAGCATCGTTGGGCTTGATCCGCACCATCTGCTCCCAACGTTCCTTCGTCTCGGCATCCCCCAGGCGATAGATAAACATCGTGTAGCCGACTCGCGCGACCGGTTCGTGACTCGCACGCAACCAATCCCACGCGGGACGCATGAGTTCGGTCGCCGATACGACCAGCGCGCCACTGCGCATTTCGGCCGCCTCATCCGTCGTCACCCGTCGGCCGGGAATCCCATGGTAGTCAATCGACCGATCCGGTCCGAAGTACGCCAGATCGATGTTTGTCATCGCCTGCTCGTCGACGAAATGCCTCAACCGTTTGACGTCCTGTCCCCAATCGAGGTTGGAATCGACCAACCAACGGTAACCGTTCGACGAACCGCCTGCCACTTCATTGAAGTATTCGATGAAATAGGGATACGCATGCCACGTCACCAGCAGCAGCCAGCCCGTGCACAGCCACCCGCACACCTGCATCCGCCGGCTGTGGAGGCTGAACTGCGACGCCGTGCCCACGGCCAGCAGAGCAAACATCGGCAGCAAATGCCGGACACCGATATTGATGTTCCCCACCACGGCAAATAGCAGATACATCAAGGCCGCAATCCACGGTATGCCGTACTGGAAGGAAAACCGACGGAGTCCCCGCAACCACATCAGCAAACCAGCTATCGTCAGCAACAGTAATGGGAGGGGCGTCTTCACTGCCAGCGTCACGGGGAAATAGTACCACCATCCGGTC
>PLTX01000020.1 GCA_003164675.1 Verrucomicrobiota bacterium | reverse complement strand
CACCGACGGCCAGATTTATCTCGAAGCCGACCTCTTCTACGCGGGTGTTCGTCCCGCCGTGTCGGTCGGTCTCTCGGTCAGCCGCGTCGGCGGCAACGCGCAAACCAAGGCGATGAAGAAAATCGCCGGCACGTTGCGTCTGAGCCTCGCGCAGTATCGCGAACTGGCCGCCTTCGCCCAGCTTTCCAGCGACCTCGATAAGGCGACCAAGGCGCAGCTCGACCGCGGACAACGCATGGTCGAGTTGCTGAAACAGCCGCAGTATCAGCCGATGGCCTCGGAAGACCAGGTGGCGGCGATCTGGGCCGCGACCAATGGGTATCTCGATGGAATCCCGGTCTCGGCCATTCACAAGTACGAGGTCGAATTCCTGCAATTCCTCAAGAGCAAGTACGCCACCGTGGTCACCGGACTTCGCGACCGCAAGGAACTTACCGAGGAAATCGTCACCGGCCTCAAGAAGGCTGCCGACGAATTCAATGGTCTGTTCTCCGCAAAGTAAGCTGTCATGGCCAGCCTCCGCGACATCCGCCGCCGCATCAAGGGCGTCACGAACATCCGTCAGGTGACGCGCGCGATGAACATGATCGCCGCGGCCCGGCTGCGGCGCGCCCAGGCCAAGGCGGAATCCGCGCGGCCATACGCGGAGCGGCTCTCCGAGATCCTCAAGGACGTCGTCGCCTCCAGTGGCGGCGCGTTGCATCATCCCTTGATGGCGCAACGCCCCGTGAAAAGTGTGGCGCTGGTCCTGGTCACCGCCGACCGCGGCTTGTGCGGTGCCTTTAACGCCGGCATCATCCGCGAAGCCCAACGGTTCCTGATCGACCAGACCGTGCCCGCCGAACTCATCACCGTCGGACGCAAAGGACGCGACCATTTCCAGCGGTTGGGGTACACGATCTCGCAACACTTCCCCCAGCCCTCGCGCGAGGTCCGCCTGGAAGAAATCGGCGCCATCAGCAAGCGGATCATCAGCGATTACGGCGCGGCCAAATACGACCAGGTTCACCTGGCCTATGCGAAATTCATCAATGTGCTGAAATCGGAGCCGACATTGATCCAATTGCTCCCGCTCGGCCAGGGCGATGAAGCCGCCAAGGGCGCGAAGACCCCCTATCAATTCGAGCCGGAAGCCGAAGAGTTACTCAACACGCTACTGCCCCAGTACGTGGAGGTCCTGATGTACCGGGCGCTCGTCGAATCGCTGGCCAGCGAGCAGGCCGCGCGCATGGTGGCCATGAGGGCCGCCACCGACAGCGCGTCCGACATGATCTCCAGTCTGACCCGCGAATACAACAGCGCCCGCCAGACTTCGATCACCACCGCGCTGTTGGAAGTGGTCGCCGGCGCCGACGCATTGGCGAAAAAGGAATGACGATTGCAACGGAGGTTTTGACATGAGTACGAACGGACACCAAACGGGCAAAGTCTCGCAGGTCATCGGGCCGGTGGTGGACATCGAATTCTTCACCGAAGAACTGCCGCCAATCAATCAGGCCATCACCATTGATGACAAAGAGCACGGCATCCACCTCACGTGCGAGGTCGCGAGCGATCTTGGCGACAACATCGTTCGCACTATCGCGATGAGCGCCACCCAGGGGCTTGTGCGCGGCATGGAAGCCGTCGATACCGGCGCGCCGATTACGGTCCCCGTTGGCGCAACATCACTGGGCCGCATCTTCGATCTCTTGGGGAATCCCATCGACGGAAAGGGTCCGGTGGACGCCAAGATGAGGCTGCCCATTCATCGTCAGTCGCCGCCATTCGAGGAGCAGGTGCCGGCGACAAAGCAATTTGAAACAGGTTTGAAGTCCATCGACCTGCTGGCCCCGTTTGCAAAAGGTGGCAAGATCGGTTTGTTCGGGGGCGCGGGCGTTGGCAAGACGGTGCTCATCCAGGAATTGATTCGCAACATCGCCAAGGAGCACAGCGGTTTCTCGGTGTTCGGCGGCGTCGGCGAACGCACTCGCGAAGGAAACGATCTGTACCTGGAAATGACCGAGTCGGGCGTCATCGCCAACACCGTGATGGTGTTTGGCCAGATGAACGAACCGCCCGGCGCGCGCTTGCGCGTCGCGCTCTCGGCGCTCACCGAGGCTGAATATTTCCGCGATTACGAAAACAAGGACGTGCTGCTGTTCATCGACAACATCTTTCGTTTCACACAGGCCGGTTCGGAAGTGTCCGCGCTGCTCGGACGCATGCCCAGCGCGGTCGGTTATCAGCCGACGCTCGGCACGGAAATGGGCGACCTGCAGGAACGCATCACGTCGACCAAGCGTGGCTCGATCACGTCGGTGCAGGCCGTGTACGTGCCCGCCGACGATATCACCGACCCGGCGCCGGCGACGACGTTTACCCACCTCGACGGCTCGATCGTGCTGTCGCGCCAGATTGCCGAGTTGGGCATCTACCCGGCCGTCGACCCGCTGGCTTCGACCTCGCGCATTCTCGATCCGTTGGTGGTCGGCGAGGACCACTACAAGGTCGCGCGCGGCGTGCAACAGGTGTTGCAGCGATACAAGGATTTGCAGGACATTATTGCGATTCTCGGCATGGACGAGCTCTCGCCCGAGGNNCGGTACAAGGATTTGCAGGACATCATCGCCATTCTCGGCATGGAAGAGTTGAGCGAAGAAGACAAGCTCACCGTCGCCCGCGCCCGAAAAATCCAGCGATTCCTGTCGCAGCCGTTCTTCGTGGCGCAACAATTCACCGGGTTCGAAGGCAAATACGTGCGTGTGGCCGAGACCATCCGCAGCTTCAAGGAGATCCTCGATGGCAAGCATGACGACCTGTCCGAGCAGGCGTTCTACATGGTGGGCACCATCGAGGAAGCCCGGGCCAAGTTTGAGAAGATGAAGGCGTAATCGCGCGACACCATGGCCGACGAAAAGACATTTCCATTTGAGATTCTCGCGCTGCAGAAACTCTTTCTGCGCGATGACGTGCGTTTTGTGATCGCCCCGGGTCAGGAAGGAGTTTTTGAGATTCTCGCCAACCATGCGCCGTTCGTCTTTGCGCTGAAGCCGGGACCGTTGCGGATGCGGATGCCCGGCGGCCAGGACCAATATGTCGCCGTGGGCACGGGTTTCCTGATCGTGCAAAAAGACCGCACCACCGTGCTCACTCGTAGCGCCGAGCGTCCCGAGGAAATTGACGTGGAGCGGGCCCGTCGCGCCAAGGAGCGCGCCGAGCAGCGGTTACAACAGGCAAAGCAAGATTTTGACGTTGCCAGGATCCAGGCCTCCCTCGAGCGCGCACTTGCGCGATTGAAGGTTGCGGAGTATGCCAGCCTGGCAAGCTGAGGTAATGATCCGTATTTCCCAAGGGCGGGTTGGCTCAGACGTGCCAGCTCGCATCGCCGCACACATTCACGCTCATGAGCGCCTGACGCGCACGGCATCACTTCTTCCAGTGGGCTTCCTTCACGCCGGCCTTCTGGTTGCTCCAGCGGGCCAGCATGAACAGCGCGTCGCTCAGGCGATTCAGGTAGGGAACCACTAATTCGCCAATCTTCTCTTCCTTGCGCAAACGCACGCAGAAACGCTCCGCCCGCCGGCAGATCGTCCGCGCCACATGCAACTGCGCGCCCGACGGACCGCCGCCAGGCAAAATGAATTCCTTCAATGGCCCCAGTTCTTTGGTCAGTTCTTCGACCAACTCTTCAAGGCCGGCAACGTGCTGCTGCTCAATGCAGGGCATCCCCTTCTGGAATTTGTCCGCGGGCGTGGCCAGTTCGGCGCCGAGGTTGAACAGGTCGTTCTGGATCTCGCGCAGCCGCACATCGAGATCGGGATCCGCTCGTAACGACCGCGCCAGTCCGATGGCCGAATTTAGCTCATCCACTGTTCCAACAGCCCAGATGCGCGGCGAATCCTTGCTGACGCGCTTGCCGCCGGCAAGTCCCGTCGTGCCGTCGTCGCCGGTGCGGGTGACAATTTTGGTGAGCCGCGCCATGTGCGTCTAACATTTCTGGAATTTGGCGGGAATCAGGCACACGAACTTGAAGGGCTTCTCCGCCGCGTTCTTGAACTGGTGTTGTTCGTCCGCCGGAATGTAGAGCACGTCGCCGGGTTTGATTAACACTTCCTTGCCCTCGCGCCAGACCGTTCCCTGCCCTTCCATCACGTAAATCTCGTGCTCGTAGGGGTGATGATGCAGCGGCGTATGGCCGCCGGGCGCGACCTCGAATACGCGCATCGCGAAATTCGGCGCGCCATCGCGTGCCGTTACGGCCAGTTTGATCTGGCAATCCTTCGCGCCGTCCATCTCAACCTTCTCAGCAGCTATCTGCGTCAGGCTGGCTATTTTCATCAGGCATGCTCTCCCATATCTTTTGCTTTTCTAGCATAAACGCTATCATGGAAGCCATGAAAAGCTATCGCAAGGAACTGTGGTTCAATCTCCCCACTCGACGCGGATTCGTCAACATCACCCCGGATGTGGAGACCTGTCTGCGCGAAAGCGGGGTCAAGGAAGGATTCCTTCTCTGCAACGCGATGCATATCACGGCGAGCGTGTTCATCAACGACAACGAGTCCGGCTTGCATCAGGATTTCGAGCGCTGGCTGGAGAAACTGGCGCCCGAAAAACCCCATTCGCAATACGCCCACAACACGGGTGAAGACAACGCCGACGCCCATCTCAAACGCACCATCATGGGCCGGGAAGTCGTCGTGGCGATAACGGACGGGAAGCTCGACTTCGGCCCGTGGGAGCAGATCTTCTACGGCGAATTCGACGGCAAGCGTCGCAAGCGCGTGCTGGTCAAAATCATCGGAGAATGACCCGTCGCAACTGATTTGGACGGGCAACATGGCGGCGCATGTTGTTTTCCGGTTCTTCCCGCGCTCTTGATGACATTCTTGTAATGCCGTTGCCACCAAGATTGTTATTCTCGCAGCGTCCAATATCATGGAAATGTTGCATACTGGCAGTAAGGGTTCTTGCGAATGTCGCTTGACGAAAGCCATCCCCATGCCGAATAATTACAGCACAATCCGAAGGAGAGGATCTTTTATGAAACTCGGCAAGGCGTTCCTGTTGACAGCAATTATTTCAGTTTTATGCCTGAGTTCTGCTTTCGCTCAGATTTACAACTTCACGACGATTGCAGGCACCGCCGGCACATCCGGCAGCTCAAACGGGCTGGGCACCGTCGCGCTGTTTGATTTCCCCTCAAGCGTGGCGGTCGGCGGCGGCAGCAATGTCTACGTCGTTGATTATCAAAACGGCACGATTCGCAAGATCGTCCCGCTTTCCGGGAAGTGGGTGGTCACCACGATTGCGGGAACGGCGGGAACCACCGGCAGCGACGATGGCACGGGTACCAATGCATTGTTTTATTATCCCATGGGTATCGCCATCAGCGACAGCGGCACCTTGTACGTCGCCGATTACGGGAACAGCACGATCCGCGCAATCGTCCCCGTTTCGGGTAGTTGGGTGACAACGACTATCGCCGGAACGGCCGGGACGACCGGTAGCGACGACGGAGTTGCCTCGGATGCGTTATTCTACACGCCTACGGCGGTCGCAGTGGACACCAACGGCAACATCTACGTCGCCGATCACGGAAACCACACGATTCGCCAAATCACACTCGTGGACTCATCGTGGATCGCGACCACGATTGCTGGAAAAGCCGGCAGATCCGGCAGCGTTGACGGCACGAACAGCACGGCGCACTTTAACGGTCCATCCGGCGTAGCCGTGGATACCGATGGCAACGTGTATGTCTCCGATTACGGCAACAACACCATTCGCAAAATCACACCAGTCGGAACGAACTGGGTGGTAACGACCATCGCCGGGACGGCGGGCAAGTCGGGCACCACGGACGGCACCAACGGAGTGGCGCGGTTCTACGAGCCCATGCAATTGGCGTTGGACGCCAGCGGAAATTTGTTTGTCGCCGATGCAGGCAACGACACCATTCGTAGGATCACGCCGTCGGGAACAAACTGGGTGGTAAAAACCGTTGGGGGACGGGCCGGGAAGAGCGGCCATACCGACGGCAGCAGCAGTTCCGCGCGCTTCCGCACACCGATGGGGATCGCGACGGATAGCAGCGGCAATCTGTATATCGCGGACACCGACAACGATACGATTCGGCGAGGATTGGCGCTGGCCGAGACCTTCGTTTCTCTCCAGGGCACGTACAACGGCTTGGCGATGCGGACCAATGCGGTTTCACAAGCAGGCAATGGTTCTCTCAAGCTAGTGCTGACAGAGACAGGCTCGTTCACGGCAACTCTGAACATGGGCGGTACGAAGCTTGCATTCATAGGACAATTCGACGAAAGCGGGAACGCAACGAACACAGTCTCAAGTTCGTGGCAGGTGGCCCTGCACCTGGATGTGACGGGCGATACGGACGAGATCACAGGCTCGGTATCTCATGGCGGTTCCGAGTCGGAGTTACTGGCAGACTTGGCGACATTCGGCAAAGCAAACGCCTGTCCACTGGCGGGCACGTACACCATCGCGTTGGAACCGCCTTCCTACACTGATTCCACGTTGCCGAAAGGATGGGGTTTCGGCACGTTGAAGATCGCGACCACGGGTGTCGGGAAACTCTCCGGCACGCTGGGAGACGGGACAAAATTCAACAGCCCGGTTCCGATTTCCAAGTATGGCACCGCGCCGCTTTACGGCCTGTTGTATGGAAACAAAGGTTCGTGCGCCGGATGGTTGACGTTCACCAATGACACAATCGAAGCCACCGTGAACTGGATCAGGCCGTCGGCCACCAAGGGCTATTATACCAGCGGGTTCGCAACCAATGTGGCATTGATCGGATCGACGTTCGTCGCGCCAGCTGCGGGTGAATTCCTGATTAACCTCACCAACAGCGCCGCCAACGCCATGCTCGTCTTCGGCGGAGGGAACCTTGCCGCTTGGTCAACGAATTCCTTAACCGTGACCACGAACAACATCGTGACCGTGGTGTCCGGCAACACCACGAACCTGACGCTGAAACTCGTACCGAAGACGGGCCTGTTCAGTGGCCGCTTCTTGCATCCCGCAACACACAAGACGGTGAAATTCCAGGGCGCCGTGCTGCAATCGCAGGACGCCGGTGCCGGTTGTTTTGCCGGAACGAATGAGACGGGTTTCGCGGTTATCACCCCGACAGACTAGAATCGCAACGAAGATGACGCCGCACCTGAAACAGTGCGGCATCAAGCTCAAGCGGAAGCACGTGAGCAGCGCGAATGGAAGCGCGGGACTTTACGCCCGGGCTTCGGCAACCAACCAGCGGGTGCGTTCGCCGGACGCGCGGCGCAATGCCAGAGCCGATAACGCAAACAGCGCCATGAATCCCCAGTCGCCAATGACGGTGCCACGCAGGAATGGAAGTCCCGCAGCATAGCAATCCATCAAACCGGACAACGTTTTGTCATAGGGTACGTTCGCCAAACTCATGCCGAAGAGCCACACGGCGAAGTTGCTGATAAGGAAAAACAGGAAGGGCGTGGCGAGCACAGCGCCGATCTTGCTGCGGAGTTTCCGGTCACGCATCCACAGGCCGAGCAGGCCGATCAGCAGGAATGCGCCGTAGTCGAACGCCCGCGGCCAGTAAAACATCGGATACCCCATCCAGACGTTGAGGAGAACGTCCGTCACGGCCAGCACCGCCAGCGGCACCCACAACGCGTAACGGCGTCCCAGGTGCATGCCGCCGAGCAGGGCCATCGCCCCTACCGGCGCGATGTTCCACCAGTGGAATTCATGCGCCGCCAGCCGGAATATCCCTGCCCCCAACACCATCAAGATCGCTAAAATCATAAGTGCGTTCTCCGATTAAGTCTGTGCTGATTCTGAGAGTGCCACTCGGGAAAATCAACTCGAAAACACCCAGGGTCAACTGCTTGCGTGCGAACCGTTAGCGTGTCGGGCCGAGCTGTGCTACGGTAACGGGTGGTTCCAAGCGAACAGGCCTACAGTCGAATTCAGCGGCGCGTTGATCGCCTCGCTTTTCTTATCGTGGCGACGGACATTTCCGAACGCGACATCTCTATCGAACGTCTGTTCCTGAAGACCGAGGCCGCTCGTTTGTTTCCAGAACGGTTCAAATTCTACAAGATGTTGTATGAAAGCCGGTTCGACCGACTCGTCGAACAGTTTCGACGGAAACGTTAGGGTTTGCCCCGCGGGACGATCAGTTTTTCCAACCCGTCCGCCACGGAGTCGGCATACTCGCGAAAAATGCTTTTCATCGGAGTACCGTTCACGTCGCGTGTCCCCTCGTAATCACCAAGCTGGATGCGCTCGTAAACGACGCGATTGTTCATGTAGTACGGTTCGAGGAATACGACCGGGCCGTTGACGAGTCGGTTGGCGGCGAGGTTGCGGGCGAAAACGTACGGGTTATCGCCGACGTGGATCGCACCGCCGGCTGGGCCGTATTCGACGGGCGGCAGCTTCGTGGCGCTGGCCATGGCGGTCGCAACCGCTTCGGCCACCGCCTGTTCGACCGGATGGGAGCGATCCAGCAATTTGGAAAACAACCGCAGCTTCTGGTCGTCGTCCTTCAATTCGGATGCGAGATAATCGCCGTGAACGAACACAACGAGCCGGTTGTCGTCGACAAGGCTCTGGCATTCGTCCCATTCGACCGCGTTGACGTGCAGGCAGATCGTGAGATCGGGCTTGATCTCCTCGTTGAGCAACTTGGCGCGCGCTGCGATTTCGGAACTGCGGTAGAAGAGAATCTCGGCTCGTTTGCGGACGGCATCGGCCCGCGCGGCTTCGCGATCCAGCGGCGGGAATGTGTCAAAGCGGATGAGCGGGGTTTCCTGCTCGGCTTGGGCGCGAAAATCTTCAGGGCGCTTGTCGGTGACGGGCTGGAAGTTGTCCTTCGTGAGAAACACCTCCGCCCCGGCGGCTTCGAGTCGTGCCTTCAGTAATCTGGCTGCCGTAAGAGTCAGGACGGCTTCCTGCACGGGGCGGTCTTTGCCGCGCTGGAAGAAGCGCTCCTCCATGCGCGCCCATTCGCCGCCGATGTGACCGGGGTCGAGGGCAATGCGCTTAAGGGACCATGGAGAATGGGAGATGGGGGATGAAGCAGCGGACGAGAAGCGAAGAGTGAACAGAGCGTCGGTTCTTTCGGGACTGGAAAAAACGGTGACGGAGTTTGTACCAAATGTCAGGTAATTCGTGAGCGCGGCGGAAGGACAATAGACGCCAGCGAGCAGTCCCTCAAATTCGGCGCGGGAAATCGTCTGTTGGTAGCGTTCCAGCGCAGACCAATCCGTCGCATAACTGGCTGTGCAACAAGTGACTGCGGCAAGCAGGGTTAAGAGCCTGGCTCGTCCCATTCAGCAGGGCTCCATTGAACGATCTCGGTGATCTCGTCAAAACAGTGGATGTTGTCCGACGCGAAGTAGCGGTCGCGGTCGAGCGCATCGAGTTCTTCGCGCATGTCCAAATCGGTGCAATCGCGGGCGTAGTGGTGCGTGGAGTTGAGCTTGCGGATGCGGGCGACGATGATGGCATCGAGGAGATCGTAGTATGCACCCGTTTCTTCGTCTTCGATCAGCGGCAGCGCAAAGATCTGCTCGCTGTCGGCTCCAAAATCATCCCGATTGACCGGGGCGAGTCTCACCCGCTCGTCATCGATCTCGGATTCCAATTGGAAGTACTGGAAGGCGCCATCAAGGAGATGACGGCGGAACCCAAAGGGTTGATACTCGTCCAGCGTCTCGGCGATATGGGCGATCTGGCGCGGATCGAGCAGTCCGCGCATCCCCTCCCCCCAGTAGATGTCCTGGCTGGATTCCGCGACCCACCAGTTCCCATCGTCACCAAGGCGGGCGATGATCCAGTTCGGTGGAGTCGGTTTTGCCTTTGCCATACGATTGAGGGAATTCTGCCAAAACTGCTTTGCATTTTGCAACGCGCATCGCCAGAATTCGCGTCGTGGCCAACGTCCTGGAATATCTTGGAAAGCGACCGCAAATCGGCGTGGGTGTGTTTCTGGCCGACAATGCGCGGGTAATCGGCGACACCGAGATCGGCGAGCATGCCAGCGTCTGGTTCGGAAGCGTCCTGCGCGGAGACATCAATCGCGTCGTAATCGGCCATCACACGAACATCCAAGACAACAGTGTATGCCACGTGGCCGACCAATTTGCGTGTGTGGTGGGCAATTACGTAACGGTCGGCCATCGCACAATCCTGCACGGATGCACCGTGGGCGACGAGGTGCTGGTGGGGATGGGGGCCGTGTTGATGAATGGCGTTGTGGTCGGCGAGCAAAGTATTATTGGCGCGACCGCGTTGTTGACCGAAGGGCTGCAGGTGCCGCCGGGATCGCTGGTGTACGGTTCCCCCGCAAAGGTGGTCAGCCAGCTCGGGCCGACGGAACGAGCCAAGATCAAGGGTTGGGCGGAGAAGTACTGCCGCGTGGCGGGGAATTATCTCGGACCCAGGCGCTGACGGCCGACTTACGAGCCGGATGGAATCTGGTCCGTCGCCGCGACGCGTGCGCTGGTCGTCGTATCGTTATTGGCGGTGCGGATCTGGATTTGGTCGCCATCCTCGGTGCAAGAGGCATCGAGCGCCCCGACGGGGACTTCCAGGACGTACACGGATTTCCTGACCACGCAGATGCGATAGGTCGGCAGGGCCTTGACGGCGCGAATCACGTGCAAATCCTTGTCGAGAAAGAGCACGTCAATGGGGAACCGCATCCCGATCGTGTGAATGCCGTAGCACCGGTCCAAGAGCAAGCCTTCGCCCTTCTCAATTCGCCCGCGGTTGAGCAACCCCACCATGCGTTTGAGCACCGTATTGGCGAAATGGCACTTGTCAGAGACCATCGTTTTCTTGGTGGCGTTGACCAATATCATGACAATCCGTTCCTGCGCCGACTATTGCCCCAATTGGTTCCACACGCTGACCAATGCAGGGCCAAGCAAAACGATAAACAGCGATGGGAAGATGAAGAACACGAGCGGAAAAACAATCTTGATGGGCGCCTTCATCGCCTGTTCCTGGGCGCGCTGACGCCGGCGTGTGCGGATCGAATCGGCCTGGATGCGAAGCGTGTTGGTAATGCTGCCGCCCAAACGGCTGGCATGCACCACCGCGGTAATGAACGTCTTCAGGTCGTCGACCCCCGTACGATTGCCGAGGTCATCCAGTGCTTCCAAGCGGGGTTTTCCCAGCCGGATTTCGTTGAGCGTCTTGGAGAACTCCTCGGCGAGGGGCCCTTTGATTTTGCGCATCGTGTATCCGACGGCGGCGTCAAAACCCATGCCCGCCTCGACGCTGATCGAGAGGATGTCGATCGAGTAGGGCAGATTCACCAGTATCTGTTCCTGACGGAGCCGCACTTTTCGGCCGAGCACGAACTGTGGCAGGATGTACCCGCCAAACGCACCAATCAACAGGTAGGCAATGTTCCACGGATCAGCATATTTGAAATCGCCTCCAGGCGCCGTGCCCAGCGCCAGAATCATCAGGAACATCAGGATCATGCAGCCCGCCGCGCTGAACCAGCACAGCCCGATCAATTGCACGGACGTCACGCGGGGATACAGGCCCGCCATGACGAGCTTCTTTTGCGTGCGTTCGGCCACTTCTGTCGGCGTATATCCACGGAACAATTTCGCCACGGAATCGCCGAGAGGCAAGAGCACGCGCTGGACAAACGGCTTCGCCAGTTCCTCCTCGGGCGTCTCCGCATCGGCCGTCATGATTCGTTCGATACGCTTCTCGACGGCGAACTGAGAGGAGGTACGGTAAAAACCGACAGCGCCCAGAATGACGGCAACGAAGATTGTGAAAATGGCAAAGATAAGCATGGGCTACACCTTGATGTTAATCACCCTGTAGATGATGTAGGCACCGATGAGTTGCAGGCACACGCCCGCGGCCAGTAACACCTCACCCAGCGAGATGTTGTATTTGCCAAGGTGTCCTATAATGGGGGGACCGAACATGGAGCTGAAATAGTCCGGTGCATACAGCAACAGAATCCCCACCACCGCAAACGGCAACAACCCAACAACTAATCCCGAGAGCTTGCCCTGTGTGGTTAACACACGTACATCCCCCTGGATGCGCAATCGCTCACGGATCGTCTCTGCGACCTTTTCCATGATCTCGGTCAGGTTGCCACCGACATCTTTCTGAACCAGATACGCGCCGATGACGATGTCCAGATCCTGGCTGTTCACACGCCGACCGAGGTTCAAGAGCGCGTCATCGATAGTCACGCCGAGGTTAACCTCTCGCAACATGCGGTTCAATTCCTTCGAGATTGGATCGCTCATTTCCTTGGCAACGAGTTCCAGACCCTTGACAAACCCGTAGCCCGACCGCAAGGAATTTGTGAGCAGCATGAGCGCGTCGGCCAGTTGTTTGACGAACTTGGCGCGCCGGCGGTTTTGATGGGAGCGAACCACGAACACCGGGACCAGAAAGCCGGCAACCGCGAGGATGATACCGCTGTGCAGGTAGCCGAAGGTGTAACGACCAACCAAGAACCCGAAAGCCGCCAGAACCATCCGCAACAACAGATATTCGGATGGACGCATCGGAATGTCCGCGCGCGCGAGTTCGTCTTCCAGGTGGGTCATGTAGCCCGACCCTAGGAGCATGCGAAACAGCCGGGGGACCTGATTGGTATGCCGCAGCTCAGTCTGGGTCGTTCGGGCAGCTTCTTCCTCGATTGTGGTGTATGTCTCCAACCGTTCCTGGAGGATGGCCTGGCGACGGGTCACCCGCAAATACAGGCCGTAGCCGAGCAACCCGCAGGCGGCCACGGCGAGGACCACAATGATCAGGAGGTTGTTGTCCATACTACCGAATCTCACTTGTTCTCTTGAAAATTTCCGGTGGCAAATGCATTCCGGAAGCATTGAAGCGTTCAATGAACTTCGGAACCATGCCGGTGGCCTGCATTGTTCCCAAGACCTTGCCCCCTTCGCCAATGCCCTTTTGCTGGTACGTAAACAAGTCCTGCAACACAATGACGTTGCCTTCCATGCCCTGGACTTCGCTCACACTAATGATTTTGCGGCTGCCGTCGCTCAAACGACCCACCTGCACGATCAGGTGAATGGCTGCGGCCACCTGCTCGCGGATCGCGCGTGAGGGCAGCTCCATCCCCGCCATCATCACCATGGTCTCGATACGGGCCAGCGCGTCGCGGGGCGTGTTGGCGTGAATTGTGGAAATGGAACCTTCGTGGCCGGTGTTCATGGCCTGCAACATGTCCAGCGCCTCGCCGCCACGCACTTCGCCAACCACGATACGATCGGGGCGCATACGCAGACAGTTGCGGACGAGGTCGCGAATCCTGACTTCACCTTTGCCTTCGATGTTGGGCGGGCGCGCCTCCAGCCGCACGACGTGTGGTTGGTGCAGCTTCAATTCCGCGGCGTCCTCGACGGTGACCACGCGCTCGCCCTCGGGAATGAAGGAGGAAAGCACGTTCAACAGCGTCGTTTTGCCGGCGCCCGAACCGCCGGAAACCAAGATGTTCAGTTTGATTTTCACACACGCCGCCAGAAACGCCGCCATGCCCTGGGTCATCGTGCCGAAGCCGATGAGGTCTTCGACGGTGTAGGGGTCAACCGAGAATTTACGGATCGTCAGCACCGGGCCGTTGAGCGAGAGCGGCGAGATGATGGCGTTGACACGGGAGCCATCGGGGAGGCGGGCGTCGACCATCGGGCTGGACTCGTCCACGCGACGGCCGAGCGGGGTGACGATCTTATCGATGACGTGACGGATATGTTCGAAGTCTCGAAACTGAATGTCCGTCAATTCCAGTTTGCCAAAACGCTCGCAGTACACCTGGTCGGGTCGGTTGACCATGACTTCGGTGACGGTCGGATCGCGCAGAAGCGGCTCAATGGGGCCAAAGCCGAGGATTTCGTCGGCCATGTCCGAGACGAGCCGGTTGCGCATCTGACGCGAGAACGGCAATTTCTCCGAGCGAAGTTTTTCCTCGACGAGCTCTTCGACCCGGCGGCGTAACAGTGCTTCATCCCCTTTTTCGAGCAGCTTCTGGTCGATATTTTGGACCAGATACGCCAGAATTGCGTTCTTGGACTCCGAATATAACTGCGCACTGATTTCAGGGGTAGTCGCCATAATATGCCACGCTCTGTTCTAGCTTACATTCATTGCAGGAACGAAAACCATCGTCCGGTCCGCTTCTTCTCGAGGGAGGCGCCCGGCGCCATGGCCTCTGCCAGCTCCAACAGCGCCCTGGTCACCGGCTTGTTTGGGCTCGAGCTGACGAAGGTCTGTCCCAGGTTCACCGAGGAACCCACGAGCGCGTCATCGCTCGGGATTTGAACCGTCACCGGAAACTCCAGGATTGTCTCGACCTCCGTCGAAGAGATTTCCTTCGAGTTGGTTGCCCGATTGACAATGACACGGATCTTCTCTTTCGGGTAGTTGGCGGCCAGCAGGTTCTTCAAATACAGCTTGCCATCGCGCAGTCGCGGCAAATCCATGCCCACCACAACGAGGATCAGGTCCGAGTAATCCATTGCGGCGAGAGTCGATTCCAAATTGGCGTAGCCCGTATCGACGATAATATATTCGTAATGTTCCCGAAGCGCTTCCAGGATGCTTTGCACCATGTAGCGGGAAAGCGTCGACCCATCAAATGTCCCGGTCAATGGCGCGGCCAAGACCGATACGCCGGTCGGGTGTTTCGACATGACACTGTCCACGACATCGTAGTCGATGCCCCCGAAGCCGGGAAGGAGGTCGCCGAGTGTTCGTTTCGGTGACACATCCAACAGCATGGCGACATCGCCGCCCCAAAGGTTCAGGTCCACCAGCGCCACCTTCTCACTGGCCCTGGCGAGGGCGACAGCGAGATTGGTGGCAATCACGGTCTTCCCACAACCGCCACGCGGACCGGTGATGGTGACGACGCGATGCTTCGGGGCTTCGGGTTGTGCTGCTGTTGGCGTGGGGGGAGTCGTGCCGGCCCGCTTGAACGCTTTGGCCTGAATGGCCGCCACTTTGCGGACTTCTTCGAGCAGACGGTCGGCTGTGACCGGGCGGGTAATGAATTCCTTGATGCCCGCACGCAACATCTTATGCCAGACTTCCTGACCTTCCGAACCCGTGAGAATGAGGATAACACCCACGTCGGGCAGATCCGTGCTGATCTGTTCGGCGGCTGCCAGTCCGTTGACCACCGGCAAATCCTCCTTGATGAGGACGACATCCGGCCGGTGGCGGCTGACGAGATCCAAACACTCCTTGCCGTCCCGCGCTTCACCAACGACCTGAATATCCGATTCGCCAGCCAGCTGGCTCTTCAGCTTTTCCCGTTCGCCCAACTCATTTTCGGCGATGATGACGTTGATGTGATCCATGTCTATGTCTATGGCCTACATCCCCCTGCCGGCAACCCAGCACGTTCGATACCGGCAATCCTCCTTCATCACTGTCCCTGATTCTACTCCGCCGGCCGGGCCGGAGAGAAGTTCGTTGATGTATCCGGTCCTGAAGCTGCGGTCGCCGCAGCCTTCGAATCACCGCCCGCCGGCTTTGCGTTCTTCAGTCTAGATTTGGCATGCGGTTCGTCAGATGAATCGTGATAGGGAAACCCGAGGTGATCAGCGTTGTGCAGACCCCAGTCGTCCTTCTTGGCCTCATCACGACGGTTAATCAGACCTCCCTTGCGCCACGTGGTCACCCAGTCCCTCATTGCGGGCGTCTGCACCCCGGTGGCCACGAGACCGTCTTGGGAGTCTCTCAGCACTTCCGGTGTCATGAAGAACAGAACTTCACGCTTGGCCTGGTCGAACTGCTTGTCGCGAAACAGCGCGCCAATCACCGGAATGTCACCCAGCCAGGGCAACTTCCGCAGAACGTCCTTGTTGATGTTGTTCTCCAGCAAGCCGCCGATGACGATCGTCTGTCCGTTGTTGACCTGCAGGACCGTGTCCGCCGATTTGGAACTGATGACGGGCAGCCCACTGACACTGGTCCCCGAGAGCTGACTGACTTCCGCATGAATGGTCGTGTTGATGCGGTTTTCGCTGTCGGCCACCGGCTTGATCTTCATCCGTACGCCGACCTCTTTGAATTCCACGGTGAACGATTGCGGCAACTGTTCGACAATCGGGATCTCCGACCCAACAAGAAAGCTCGCTTCTTTGCCGCTGAACGTCACCAACGTAGGCTCGGAGAGCAGTCTCGCGTAACTCTTGGAAATCAACACATCCAGGAGCACGTCCATGGTGACGGTATTGGCCTGAATCGTGGTTCCGGGCGTTCCGAATTCGCTCGAGGTGGGAATAAAACCACTGATAATGGAACCACCGCCCATGTACTGCATGGCGTACTGCACCTGACCTTGAGGCCCAAACCACTGGAGTCCGATGTTCTTGATGGCTTCCGTATTCACTTCCGCAATGCGGGTGCGCACCCTGATTTGGCGGGGTTTCGCGATCTCGAGCAGATTCACAACCTGGGGTTTGAAGGCGGTGGCGACCTGCACAGCGCGTTGCGCGACGAGCTCGTCGTCCACCTTGCCGTCGAGCACCAACGAATCGCCAATGGCCCGCACGGTAATGTTCGAGTTCCCGATCATCTCACGAATGGTCAGCGCTGCGGCATCGTTGACCACTTCGATGCGGGTCAACTGGGTCGGCGAGCCGTCGTTTTTGACGATCGTCAAGCTGGTGACGCCGGCCTTCTTGCCGATGATGCTGATTTCCTTGTCAGAAAGGGGCACCACATCCGCGCACAGGGGGTCGGCAATGGCGACCTTCGCGATATTCTCGCCAGGAATCGTGACCGCCTCGCCAACGCCGACCTGAATGCTCTGCTGAGCATGGGCGTACGGAGCCGAGAACAGTCCGAGAGCCAACACTACCACGATTATCCCCGTTACCGCGCTCCATTGGTTCATCTTCATCTTTATGTGTCCTTTCGATGTGTCCTTTTGTTTCGAAACTCTTGCTGGCGGTTCCTATTGTGTCCCCACCGTCTGCTCTTGTGTGCCTCGGAAAACTATGATTTCCGACCGCTGACGATTTGACGGCGAAATAATGATCGGGGTGGATTGTGCATCCGGAGCGCGTGGGGCCACTTCAAATGTCTTCGATCCCTGAATGTCACGGACAGTCACACCCTGGCTGTCAATGGTCTTCTTGTCCGTAGGAGCGCGAAGCATCACGCGCAACACGCCCGCGCGGTCAGCTGCCATCAGGAGCTCGGCTTCTTCGGGCTTGACCGCAAGCGTCATCGAGCTCTTGGCGCCCGTTGGCCCCTGGGTATTCGTTTCGGCCTGGTTGACTGCCAGTACGGGAACATTCTGCAGCACCAGCCGTGTTGTCTCTTGATGCGTGTTGGGTTCAGAGTATGTCGCTAAAATGTCTACGTGGTCACCGGGCTTGACGGCGTTGCCGGCCGCGCTGATTTCGCTGGCCGCAATGGCGATGGCCCTCATGCCGTCCGGGATGTCATAGGAGAGACTCGGTGTCTGGCCCTCCGCCAGAAGATCTGAGGATCGAATCTGCTCTTTGGCCTTGAGTCGCACCAGGGTAACGCGCCCCTCCACTTCCTTGCGGTCCTGCACGGCTCCAGACGTGAGAAGGTCTTTGGGGTAGGGCATCAATGTAACCATGTCGCTGGTGACCTTGGTGCGCGCGGGGATGTCCTCACGAGCAACCACGATCGGAATCCAGTGCTCTTTGGCCTGTTTTTCTCGATTGCTTTCGAGCCGGTAGATCATGTAGGCCGCGATGAGTCCTAGGATCACTGCCGCCAGTATAATACCGCCAGCACCTGGTTTCTTAGCCATTGAGTCCTCCTTGTTCGACGTGTTCGACTTTAATTGAGCTAAGGCAAGCAAATGCTGTGCCTTTAATGAACAAAATGCAATATCAAAATTGAGAAACGAGAGAGAGCGTGGGTCGTGGGCTAACAGATTGTTGCTAGTGTCCACAAGTTGTTGCCCCCTCAATCAGTTTCTCGATTGTCCACGACCCGTCAGCGATACCAGTCCCATGAGCCGGTGTCGTGCCGAGCGTGTTATGCACCTTGCAGAAATTGAACCCCATGTGGCCATGGTAGTCAGTGCAAAGAGAACGGTCCAGAGAGTCAACGCGATGCGCGGATTGGATCACCACTTCAGGCTCATGGATGTGCCAAGTCAGAAGGCAACAAGAGAGGGATAGAAAAGCCAACGGGGGTGAAGAGGTTGCTGCCTCTTCACCCCCATCTTGGGCATGTTTTAGTTGCCAAGTTACGGCAAGTTCGCATTCACAGTTGACAGCGTGTTATTGATGTGGGCACCGAGGCCCCTCAGCACCAACACCGCCACGACAGCAATGAGCGCCAGAATCAGCGCGTATTCAACCAAGCTCTGGCCCTTGCGCGACTTCAAACCGACGTACAGTTTTCGGAGAGTATTCTTCATCACATTCACCTCCTTCATCTGATTCTCTTCTTCATCTACCGACCCGACAGACTTGCGTTTACGCCCATTTATGCCAGCAGCATGCGTGCCACGGACTTGGTAGCGCGAGACTGCGCAGAAGAGATGCGCGTGGATATTTATGCAATATCTTGTTCGTCAATATGTTAAGATACACGTGGTAATTACCATCCATCAGGTGCAAACTAAATGGATATTCTGGTGAATTCGCATTCCTGACCAATGGTCTGAACATGTCACGACAGAGTGTTCAGTTTCTGGACATTTTTCTTAAACGTCTTGTCTCCTCGTTCTCACACACGCGAATTCACGTCCCTCCCGCGCAAACAGCTGTAGGTTAGCGTCGGATCTCGACTTCTGCTGATGGAATGAAATAAAGGCCACACTCACCACCTATCGCGGCTTTCATGCTTTTTGCAGAAAGGTACGGGGCGAAGATCTCGACCTTCTCAGCAGGTGGCACAAGGAGGAGCATCCCCTTCTTACCCTTCAGATCCGGCTTCTCCACGAAATCGAGCCGACCATCCCGCACGCGCCACATTCGTTTGTCTGGTGGGGTGAAAACTGTGGAATCCGTCGCCATCTGGTATTGCTCATACTCGGGCAGGTGAAGCTGGAATATTCTGATGCCGTATAGATAGAACTCCTGTGCATGGCCAATGACGATTTCGCTGGGAGGGTACGATTTTCGGATTGCCGCATCAATGCGCGAGATGTCGGCGTCATGGGTGGCAATCTCATGAGCAGTTCGCGCCATTTCGAAGAAGACCCGGTCCCACAGTGCCGGCCAGGCGACAAATGAAACCACGTTCACGATGCAAATGGCCATGATCGTTGCCGACCTGTGTCTGGGCTTCTTCAGACTGGCGACCACGACTGCTGTCAATAAAAACATTGCCGGCAGATAGCTCAACACGTAGCCCGGCTGCTTCGTGAACCCGACCACCGTCCCGAAGACCATCATGGGGACAATCCATATCGCCAACACTTGCAGCGCTAGCGCGTTCTGGCTGTCCCATGCGCGCTTCTGTTCGTCAGTCATTCGAATCGCGCGATGAAGAAGCGCCGCTACCAATACCACCGTGGCGAACATCAGACCGTTTAGGCAGAATCCCGTCATATTCGCCACATTCTGCAGGAGCGCATCCCAACCATTCCCCCAAACGGTCGCCGACGCGTTAAACGACGCGTGGAGACGCGCAATCGAGAGATATGCCTTCAGGCCGCCGGACATGCGTACCATCGGCATGAACCACAAGAGCCCCAGCCCACCGGCGACAATTGCTGTCATTGCCAGCTTGACCGCCCGCGCGCGTTGGAACCGCCAAAACCCGAACAGAACGAGCGGCGCCAATTCCAGCACGCTCTGTTGCCGGACACCGCCCAATACCGCCAACAGTGCCCCGACCGCAACAGCGTCCCACCACCGGCCCCCACGCTGTATGGCCAACCACAATACCAGCACGACGGCGCAGACCAAAAAACTGTCCACGATGTACGTCAATGCCACGCAGCTATGAAACCAGATTTGCGGACTCGTCAAGGCCATCGCAGCCGCGGCCGCGCCGGCCCTGCGTCCGAACATCATCGTTCCCAGCAGATAAAGCAACGATGGTAACGCGCTGCCAAACATGACACTAATCCATACCAGACTCGCATGCGGGTCGCCCACAAAATGGTTCACGAGCCGTCCCAACATCACGTACAGGAAATAGCCCGGCGCGTGCGGCTGGCTCAGCCGGATATCGAATTCCCGGACCGCCAACGCGAACTGGGCACTGTCCCAGTGGTACGCAAAGTGGCTGCGAAATGGGAGCCGCATCGCCAGCGCGATGAGAAACAGAACAACTACAATCCCCCAATCTCGCGACGCAAGCCGCCGCACGTCCCAACTCTCGCTGGTCATTCCATCGATGTGGTGGTTCTCGCAGTTCTGGTTCACAATTTCGGCTCCGGTCGATACACATAGATGGTTGTGCGCCGTTCCGGTACCACATACTTGGCATCCAGATAGTACTGGTGGCGCATCGGCATCAGCCAGCGCGCGGGAAACGCCCACACGGGCCGCAAATCAGCGTCGATCGGGAACCGGGTGATGATGGCGGCAAATTCGCCGTTCTCGATTCTGCGCAACAACTCGGTGTCATTAAACTTTCCATCGTGCTGCATATGGGCGAACTTGTTCGCATCGACCATGTAAGGTGTGCGTCCGGATCGCACCGTCACGTACGGGTCCTCGGACAACACCGGGTCATTAAATTCCCCGAGGCGCGCCACAAATTGCTGCCACGGCGTGTCATCACGCAGCGATTGGAATATGCTCCATCCTTGCTCGGACGAAAGCGCGACCGAGAGTCCCAACACCGTTGCCAGCCAGCAGACATGTGCGCACCGCAGAATGTCTTCCGGGGCTTGCGCCAACAGGTTTTGAACCAGCGCTCCCGTTAACACACATGCTGCGGCAAACGGTTCAAGATAGTGATTGGTTGATGCGCCAAAGATTCGCGACCGTGTTACTGCCAGCGCCAGGCTAATGATAAAGTAGCGCTTCCAGAAGGTGACCCCAGGCTGCCGAGCCATCCCAACGCACGTCAGGATTGCCCCCCAAAACGCGGCGACCCCCATCGCCAGCGCCGTCACCAGCAACGCCCACGTCCATGACCATGGTCCGGCTTCAGCCAGACCACTGAATACGTTGAGCGCAAACCGGCCCCCCGTCATCACCTGCGCTGCGATCACGACCGCCCCCAGCGACGCGCCCCACGCCACTGCCGCCATCACAGCCCGTCGCAGCCGTCGCTCCATGACTTCTTCCCACAGAATGATCACTAATGGGGCCAGTGCCGTATGTTTGAACAACGCTGCCACCACCAGTAGCGCGATGCTGGCCGTGAGGTTCGGCGCCGCGTGCCGGCGCTGGTAAACCCACAACGCCGCCAGCGAGAAAGACAGAGCGGCGGCGTCCGGTCGAAACGAATTCGCCCATTCGCATCCCAATTCGGTGCTCCCCCACAGTAGCGCCGCCAGCAGCGCGACGCGCCTTGTGCAGTCCATCTGTCGCGCTGCGGCGAAGATCAACAGGCCAATCCCAAGCCAATGGACATAGACGCTCCACCGTGCCAGGACCACCATTTCCCGCCACGTTCTCGCTGTCTTGGCAATCGCTTCCGCCGTCCAGTAGAACAACGGCATGTACGCGGTAATCGCATGCGGCGGGTGTGAGTAATCCAAATACAATGTCTCGCCCGCGCACACGCGGCTCAAGGCAAACAATGATTCACTTTCGGTCGGTGAATTCTCTCCGTCGAACCAAATCTGCACGATCAATTGCCCCTGCCGCAACACGGTCAACACCAGCAACACAACCAGCAGGATGCCAATCCACCTCTGCATACTCCCAAGCGAAACCGTCCCTCGTGCTTGTTCCACAGGCTGCCGCATAACAAAGCTACCGCGTTAAGGCTATACTGGAATTACGGTTTTCTTTACGAATCTACTCAAGCTACGCCTGCCTCAGTTTGGATGTTGCCGAGCTCCCGCCAGAAGAATGCAGCCAACGCCAGAAGCCCATACAATGGCAGATCGCTAACCAGTAGATACAAGAATTGATGCCCCCCGAAAAAGGCCGAACCGGGTGGTTGGAGACAATTGAAGGCCAGTACCAGCAGCATCAAACTGATCACCCCTGACGGGGAGGGTTTCGCTGCGATGCGCACTGCCATTACCGTCAGTGGAAACACGAGAAAGACAAAGTAGTGCCCTTGCACGGCGACCGTCCCGATTAACATCATGGTGCACAGCAGGCAGAATTGCGCTTCCGGATCACGCCGCGACGCCACACACACGGCATATCCAAACGCAAGAACTCCAACGCTCACCAGGGTGCCGGCGATCCACCACCAGTGTCTGGCTTGCTCAGGGGGGTGTAGGTTGTACTGCAAATAGCCGAGATTGATCACCAGCGCCGGCAGCGAAAAGTGAAATGTTCTCCCGGCTTCGTCCTGAAGAGCAAGAGGTAGCCCGTACCGAAGAAAATCTCGCCAGAGGGCAGAGCCCGTCAAGGCAACCCCCGCCAGGACAAACACGGTTACTCCGATCAACCGACGACATCGACCGCGCGCACCACCGTTGCCGGACCACACGAACCATGGCAGCAAGACGAATGGATAACATTTGAGAATCCCGGCCGTGGCAACCGCCATGCACGCCCAACCATGCCGTCCGGCACGTTGCGCAGCGTACCCAGCCAAGACCAGCGCGGCCAATAACAGTTGTGCCTGTGAGAACAGAAGATGATACATCACACACTGCGACATAACCGTCAGCGCCACCACAAATAGCCGGCCCCGCGACGACAATCGTTCTCCCAGCAACCAACACGTCAACCACAAGACAGCAGCCAGACTAATCAGTTCCAGCGCCACCCAGATGGCAAATGCCGCGCGCGGCGGTAGCGCCGCCAGTGCCGCAAATATCCAAAGAAACGCTGGTGGATACGTGGCGATTGGCAGGTACGTAGCAAATTCGAACCCCATCGCATGGCTCAGCGCCTCAACCGAGGTCGTGTAAGGATTTTGTCCCTTCAGCAACATCCAGCCACTTACGTAGAAGTGATTGAAATCGAAGCCCGACCAGCGTGACGGAAGAATCACGGCCCACTTGTAGAGGAACAATGGTATGAGCACGGCTGCCCCCGCATCCAGCAGGCGGTTCCGAGCCAGCCGCCGCAACTTGTTCATCTCTTTTGTCACACGGTTCCGTCCACTAGCAGAATTTGTCCGAAGCCTCCAGCCCAAACATCGCCAGCCCGGCACCGGAAGACAGCCGCGCTACCGTTGGTTGCATCCGATGGCTGAGCTGGGGGTCGCCGCTTGATGACCGCGCAGTTCCAACCAGAAAAAAATCGCCAATGCGAAAAGCCCATAGAGTGGCACATTGCCAGCCAGCAGATACAAGAGCACATGCCTTTCGAAGAACGGCGAATTTGGCGGATCAACACAATTGAAAGCCAGCAGCAACAGGATCAAGTAAATGACCTGCCCCCCGGTCGGCCTTGCCGCAATGCGAAGCGCCGCGACCGTTAGTGGAAATGCCAAGAACACAAAATAATGGCCTTGCACCGTGACCGTCCCGATCAACATCGCGGTGCATAACAGGCAGAATTGCGCTTCCGGATCGGGCCGTGATGTCGCACACATACGGTAGGCGGCAACGAAGACCCCAAAACCCGTCAGGGTCCCCGCAAGCCACCAGCATTGTCTGGCTACCGCAGACGGATTGAAATTGTCATGGATGTATCCCAGGTCGGTGACCAAGGCCGGCAGAGAAAAGTGAAACGTTCGCCCGGCCTGTTCCCACACGGTAATCGCCGGCATTCCATACTGGAAAAAATCCCGCCAGAGGCCGGGTCCAGTGGCGGCGACCACGGCCACGATAAGCCCCAGAACACCGACCAGCCGACGGCATCGACCACGCACACCCCCGCTGCCAGACCATATGAACCATGGCAGCAAGATGAACGGATAAAGTTTGAGCATTCCCGCCACCGACACCGCGACGCATGCCCATCCATGCCGACCAGTGAGGTGCGCGGCGTAGCCGCCCAGGACCAAAGCCGCCAACAGTAGTTGTGGCTGCGAGTAATACAGGTTGTAGCTTAGTGGTCGCGAAATGATCGTCAGCGCCACCACGAACAGCCAACCCCGTGTCGGCAATCTTTCTCCGAGCACCCGGCGGATCAGCCAGAGGATGATCACAAGGCAAATGATTTCCAACGCCACCCATGCGGCGAACGTCACCTTAGGCGGTAGCGCGGCCAACGCTGCGAACATCCAGAGAAACAACGGGGGATAGGTGGCGATCGGCAGGTCCGCCGCAAAGTGGAAACCCAATGCATGGCTGACCGCCTCCAACGACGTCGTATACGGATTCTGCCCGTTCAATAGCATCCGGCCGCTGACGTAATAATGATTGAAATCGTAATCATTCCAGCGCGGCGGAAGTACCACGGACCACCAGACAAGAACCGACACCGTAAGCGCAACGGCCCCGACATCGAGTATTCGGTACGTCGCCAGCCGCCGCCACCAGTTCATCGTCCGCTCCGCATGCTGTCCCCATTAGCACATCTCCCCGTCCAGTTCGACGTTGAACATTGCGGCGTGGCTCCGTAAGCTCCCGCAAATGGTGGCGAACGGAAATGTTCCCGAGACGGAGTCTCGTCCACAACCAAACCCCGGCGCGCTCCACAGTTCCCTTGTTCGATGTGACGCGACGATCCTCATCGTCAGCGCTCTGATTCTGTTTCTGGAACTGGTCATGATCCGCTGGATCGGCACGGAGATCCGTATCTTCGCCTACCTTGGCAACCTGGTTCTGGTCGTTTGCTTCTTCGGAGTCGGCCTCGGGTGTTATTGGTCCAGCCGACCAGCGTCTTTCGGGCGGATGGGATTGAACCTCTTCCTGTTGGTCACGCTTGTCGCCAACCCGCTGCATTGGGAACCGCTCGAATTCAGGTTCGTGACGTACTTGTTTAGCGGTTCCGAAGACGCCCCGATCTGGCAGGAAATGGCGGGCGCGGGCGGCTTGGATTTCGTGGCGGGCATCATCCTGATCGGGATTCTCTTGTATCTGCTTGCCTTGATATTCGTGCCGTTGGGGCAGATTCTTGGGCGATCCATGCAGGACGCCCCGCAGGTGATCCGGGCCTACTCAATCAATATCGGAGGCAGTCTCGCCGGAGCATGGCTGTTTAACGGCCTGAGTTGGGCGTCCACTCCGCCGACGGCCTGGATGCTGGTTGTGACGGCGCTGCTGACCATGACCCTCCTGGCGGGGCGAGTGCGACCCTGGCTACCCGTCATCCTCACGCTCGCGGGAGCAGCGGCGATGTGGGCGGGCGGACGCTCATCCAGTGTCACGATTTGGTCGCCCTATCAGAAGCTTTCCATTTCACCGCTCATCTCGACGTTTGGAACCAATCGGGTGCAGCGGGGCTATCTCGTGCAGGTTAACGGGACCACCTACCAGGCCGCGCTCGATTTGTCAGACCGTTTCGTGGCGGCGCACCCGGAATTGTTCTCCAAGGAGCCACTGGATCGCAACCACTATAATGTCCCCTTCAGCTTCAAACCGGATGCGCGCCGCATACTGATTGTCGGCGCCGGCGCCGGCAACAATGCGGCCGCGGCTCTTCGTCACGGTGCTCGCCAGGTGGACTGTGTCGAAATTGATCCCCAAATCTACGCCCTCGGCCAGCGAATCCACCCCGAGCGACCGTACAGCTCTCCGTCGGTGCGCATGATTGTGAATGACGCGCGCGCATTCCTCAAGCAATCCACCGGACCGTATGACCTGATTTGGTTCGGCTTGCTTGACTCCCACACCATTGGGTCATCGTATAACAACATGCGCCTCGACCACTACGTGTACACGTTGGAGAGTTTCGCTGAAGCCAGAAGGCTGCTGGCACCGGATGGTTTGCTGGTCGTCGACTTCGGGGCCCAGCGAGCGTGGATCGCCGACCGTTTGTTCACCGTGCTCCGGCAAGCGTTCGGACACGATCCATTTGTCTACTCCGAAGAATTGGCTTCCGGAACGTCGAAACACCTGCCAACGGTCACCCTGGTCACCGGTGAACACCCGGTGACACCGACGGTGATTCAGGACCCCGCCTTGCGCGAGTTTGTTACCGCCTGCCAGTTGCATCCGCCTGGCACGACCCGACCCACGACCGATGATTGGCCGTACTTGTATCTCAAGCGGGCAGAAATCCCCAAACTGCATCTGATCGTCTCGGGATGCATTCTCTTGGCAGTGATGACGGCGGGGCGTCGCGCGCTGCAAAGGAACACGCGAGCCGATTGGCATTTCTTCGCGCTGGGCGCGGCGTTCCTATTGCTGGAAGTACAGACCGTCAGCCGTGCGACGCTGTTATTCGGCATGACATGGGTGGTCAACGCCATCGTCATCTCCGCCGTGTTGGTGATAATTTTGCTGGCTAATCTCGTCGCTTGGCGCTGGCCACGCCTGCCGCAGTGGGTGGTTATCACCGGACTGGCTGCCACTGTCATGGTACTGGCGCTCGTGCCACTCGACTCGTTCAACTCGTTAACGGGCGCGACCAAGCTGATCGCCGCCAGCGGGTTCCTGACCGCACCGGCGTTCTTCGCGGGCCTGATCTTTATTCGCTCCTTCGCTGTGTGTGCGGATAAAGCCCGTGCGCTCGGCTCGAACCTCATCGGGGCACTGGCTGGCGGATTGCTGGAATCGTTGTCGTTTGTGACCGGGATCCGCGCGCTCGTCATTCTCGTCGGGGCTTTCTACTTGATTGCGATTCTGCGTCGGCCGGCCGCAGTTCGACGTTGAACATTGCGGCGTGGCTCCGTAAGCTGCCGCAAATGGCGGCGAACGCAAATGCTCCCGAGACAGGGACCCGTCCACAACCAAACTCCGGCCCGGTGTCGTATGGCGGCATCCTGCCGTGGCTGATGCCGTCACTCACGCAATGGTTGTGGCTCGTTATCTTACTAATCCTTCTCGCGCAACCGTGGCGCACGATGATGGCCTCCAGCGATGGCGATACCTGCATGCATTGGCGCGTCGGGAAATACATGCTGCAAACCGGCCACATCATCCGCGCCGACGTGTTTTCACATACGCGCCTCGGCGAGCCGATCATCTCCAAGGAATGGCTTTCGGAAATCATCTTTGCGCTGGCGGGCCGGATGTGGGGACTCTACGGCTTGTGCGTCGTGACCGCGCTGTTGATCGCCACGACGTTCGCCCTGTTACACCGTCACTTGGCGCGGGAAACCGGCAATCACGCAGTCGCGATCCTGGTTGCATTCATCGCCGCGTGGGCAGCCTGCACGCATTGGTTGGCGCGCCCACACGCATTCAGTTTCCTGTTGGCGGTGTTGTGGTCGGACGCGCTCCGCCGCTTCGAACACGGTGAATCCGCCCGTCGTCTGCTCATCACTCTGGGGGTGTTGACACTTCTGTGGGTCAATCTACATGGTGGCTATCTGGCTGGTTTCATCACGCTGGGCATCTACTGGCTCGGCTCAGTGATCGAATTGGTATTGGCTCGCGCCGACCAAACTCGATCGGGCGCCGTGCGACAAAAGCTGAAGGTGTTCACCGGCGCCATCGCACTTTGCGGAGTCGTCTCGCTCCTCAATCCGAGCGGCTATCATCTCCACGTCCACAACCTTCACTTCCTTCGCTCGGACTACCTGACGAACTGGCTGGCTGAGTACGCCTCGTCGGATTTTCACGCGTTCGATTCGCACGGGTTCCTCGCCTGGCTGGCGCTGACGTTTCTGACGCTGGCGTTGGCACGACCGCGCCTGTCACCGACGTCGGCGGTGCTGTTGATTGCGTGGACGTATCTTGCTCTCTATTCCGTGCGCAATATTCCGCTGGCGGTCATCTTTGTGGCCCCGGTCCTCGCGACCGCACTCGCCGACGCCGCGCCCTTGTGGGTGCGGGGAATGTCGGGACGGCTGCGTGACATTTACGAGATGTCACGGGCATGGTTGCTGGTCGGCGTGGTGGCCATCGTGGCGATCGTGGTGTTTCGTCACCCGACGGAAATCCCCGCGAAGAAATGGCCGGTCGACGCGGTGGCCTACATCCACCAACACCCCGACCTGTTCACGGGAAACATGTTCAACTACTACGTGTGGGGCGGCTATCTGATGTACGCGTTACCCGAACACCGCGTGTTTGTGGATGGCCGCACTGATTTCTACGGCGAATCGCTGATTCGCCAGTACGACGATACGTCCCTTCTGCACACGAATTGGCAGCAGGCCCTCGAACAGTACCACGTGGATTGGACGCTGATGCCCGCCGATCATCGCCTCAACCTCGCGCTGGCGCTGTTGCCCGGCTGGCATTGCGCATATTCCAACGAAGTGGCCGCCGTGTTTCACAAACAACCGTGAACCCAGCTTCACCCCATCCCGATGCGCAACGGCGCTGGTGGCTTCCTTCCCTCAGCGCTTTGCTCTGGGTGATTCTGTTTCTGGGTCTGAATTTCACCAGCGCCCGAATCGTGCTCATCAGCGGGGACAGCGACCCCGCGCTGCATCAACGGCTCGGCGACTGGATGATCCAACACCACGCCATCGTACGCGAAGACAATCTGCTGCACACGTACCACGGGCCATCCATGGCCAAGGAATGGCTCAGTGAGGTGCTCGTGGCCGCTGCCGGCCAATGGTTCGGCTGGAACGGTGTCGTGTTGCTGGCGGCATCGCTCATCGCCACCTGCTTCTGGTTGCTCCATCGCCAACTGCTGGCGGAAGGCTGCCGCGCGGCGCTCGCAACTGTCCTGGTATTGGCGGCGATGTTCGCCTGCTCGATGCACTGGCTGGCGCGACCGCTCTTGTTCACGCATCTCCTGACCCTGGTATTCGCCTGGCAATTGCGATGGTTTCAGCAGGGGCGCATTCCCGCGCGTCGATTGTTCGTGCTTCTTCCGCCGCTGATGGTGCTGTGGGCGAACTTGCATGGTGCGTTTCCGACGGGTCTGGTGTTGATCGCCATGTACGCGGTCGGCAGCGCGATTGATGCATGGCGTCAATCTGCTTCGCAGGCCAAACTCAAACAGCTTGCCGCACTGTTTGCGATTTGCGGCGCCGCTTGTTTGATAAACCCGGTCGGTTGGAGGTTGCCTGCGCAGATTGTGAGCTTCCTGGGATCGCGCGAGCTTTCAACCGTGACCACTGAATTTGGTTCGCCCAACTTCCACACCACGGGCATGCACGGGTTTCTGCTATTGCTGTTATTGCTGGCAACCGGGTTGATCATTAGTCGTCCGAAACTGAATGCGACGGATGTCCTGGTCATTGGCGGGTGGGGTTATTTTGCCCTGCTCTCGGCGCGCAACGTGCCCATTTTCGCACTGGTCGTGACCCCGATACTCGCACAATGGTTTACGGAGTTCACGCGGGCCAATCAGGACTCCGCGTGGGTTCGACGATACCGTGATTGGACCGTTGGGATACCCAATACCGGCCACAAGGCCGATGCCACCGTCATCGCGATTGCTGCAGTTGGTGTGCTGTTGGTGCTGGCCAAACCCGGGATCGCCGGTGGCGCGCCCCTGTTTCCGACTGGTTTTCCGCCCGACCGTTACCCGGTTGCCGCCCTTGATTACGTGCGCATGCACCCCGACGTGGTCCGCGGAGAAATGTTCAACTACTTCCTTTGGGGTGGCTACATCGAGTTCGCCCTTCCGCAACGAAAACCCTTCATCGACAGCCGCAACTATTCCTACGGCATTGATCTGTTCCACGAATTTCGCACCGCTGACGAGCCGAAGCTGGGATGGGAAGCCGTGTTCGGGAAGTATGACGTCGGCTGGACGATCCTGCCCGTGCAACATCCGCTGAATCGAATTCTGGAATTCAGCCCGCAATGGACGCTGGTGTACTCGAACCAATTGACGCTCGTTTTCTCGCGTGTGTCATGACCGACGCCCCCCTCCAGGATCAATCGTCCCCGCCACGCTCTCGGTGGCTGCCAACCATCGGGTTGTCGTTGTGGCTGATCTTCGTGCTGGGGCTGATGTTGTCACAGTGGCGCGTGGTGATGATCAACTCCGATGGCGACGCGTGCCTGCATTGGCGCATTGGCAACTGGATGATCGAACACCACGCCGTGATTCGCGCCGACGTGTTTTCCCATACGCGGGCCAACGCGCCACTGATCTCCAAAGAGTGGTTGAGCGAGGTGTTGTTTGCCGCCGCCGGTGACGCGTTGGGGTGGAACGGCATTGCGCTGTTGGCCGCGGTGCTGATCGCAACCTGTCTGTGGCTCTTGCACCGACAACTACTATCAGAAGGAATTGGCCTCTTGCCCGCCACCGCGCTGACATTGGTCGCGGCAATGGCCGGCACGGTGCATTGGTTGGCCCGACCGCACCTGTTTACGCTCTTGCTCACCGTCATTTTCTCCGGCTATCTGCGGCGTTTTGACCGGGGACAACTGGGAACGCGCTCGTTGCTTTGGCGGCTCGTGCCGCTGATGGCGTTGTGGGTGAATCTGCACGGCGCGTTCTTCACGGGTTTCGTCATCACCACCACGTTCGTTGTCGGCAATGCCATCACATTGATCACAGCCCGGGCCGATGCCCGGCCCGCAATCCGAAGCAAGCTCATTGGCCTCGGGTTACTGCTGATCTGTTGCGCGCTGGTCACACTTCTCAATCCGAACGGTTGGCAGCTCCCGGCGCATGTTGTCGAATTCCTCCTAAACCCCGTGCTCGCCCACTACACGAACGAGTTTCGCTCCCCGGATTTCCACTCCGCTGCCGCGCACGGACTCCTGATCGAGTTCGCGGTGATCGGGCTGACGTTGGTGTTTCTGCGGCCGGTGATGCGCCCAACCGACGTCGTTGTCATGGGCACGTGGGGATTGCTGGCCCTTTTGGCTGCGCGCAATATACCGATCTTCGCGCTGGTCGTCACCCCCATCCTCGCAAAGCAATGGCAGGACGGCCTCGCAAACGCCAGGCCCGGCCGCTTGCTCAATTTCTATCGCCGACTCTCGGAGAACGTGACCACGCGGAATCGCACCGCAGATGGCCGGGCGACGGTCGCGGTGGCACTCCTTGCGCTCGTGGCGGTCCTGGCCAAACCAAATCTGGTTGGCGGCAAGCCCGCGATCACCACCGACGTGCTTTCCAACCGCTTCCCCGTCGCCGCAGTCCAGTTCGTGACGGCCCATCCTCAAGCCGTCCGTGGCGAAATGTTCAACGACTACGGTTGGGGAGGCTACCTCATGCTGACGATGCCGGCCCACCGGGTTTTCGTGGATGGTCGCAACGACTTCTACGGCCCCGATCTCGTCCGCGAGTTCAGCAGCGTGAACACGGTTGGAACCAATTGGGAAACGGTCCTGCACAAATACGATGTCGGCTGGACGATTCTTCCGCGCGCGCATCCGCTGAATGTGCTGTTCTCGTTACGGAAGGATTGGACCCTGGCCTATGCCGATGACGTTACCGCCATCTACGCGCGCAAGCCCGAGTGAGTCGCAGGCGGCATGTTTGAGGTTGAGACCCGGCCCCGTTTCCGCGATGCCGCTTCGCTGTCAAGAGTCAAGGGGCGGCCCTTCTATGAATGTGCAGGCCCAGCCCGTCGAGCTTTGCTTATCAGTCTGCTGGCCTGATCAATGTGTGCGGAGGCGGTGGGGCAGCACTGGCAACCATAGATCAGGTTACGTTCGCTTGCGCTTGACGGAGGCCCAGAGGGTCACCACGCCGAGGGTAGTGAGCAGCAGCGACGATGGCTCGGGAATGAATTCGAACATGAAATCGTCCATGACGAATCCCCACCACCACCACCTTGGCCAAATCCGACGGCTTGACCCCCATACGAACTGAAATATAGTCGGTCGATATCAAGGTAGTCGAATGTGCACAACGTTGCGTTGATCGCGCTGACGACCTTTGTTTCGTCGTACACTAGTAGTCCGTCAAACTTGAATGCAAGAGTGAAGTGAGGCACTCTGGCGACGACCAAGGAGGTTGTATGGCACAGAAACAGGTTGTGCAGTTGGGCGATGGGGATCGTCTACGAGTTTCCCTCTATGATCAAACTCAAGACCCAAAAGAAATAGCATTCTTCAGAACTCCCACCTCGGCTGTTGAGGGTGGCGTGGACTGGCACAGTAAGACGCAATCGGCAAAGCGCGCGCTCGATCATAATGCTTCTGCGTTCAAGACGTTTCGGCTCGGGCTCCCCTTGCCTACGAGATAGCAGCCCGCGCGTCCCGACAAGCATCTTGCAACGACGCCAACGCCCCGGTGACGACACGGTCGAGCGATTTCCCGCCTTGCAGATTGCTCAGTGCCAGCTTTTCAATCTCCGCAATTCGATGAATCAGCAGGCCGCCACCGGTGGCCGTAAAGCGGAAGACCGTTTCACGGACAACTGGTTCACTGACGCTGACATTGGTTTCGTTGGTCATTTCATTCCTTCCGATCCCGCCCGGTCAATCACGTCGCGACGCTCGGTGGTTTCATCCACCACCCGCATGATGTCACCCCACTGTCCCGGCGACGGCACGGATGCCACATTGTAACCGTTCAATGCATCCAGCAGGTTGTGGACGGCGTTCATCATCAAGCCGGTGTTCGTGACATACATGGACGACGCGTCATCGCCCTCGCGTCTGACTTCGTACAACGGCCAGTCGCACTTTTTGAGCATCTTGGTGATCGTGGTCAACACATCACGCCACTCGCTCCTGGACGGCGTGTGCCACGATTTGAATGCCTCGCAATCCAGTAATCCACATGCGAGCGTATACTTCTCGTTGAAGAACCGATTAAAGTCCTCTCTGCTGATCTGGCTGATGGCCACAAGAATCTCCTCTGGCAGCGATGTTTGTTGTTGCGCCGTGCTGCCTTCCTGCACCGCAGTGCTGCGAGGTCTGGTCGGAGTGAAGCAGCTCGCTGAAACTGATCCACCATACCCCCAACGACGGAATAACCTAGCGATTTCTCAAACAATCTCTTCTGCCCGCCCGTCGGAGAAGAGTGATGTCCAGCTTTGATTCCTCGCATGAGATGCCGCGCTCGTCGAAGCGGCACTGACTGACTACGCTCCCGACATGGCGAAGGAAGCAACCGGTTCACTCTATGGCAAGGTTTGCCGCAACCAGGAGACGAGCATCGTGGGAGTATGAATCGCGTTTGACCCCGGCTTCGGAATCACTGCGCCCGGCCAAGGCGGTCACGATTTGCCAATGAGGTCGCCCTTGTCGAGTGCCTCAACCCGGCGGCGAAGTTTGCCAAGCGCGATTCCCTGGATCTGGCGGATGCGTTCGCGGGTCACCTTGAATTTCCTCCCCACTTCGTCCAGTGTACGCGATTCCTTCCCGTCCAGTCCGAAACGCATGGTGATGATTTCTGCCTCGCGCGGCGTCAGGTACTTGACGTGCTGGCGGATTTCCTGCCGCATCGTCTTGACCCGAAGCAGCTCGTACGGAGTCATCGCGCCCTCGTCCTCGACAATGTCGCTGAATCGATTGTCGTCCTCATCCCCGATCGCAGCATCGAGGCTAACGGGGCTTACGCCGCACGCGCGAAGCTGGGCCACCTTGGCCGGCGACAGGCCCAGCCGCTTGGCCAACTCGGCATCGCTTGGCTCGCGGCCAAGCGTCTCGGTGAGTTCGACACTCGCGCGATGCAATTTGTGAACCTTATCCACAACGTGAACGGGCAGGCGGATCGTCTTGGACTGGTTCGACAGGGCGCGGCGGATGGACTGCTTGATCCACAACGCGGCATACGTGGAAAGCTTGGCGCCTTTCTTTGGATTAAATCGCTCGACGGCTTTCATCAGGCCGATGTTGCCTTCGTTGATCAAGTCGAGCAGCGGCATTCCGAAATTGGCGTAGTCATAGGAGATTTTTACGACGAGGCGCAGATTGGCTTTGATCATCCGTTCGCGCGCCTGCTTGTCGCCTCGACGGACTCGCGAAGCCAGTTTCATCTCCTCCGCGCGCGTCAACAACGGCGTCCTTCCAATCTCCCGCATGTAGAGCTGGATGGTATCGCTGCTTTCGTTGTATCGATCCGTAACCATAAAATGTTCCTTCGGAGCCTGAGTCAGACCCACGTCAATTGGGAAAACGGCGTCCGCGACCCGTCACGTATTTTGGATGCAACCGGGCTGGATTCGATTCGAAGCGCGGTCGTGCCGTACCCGGTCGTCTTTGACAGCTGTCTGTCCGTCATGTTCAATGGGGGAGCAAAACCGTTACCGTTTCCGCATTGGCGGTTCGGCTGATGTCGACGGTTCTGCCGTCTGAAGCAGCGAACGCCAACCCGTCGGAACTGACCCAACGCCATATGCCGTCTCTCCGCCACTGGATACTGCCTTGCTCCGACAACTCACGGTCATCATTGAGGAACGCTTGAACTTCTCGTTCGCTGAGCGGTTTCACCTGTTCTGTTTTTTGCTTCATGGTCGTGGGTTCGCCACCGTCTTTCTTCTCTCCAGGCGCGCCAGTTCCTCCTCAGCTTTCTCAGCCGCTTCCATATCCAGCAGGAACCGAGAGCGCGCGGCCCTCAAACTGAAGGTGTCTCCTCCCAGAGTGCAGACTCGATAATTGCCGTTTCGGTCGCCTTTCAAGACGGCGTAACTCCAGCCGTTGTCCACCTTCCCGGCAATGGTGCCGATGATATTTCCCACCGTGTTGGTGAACCATTCGACCTGTTCCACCGTTAGTCTTTGCAAAATCAGATGGGGCGGTTGGAACGCATCGAATCTTTGCCGGCTGATGCTTTCAAATGGCATAAGTGCCTTTCTCAGCAGCGACGGTTGAGGTTGGGTTGCGCCGTCTGGCTGCATCGTGTCGCTGTAGAATGTGGTCGGAGTGTGACAGCTCGCTGAGACCCGGGTTCAGCGTAAGCCTCATTCCGCGAATAGCGAGTTGTTTCGCAAAGTATATTCGGCAATCGTTCAACCGATGACCCCTTATTCCGAGTTGCGTGGAAAGATTGAAGGTTCGGTGTTTTCCGCCCCTGCCATCGCTCGTCGAAAGTCAACTCTGGCAGCGTCAAGGCTATACAGGTTCGCTCCCAGGTCGCAGACTTGAAAGTCACCCGTCCAATCCCGCCTCAGAACGGCATAGTTCCAGCCCCGTTGGCCCTGACAGAAGGCGATCGTGCCAATCGTATTCTCCACGGGATCACTAAACCATTCGACCTCCTTGCCGATGGCCGTCTCCAGAATGGCATGAAACTGCAGGAACCGTTCAAATTTCGGTCGGCATATGTTCTTGATTCGCATAGGTCCTTACACCGGAGTCTCAGCCCACCACAGGGGAACAGTTCTGGCCGTCCTTCTGGGTTGCTTCCATGGTCCGGACAATCTGGATCCGCGCGGCATCGCAACTTTCGATCCTCGTCTCCATGTCCCAGAATTGATACCGGCCCCCGTCATCGCGTCTCAATATGACGTAACCCCAGGGCAGGTTCGTCGTTCCCTTGGCGATGGTGCCGATGATGTTTCCCACCGCATCCGAGAACCATTCCGCTTCCGCCCCAATGAATCGATCGATGTAAAATCGACGTGGAAGAAACTGGCCCATTTCTACCTTCGATATGCTCTTGATCATCACGTTTGTTTCGTACATCCGCGGCGTTTTTAGGTTTCTTGCCCCGTTTGGATTACTGCACCGGGTGGGATGCCTGCAATCCCGCAGGCGTGATCCACACATAGCCGAAGCGGTCCTTTCGATCGCCATCGGTCAAACCAACCAGTAGCTTCGCGCATAACATTTTGGACAATGCCGCTTCGCCTGATTCTGTCATACTCGTCGCGACGAAGCGTCATAAGTTCGTCGAGCGGTATCCCTGTTTTTTCAACCAACGCAGTCTCATGCATTCCCGCGGGGGGCGAATTAGGCCCCTGAATCCTCAGATTCCTGTGAGCTTGCCCCGCCACAGCCTGAAGAATGCGGAGTTCGTTGACTGTGAGAGTGTTTTCCGTTTTCGTAGTAAGATCTCCCAAGCCGCGCCAAAGGCGGTCCGCCCCATTTCGACCGTGCCTCATTGAGGTTGTACGGGTTCCCGCCTACCCCGAAAGTTAAAATCCAAACAAGCGGCGCGCGAGCCACACGACCAGCCAAACCAAGCCCAGGCAGAAGAGGACTTTAAAAACCGCCATGCCCACCGGCAAGGCCCACGCCGTAATGCTTCTGCTGTTAAAGGTGTGCTGCCTTACGAGAAACTGGGTGGCAGCCCAGGATAGGTAGCCTACAAACAACGCCGAAATGACAAGAATGCCCCAAACATTCATGCGAAACAGGAGCAATGCCGCGAACGAGCAGGCGAACACCCCCAAAATTGCCAGGTCTCTCTTGCTGGTAATACTGCCTATGTTATTAAGCGCCATGTGTCGTTCATCCAGACTTCGGCATCGCCACATATGGCCAGCCAAACCGTAGTGAAAATCCATATCTTGTGAAGCTGCAGCAACATATGCCCTGTTCGGCAACAACCGCAATGGGGTGAACACCCCATGCTCTGATAGGCAGGAATAGATTGCTATTCTACCGATTGGGCGTAAGCTAGTGCCTAATGTGGAATGCGGCGGCGTTGCCGTGTTTGTTCCTCGACTCTCCGTTTAGCTGTGGAACTTCAGTTGCCACCAATACTCAGTCTGGAAAGTTGCCATTATGTATCGACAAAAAATAGGTCTACGAGCGGAATACCGCGATCAGGAAGGCGAGCGGGTGAAAGCCTCACCCAGTCTTGCGGACAAATTCCAAAAGTTGAAGTCTCTGATCGTGAAGGTGGGGTACTACAACCCAAAAGGTGTTGCCCAGAACGGTCAGCTCAAATACGTCGTCAACCTCGAGAACGCCAAGTCTGTGTTCCGTTTCCGATGTCCCAACGATGAATGCATCCGCGGCGATTTTGATCTGACCAAGGAACTCGCCAGCGCGGTCGCCCAAAAGCGCACCACTGTCAGCGGCGAACTGTCCTGCCAGGGCTGGCAAAACAAGACCACGATCGACACGATCCATTGCCACAACGTCTTGCGCTACGAGTTGAAGCTCGCCTACTGATTCGCGAGCCTCGCCGCAACCAGGACTGGTTTGTTTGTCATAACCAATCTTTGGGACAAATATGCTCAGGCGGTGGCGTGCGTGGATGATGATCAGGAGTCAATCCACATGCGGGACGGGACGACGGAGGTATCGCTCAGTGAGAGTTGAGTCTAATGGGTCCGATAATCAATGCATCCTCGTGTCAAAAGAAGACCTTGTCTATTTTCATCGGAAACTTACTTCACGGAATAATTAGGTTATTCCCAAATCAGGCTTATATTGCTGAAGCATCGCTCGTATGGCTCTGCCAAGATGTTCATCAGAACCAGGGATGCCGAAGCGGGAAACAGCGATAGCCGAACTTAGCTATCGCTGTTTCTTTTGAGTCGAGAAATGTCGAGGCGCGGCCCCCGCTATTGGACCGCTGCGACTGCCTCGGTGATCATATGACCGAATCCAAGGTCCGCGCAGAAGCTTGCGACCGATCCAAACTCCCGATTGACCGCCTGACGCAATTGCGCCCGCGTCATGCCGATGGCGGCCGCCAGTGCGGGAATTGTGTAGCTTCCCTCGACTGTCAGCTTGCCTGATTTGACGGCACGCTGGATGCGGCCGGCCATCTCTGCGGCTTGCTTGTTCATAGATTCATCTCCATTGCGTTGACGATGGTCAATTCGGAACGACAGAAAGTGAAGCCAGGTCCCCTGCAACTTCGACTCTCCACAGCACCGTAAGCCCAATCACAGGAATAGCAAGTGATTGTATCAGGCGATACGGCTTTTGCGCCACGGCCGCCGGACCCTGTCAATTCTCTTGCGTATCTTCGGACGAGTCGCGTAATTTCAACCAACCGAGCGATTCGACGGCAGAAGCGTTGTCGCAAGCGCCGCCCATCGAAGGAGCTTCCATGAACAACATCAAACAATTCTTCACCCAGGACCGTTACGCGAAACTCTCCGGCATCGAGCTGGTGTCCGTCTCGCCGGGCCATGCCGTCGCGCAGATGCCGATCCAGCCCCACCACCTGAACGCGGTGGGCAGCGTGCAGGGAGGTGCCATTTTCACGCTGGCGGACCTCGCGTTCGCCGCCGCCTCCAACGCTCACGGCAAGGTGGCCGTGGCGATCAACGTCAGCATCACCTACATGAAGGCCGCAAGTTCCGGCACGTTACGGGCCGAAGCCCGAGAGCTCTCAACAAATCCCAAGCTCGGCAGCTATACCGTGAACATCACCGACGAACACAACACGCTGATCGCCGTCTTCCAAGGTCTGGTCTATCGCAAGGAACAAACGCTCCCGTGGGCCGCCAAAGGATGAGGTTTCGGCCCCAAAACCTGCTTCCGGCGCCCATCAAACACCCCCAAACGAAGCCATTTCCGGCAAAACGAAGCCATGTGACAAAATGGCGCACTTGGGCTTCTAACGCCTTATCCATCAAGCCAATCCACAACCGCTAGCACCTCAAACAATTGGCTTCGTTTGGCAGAAAGCGTGTTTTCGCGCTGCCCCCTTTCCCCTGTCTACCCTGAGCCAGCCTGCCAGCCGTAGCTTTAGCGAAGGCTGGTCGAAGGGGTTCCCCTCCAGCCGCACCCGGCGGCCAAACCCGCCACCCTTCCCGTTTCCTCGCCCCTCGGGGGGAATCGAGTCAGACGAGAAGCCGCTGGCAGTGCTGAGGCGGCAAAGGATCAAGGTGAGGGGTTTTCCAGCAGTCCCCAAACCCCTATATCAAAGATCAAAATACAACCGTGCCGACCATACACCATCGCATACAGACTGTCCAGTCCTTTCTGATGGCCGGTCAGAAAAACAGAAAGTGGTGTCGCGCGTCACGCAGCAGGGGTGAGCGGTGGGCGCGATGTTGTGGCGGGGTCACCTGTGGCCGCGCTTGATAAGCGCGGACCCGCCGCCGTACTGTAGCCACGGCGCTCTGTCGCCGTGCCTCGTCCTAAATCTCACGTTCTCTTGCGCGTGATTGTAGACCCCGCCAACCCGCCGCCTCGTTGTGCCTTGGCGGCAAAGCGCGGTCCCGCCGCCTTTGCTGTTGTAGGCCGCGCCCCCCGACGCGGCGCTTTCTGCATGGGAGGGCGAGCCTCCCGGCGAGCCGCATCCCCGTGCCGTCTCCTCCCTGCTTGCCGCCGCTTCCGCTCGGAGGGTCGGGCTCCCGCACGACCGTTGGCTCTAGCGGTGCCCCCGCCTTCCGCCTCCTGTCTCCCTCACCCCTGAGAGGAAGAGGAGAGGACCAAGGTGAGGGTGTAAACCGATCATTTTTGCGCGCCAGCCAGCAGTAGCCGCGCGAACAATCTCTTATTGTTGGCACTTCGTGAACAATTCGCGCTCAGTTCAGATAAGGATCAAGGTTGCTGAGGCTGGAGTGATGAATGAGGTGTACGCCCGCTTTTGCAGCGAGAGCCCTGGCTGATGGTGTGAAGTCTGCGTTAGAAACTACAAAGGCATAGTCTGCGGATGCCCATGCTCTGCCAGCAATGGCTTCCTGCACGGCTGCATTGCCCACAAGTGATGTGTAGAACTTACACTGAAAAACAGCCTTCTTGCCATTTCGTGTCGCGAGGATGTCTACACCCTGGTCACCGGATGTTTGTGTCGTTGTGGCGTCCCAACCGTCGTCCATAAGGACTTGCGCGCAGTAGGCTTCATAGCCCGCAGGAGAGAGTGTAGACACATCTAGTGCTTCGATGGGCTTGCTCTCCGAGTGTGCGTCAACCTGTGCGTCAATTCTTCGGAAGAGGGCCTGCCGAATATTATCGGCGTTGAGTGCGGCTCTGGCGGTGTCTGCTTGCATCCGGGCTTTCTTGAGTTGTCGGTCTGAGAGAAATACTGCGTCGAGCACGCCGGGGGCGCGTGCGTTGAGCGGTTGTTTGGCTGCGCGGGGGAAGCGGTCGAGGAGTGACCAATCGCAAATTTGCGGAAAAGCTGGACGCAACACCTTTTGACAGAAATACTCCATTTCGCGATTCCACTCCTCGTCAACTACATTGCCATAGCCGTCGGGTCTCCTTTTTTGCAATCGCTTGATACGAAGAGCGTCAGCGTGTTTCTGTATGAGTGCATCCACCTCAGCTTGCAGTTGCCTTTGTCGCTCCGCCGCCTCTTTGGCTGCGTTGGCTGCATATCTTCTAATTTCCGGGGCGATATAAATCCCAGCTGCGACTAGGCTGATGAAGCCGAAGACCGCCGCCGAACTGTTGCCACTTACCATTCCGAGAAATAGAATTGTGAGTGAAGCGAAGAACCAAAAGAGAGCAATATTCTTCTTCTGACGCTCAACTGCTCTTTTCTGTCGCGCACTCAATGAATAGGTGTTTTGCGCTTGCGGGCCGGTGGGTCCGGCCTTCGCATTAACTTTGCCCTGAGGTTCATCGCGCAAGAATCGCGGTGTCACACGCGTAGGAGTGTCATTAATCAGTTTGGGAGCGGGTTTGGCTGGAATGGCGAGCGAAGTATTGCAGGCGGGACACGGCGCAGTTGAACCGGCGGCATCGTCTTCAACCTCCAAAGACCGATTGCAGGATGGGCACACGAAATCGATCATAACTTCGCCTCTCGATCGGAACGGTAACAATGGCTCATGGTTGAAACAAGTACATTTTGGCCGAGCAGGCCGCCGGAGTGTACCCGGGTTCCGGTCTCGCCATGGCCACATAGGATCGCCGTCACACCCCTTTCGCTCTGGAGCCGAGTCATCGAGACGCAACCACGTAGTATCCCAGGTTGCAATTTACCCCGATTTCGAGATCGGGGTGCCCTCGTGTCGCATCGTCCCCCTCAACGATGCAACACAGAGATTCTAACCTCTGTGTTCCCAGCGCCTTTTACCCCGATTCCGAGGTCGGGGCTGCGTGAGAGAATTCTGACTCCCGAATTCTGGATTCTGGATTCTGTTTTCTTACGCACGACGGAACAGCTCAACGTCTCCCAGCATATTGATGCCGTTGGCCTTCAGGGCTTGTTCCGCCGTGTCGGCGTTTTCAAACCGGAACACCAACGCGGCCTTGCCGCCGCGCTTTTCGGTGAAGGCGTACATGTACTCGATGTTCAAGCCCGCGTGATCGACGATCTCGAGGATTTGCGCCAGACCGCCGGGCTGGTCCGCCACCTCGATGGCGAGCACTTCGGTGACTTTCACCACGCAGCCAGCCGTCTCCAGCACGGTCTTCGCCTTCTGCCAGTCCTCAATGACCAGCCGGAGTATGCCGAACTGCACGGTATCGGCCAGGGACAACGTCACCAGGTTGATCCGCGCCTTGGCCAACACCTCGCAGGCCGTCCGCAACTGGCCGGGCTTGTTTTCCAGAAATACTGAAAGTTGGTGGATTTTCATGGCACTGTTCCTCATCACATGTTGCGTTTGTCGATGACGCGTTTGGCCTTGCCTTCGCTGCGTTGGATGGTGTGGGGTTCCACCAGCCGCAAGGCGACGCGGATACCGGTAATCGTTTCAATGGAACGAACGATCTTCTTTCGCAGCTCCTCCAGCCCGCGCACCTCGTCGCTGAACACTTCCGGCGTCACCTCGACCTGCACTTCCATCTGGTCGAGATCCTTTTCGCGTGTCAGCACAATCTGGTAATGCGGCAGGGTTCCCTCGATGCGCAACAGACCCGCCTCAATTTGCGACGGGAAAACGTTGATCCCGCGAATGATGAGCATGTCGTCGCTGCGGCGGCCGATGCGGCGGATGCGCCGGATGCTCCGGCCGCAAGCGCACGGCTCGGTGTAGAACGCCGTGATGTCCCGCGTCCGATAGCGAATCATCGGCATCGCCTGCTTGCTGAGCGTCGTCAACACCAGTTCGCCTTCGCTGCCGATCGGAAGAGGTTCCAATGTCTCCGGATCGATGATCTCGGCCAGAAAATGGTCTTCGAAAATGTGCAGCCCGGCCTGATGCGCGCACTCGATCCCGACGCCGGGACCGATGATCTCCGTCAGGCCGTAAATGTCGTACGCTTTGATGTTGCTCTGGGCTTCGATCCGCTCGCGCATGTTCTCCGTCCACGGCTCGGCGCCGAACACGCCCGCGCGCAACGGCAGTTTCTTGAGGTCGACGCCCATCTGCTGCGATTGATCGATCAGATGCAGGAAGTAGCTCGGGGTGCAACAGATCGCCGTCACCCCGAAATCCTTCATCACCATCAACTGCCGCTCGGTGTTGCCGCCCGAAATCGGAATCACGGTCGCGCCCAGCGCTTCCGCCCCGTAATGCGCGCCGAGGCCGCCGGTAAACAGGCCGTAGCCGTAGGCGTTCTGCACAATGTCGCCGGCGTGCAGTCCGCACGAGACAAGACTGCGCATTATCGTCTCCGTCCACACCCGAATATCGTCCTGCGTATAGGCGACGACAATCGGCTTGCCGGTCGTGCCGCTCGAGGCGTGCAGTCGCACGATCTCTTTCATCGGCGCGGCAAACAACCCGTACGGGTACGTATCGCGCAAATCGGCTTTCACGGTGAACGGCAACCGCCGCACGTCCTCCAGCGACCGCACGTCGGCGGGCTTCAAGCCGCGCTCGTCCAGCCGCCGATGGAACAGAGGCACGTGGTCGTAGGCCTGTTGGACCGTCCGCTGGAGCCGGGACAGTTGCGTGGCGCGCAACTCGTTGACCGGCATGAAATCGGGCGCGCTGATTGGATGATGTTCGGTCATGTTCATGGATCACACTGCCTTTCGCCCCAGCGCAAACGCCTGGACATTGGCGGCGCGCAGCTTGTCGGGAAAGGCCGCGCGGATGGCCTCCAGCCAGACCGCTTCTGGGAAGTCAAGATGCCGGCTCAAAACGCCGAGCAAGGCGACGTTGAAACTCTTTTTGTTGGTCAGCTTCGCCGGGTCCACGGCGTCGGGCGCGATCAACATGCCTCCGGGTCGCAGTTGATGACGGTTGACCTCGATCTGGTCGGGTGCGATCACCACGAGGTAATCCGCGACGCCGCTCGGCACCATCGGACTGAATACCTCGCGGCCGAACCGCACGTCGCTGCTGACCGAACCGCCGCGCTGGCTCATCCCGTGCAGTTCGCTCTGTTTCACGTCCAGCCCGCTCCGGAACGCCACGTCCGCGACGATGTCCGATGCCTTGAGCACCCCCTGCCCACCGAGGCCGGCGGTGACGATGTTGATGACGCCGTCGTTCATTCTGGCTCGCCCAATGCCGCCGTACATGTCTGGTTGGCGGCGCGTTCGTATTCCTTGATCTTACCGGCAATGAGCAGGCACGGCCGCCGGGCAATGATGAGATTGAGTTGGTTGTTCGCCAGGCAATCCTGTAGCAGTCGTTCGAACTTGCCGGGGTCGGCCGACGGATCGGAGACGAACACGTTCTCGAGGCCGAGTGACCGCCCCAGTTCCTCGAACGACACCTTGCCCGTCGGCTCGTGTTCCAGGGTCCGGCCCGTGCCGGGATGTTCCTGGTGGCCGGTCATGGCCGTGGTGCTGTTGTCGAGAATGAGGATGACGTGGCCGGTCGGCGGCGGGTTATACACCATCTCCACGAGACCGGTAATGCCGCTGTGCACGAACGTGCTGTCGCCGATCACGCTGACGACCCGGCGCGCCTGTTCGGGCGGCAAAACGTGGCGCAGCCCCAGACCGACACCGATGCTCGCCCCCATGCAGACGCAACTGTCCATCGCTTCGAACGGAGGCAACACACCCAACGTGTAGCAGCCGATGTCTCCCGCGACGATGCAATCGAGTTTGTGCAACGCCTCGAACACGTTCCGATGGGAACAGCCCGGACAAAGCTGCGGCGGTTTTCCGGGGATGGGAGACGGTTCCGGCGAGGTGTCGCCCGCCAATATCCGGCGCACGCGCGCCACGCTGAGTTCGCCGAACCGGTACATCTCCGGCTGGCTCTCGACCTTTATGCCGGCGGCACGGATCGCGTCGGCCAGATACGGATCGCCTTCCTCGATCACGAGACAGCGATTCACCCCCGCGGCGAACGCCCGGATTTTCTCCACTGGCAGCGGATAGGTCATCCCCAGCTTGAGGACACTCGCTTCGGGCGCGGCCTCGCGGACGTGCATGTAGGCAATGCCGGAAGTAATGATGCCGAGAGACCCGTTCCCGGCCACGACCCGGTTCAGCGGACACGTCTCGTTCCACGCCTGGATCTCCGACAACTTCTGCCGCAGCCGGCGGCCCGCCAGTCGCGCATAGGCCGGAATCATCACCCGCCCCCGAATATCCCGCTCGAAAAACGGGGTCCGCGGCGGCGGATTGGCCGGGCGTGGATGGACGACGGTGCGGCTGTGGCAGACCCGCGTGGTCAGCCGGAGCAAAACCGGAATTCTCCAGCGTTCCGAAATCTCCACCGCCCGGAGAGCGAAGTCGTAAGCCTCCTGCGAATCCGACGGCTCGAGCATCGGCACGCCGGCGGCCACGGCGTAATGGCGGTTGTCCTGCTCGTTCTGGCTGGATGCCATGCCGGGATCGTCCGCCGACACCACGATCAAGGCGCCCGTCACGCCCGTGTACGCCGCGGTGAACAACGGGTCGGCCGCGACGTTCAGGCCGACGTGTTTCATCGTGGCCATGGCCCGCGCCCCCGCGAACGCCACGCCCAGTGCCACTTCGAGGGCGACCTTCTCGTTGGGCGCCCATTGCGCCCGGCCGCCGATCTCCGAGAAACTCTCGAGGATTTCCGTGGACGGCGTGCCGGGATACCCCGTGCCCAGCGCCACGCCGGCGTGCAACGCCGCCAGCGCCACCGCTTCATCGCCGCTCAATAATACCCGCTTCGAATCGCTCATATCCAACAACATACCCCGGTTTGTAACAATTCCTGACCGTTTGATAAAAAACAACAGTAGCGCCGCACCGTCTACAGCGTCAATATCTCCTCTTGCGACAGCAACCGCAGGGTTTGTTTGGTCAGAATCTGGCGGGCAGCGGCAACGTCCTGGACCTCGATGAGCAACACGGCACGGTTGTTGGAAACGAAACCGGAAGAGTTCTCGACGTTGATCTTGTTGCGGGCAAGGCAGTCCGCGACGGTGTGCAGCCCGCCGGGTTTATCTTCCACTTCGATGGCCAGCACCTCGACGAGCGATGCCGTCCAGCCCTTCTGATGCAGGCTTTCGTAGGCGAGGTCGCACTTGTCCACCAGGAACTTGATGACGCCCAGCCTCTCGTTGGTGGCGATGGTCACCCAGCGGATGTTGACGCCCGCGTCGGCCAGCACCTGGGTAATGCGCCCCATCTGCCCCAGTTGGTTCTCGGCAAACACGGCGATGAGATTGACGGCGCTCATGGTGTGGTTTCCTTTCCGGTGCTAGAGCGACCGGTTGTCGATGACCCGTTTGGCCTTGCCTTCGCTGACCGGCAACGTGCCCGGTGGCACAAGATGCACTTTGGGTTTGGTCAAAATCTCCGCCCGCAACCGATCCACAATCTCAGATTGGAGGCGGGTCAGGTGTTCGACGTGGCCATCGAACCCGGCTTCGGCCAGTTCGACATTGATTGTCATTTCGTCCAGCCCTTCGAGCACGATCTGATAGTTTCGTCCCACGCTGGGCAGGCTCATCAACACGCGTTCAATCTGTTGCGGGTAGATGTTCACGCCGCGCACGATCAGCATGTCGTCGGAGCGGCCCGTCATGCGGTGGAGGCGCCGGTGAGTGCGGCCGCACGAACAGGGTCCGGGAATGATCGACGTGATGTCGCGTGTGCGGTACCGCAACAACGGCATCGCTTCCCGGCACAGGGCGGTCAGCACCAACTCCCCCGTTTGTCCGTCCGGCAGCGGTTCGCCGGTCCGCGGGTCAATAATCTCGATGAGGAAATTGTCTTCCCAAATGTGCATCCCGCACTTGTGTTCGCACTCGAAGGCGATGCCGGGACCGTTCATCTCCGACAGCCCGTAGGAATTATATACGTCGATCCCCAGCGCCTGTTCGATTTTGCGCCGCGTTTCCTCCGTGTACGATTCCGCGCCGACAAATGCCTTGCGCAACGCCAGGTCGCGGCGCGGATCGACGCCTTTCTTCTCCATGAAGTCGGCGAGGTACAGCGCGTAGCTCGGCGTAACGTGAATGACCGTCGTGCGGAAATCCTGCATCAATAGCAGTTGTTTCTCGGAGTTGCCCGGTCCGGCCGGAATCACCAGGCAACCGACTTTTTCCGCGCCGTAGTGCATGACCAATGCGCCGGTAAACAGGCCGTAGGTCATCATGTTTTGGAGCACGTCTCGATGGGTCACGCCGGTCATGACCAGGCAGCGCGCCATCAACTCGGCGGCGTTGTCCACGTCCCGGCGCGAGAAAAACAGCGCCTTCGGTTTGCCCGTGGTGCCGCTGGACGTGTGCAGCCGCAACACGTCCTCGGACGGGATGGCCAGCAAGCCGGTGGGATAGGTGTCCCGCAAGTCGGTGTTGGTGGTGAACGGCAGCCGCCGCAAGTCGGCCAGCGAACGGATGTCGCGCGGCTGGACGCCGCAATCAGCAAGTTTCCGCTGATAGAACGGCACCTTGCGGGCCACGCGGCGCACGATCGCCTGGAGGCGCTTCAACTGAAGCGCCTCCAGGGCGGCGCGTTCGATGGTTTCGGTTTTCTGATCCCAGTACGTCATTGTGTCGGGACGACTTTAGAAGGTGAACATCACTTCCGCACGCAGAAAAGTCATCAAATTGCGTTGCGCGTAATAATTGCCTTCCCAGATCCACTCACCCCACAGGTGAGCACTGACGTGGTCGTTGAATTTATGCTTCAACACGGCTTGCAGATAGTGACCGCGGAAATTGCCATCCTTGCTGAACTCTTCGGGGTTCGAGCTGCTGGTGCCGGTTATGTCGCGCGTCGGCGTGTCCTCGGGAGCAAACAGCGCGTTGTACATGAGGCTCGCGGTCAGACCCTTGATCGGGGTGCAAGTCCAGCTTGGTCCGAAACGGATCAGGTTGTTCATCTGGGCGATCTTGCCGCCGGTTTCCTCGATGTAAGAGTAGATGTAGAGTTCGCTCCAGCGGGGCCAGCGTCCCCAGAGGATATCGAACATCTCGTCGTGGCCGGTGGTCTTGGGATTGTCACCGGAAAGATACTCGCCGTTCAAGGCGAGTTGGCAATTGAACTGATCCTTGAACAGATAGGTGAGTTTGCCTTTGCCGGCATAGGCCTCAATGTCGCGGTCGGCGAAGGTTCCGAGGATGGTGTCCTGTTTGTTGCCGAGCTGGTAGGCGCCTTCGGCCGAATACTGCCAGTGCTCCTCTGGCGTGCCGGTGACCTTGCCGCCGAGCGTGTAGATGTTGGCGTTGTCGCCGTAGACCCTATCGGCGCCCAATCTCTCGAAGGTTTGCCGGTCATCCCGCTTGTAAATAAAGTAGCCGTCGAGCTGGGTGTTCTTGATCGAGGTGTTAGAAACATAAGCAACGACGCCCTGCTCGTTCTGCTCGGTCAGTTGGTAGTCGGTGCGGACATTGAGGTCAGGGTGCACATAACTGGAACTGCCGATGATCGGCAGCATACCGTCCGGTTTGGCGTTCTGGTAGATGTAGATCAGGTCGAACTTGGTCTTGATCCCCTTGGCCTCGCCGCTCAGACGGATACTGTCCAGAAAGAACGTCTTGGACCCATCGCCCGGGGTGCCGTCCGACACCAGCCACCAGTCGTAGTAATCACCCAGCATGATGTCCTGGCGCCCGGCGATGAGTGTCAGCGGCAGGTTGAACATGTTGTTCAACTTCATGTTCAGGTTGTCCACGATGCCATAGCGCCATTCCATCCCGCTATTCCCGGTGTCGGCTGTGGTAAAGGATGGCTTGATCGACAACCATGGTTCCGCCGTAACCCGACTGTTGAAGGTGACGTTCGTCACCGGAGTGAGGGAAGTCCAAACCCGTCCGCGATACCGGACGACGTCTTGTTCACTAATCGCACTGGCTGAGCTCAGACTGACGATGTTGTTGTAGTACTCGTTGCGGACGCGGATATCGCCGCCCCAAGATAGCCAGTCGGTGGGGTTCTTGATCTGTTTGACGATGTCATCAAACGTGCCGGGCTTCGCCGCCGCCGGCCCCGTGCTGGACGTGTCCGGCGCCTTTATTGCAGCCGTTGTTTGGGCCGGCGCGGTGGTCGCGACAAACGCGAACGCCAGCAAAGCCGCCGCTAACGGGAGTGTTGTGGTTCTCATCGCAGGTTCATCCTTTCGTTGGTTTGAAACTTTGCTTCAGGGTTCCGGGTTGGTTGATTACTTCCCTTTCACAGCGGGAAAACACTTCGCCAGATGTGCCCCGTCGGGCGGCGATGTGAGAAGGCTGACAACAGGCATTACCAGCAGCGGCACAAGCATCGCAATCGCGGCCGACACGGGAATGTGAGGCTTGCCCCAATAGCAGAACAAACCGACAGCCGTGCCGACTCCCGAAATCATGCCGGCATAGGCGCCGGCTTTGGTCGCGCGCCGCCAGAAAAGGCCGTACAGATACGGCGCCAGAAACGCACCGCTCAATGCGCCCCAGGCGATCACCATCAGGTTCACGATCACATCCACCCTGCTCAGCGCAATGAGAAGCGACAGGATCACGAACACGGCGCAGAGCGCGCGCAGCAGCAGCATGGTCTGCCTTTGCTTCTCATCGCGCTTGCCGAAGGCGCCGTAGATATCGATGGCGATGGCCGAACTGCTCACCAGCACCAGCGACGACAGGCTCGACATCGACGCCGAAAACACCATCAACAGGATGACCAGCACGAGCCATGACGGGACGTAGGTCGTGATGAAGAATGGCATCAGCAGGTCGAGGTTCGGCTTCTTGGTGGCGGCATCGACAATCGGCGCCAGGTCGGTCTTGGGGTTGGTGAAGAACAGATGCGTCAGCGCGCCGCTGTAGTAGGCGCCAAAGGACATGAACAGCGCAAAGATCGTGGCAATGAGCATGGCGCGTTTTACGTCCGCCTTGCTCCGGATGGAATAGAACTTCTGCACCATCTGCGGCAGCGCCCACGGGCCGAAGCTGGTGATCAACACGAGCGACCACAGCGTCACCCAGCCGGGGAAGGGAGGTCCCGTGGGCGGCGGCGGCGCGTGGAGGGCGGGCATGTATTTCGGATCCAGCAATGCGGCAAAGCTGGCCCCGAGTCCCCCCTTCATTCCCACCAGCAAAAAGACCATGATGGCAACACCCAGGAACTCGACGATGCCCCGGATAAAGTCGCTGACCGCGACGGCAAAATAGCCGCCCATGACGAGGTAAACGCCCGTCAATGCGGCAAGAAAGACGAGCGCCTGATTGTACTGTAGCCCGAGCGTTTTCTGGAAAAGATAACTCAGGCCCATGTACACCGATGCCGAATACGGTACCAGAAACACAAAGACCACAAGCGCACCCATGATCTGCAGCGGCATGCTCTGGTACCGCGCCCGGAGGAATTCGGGCATGGTCAGCGCTTTGAGCCGGACGGTCATGTCACGGGTGCGCCCGGCGAGGACGAACCACGCCAACAGCGTGCCGACGAACGTGTTGCCGAGCACGATCCACATCGTCTGGATGCCGAAACCCCAGCCCAGCCGGCCGGCGTAGCCGATGAAGAGCACTGCCGAGAAATAGGTGGTGCCATAAGCGAACGCGCTCATCCAGGGTCCGAGCGTGCGCCCCCCCAGAAAGAAGTCGCCGACGTTCTTGGTGCGTTTCATGCACCAATACCCAACGGCCAACATCGCCACGACATACAAAACGATCAGTGCGGAATAAATCAGTGGGTTCATGTTTTCTCTCTCTGGTCCGGTGCTGTCGCTTCGTCCTTAATCAGTTGCCATTCACACCGTGTTCGGGTCTTCAACCGACATTTCCCATATGACTTGGGCCCCGCGACCATCGCGGACCATTCATTCGGACGAGCACTCACCTGAAGTTTTGCGCTCGATATGCGTTCCATCGCCCAATTGACCGTGGTAATTGTATCCCTACGCCCAAACCGTGCCGTCCAATTTCAATGCGAGAGTGTGGGTCCCTTCGCTGGCAATTACGGCGATAGACGAAGCCGCGAAAGATGTGGCGGGTGCTGCCCGGCCGGATAATGCCACGGCCAGCAACAGAAGCCCAAAAAGTGACATCTGCCATGATGGTTAGGCCATTTCCGAGATTTGAACGCCTCCATTACGCGGTGCCTCGCATTCCGCTTTGCAACGAATTCCTAGCCTCGCGCAGACGGAACGCCATGTAGGGGCCAAGACGTGAGCCCCACAAACGGGGTAACATTTGGCTTATACGTCTGCGCAGTCGTGGAAGGCAAGATGTTTTTTGCGGGAAACCCTGACAACTCAGACGTCAGTCACATCATGTTGCCTGACCTTTTCCTCTGGCAGTTCGGGAACCTGCTGCTATTGACGCGGCTGGCACAATCTCATCGCTATGCAGGACGCGGTTCTTCTCGAGCGGGTACTCGATTCTCCGTAACCGGTCTACGTTGACGCTGCCGGTGATGTAGGCCGGCATTCGCTTCCAGGGCATGGGATGTTCTTCGCCGCGATACTGCCTGAGGAAACTCAGCAAGGACGAGTTTTTTGATCACACGGGGCCGGCCGCGACCAGCGCCCCGATTTTATGACGCGTTTGCTGCCGATACCAGAGGAAGTGCTCGATGTGAGCGGAGACGCAGATGTAATGGCCCGCCACGCGGGGATTTCGCCGCAGAAGACTGAAAAGGTGGTGCCAATACTTCCAGCGGGTCTTGCGTTTCACGCCCTGCCTCCAACACATCGTCAATAACGCGCGAATGTCGCTCCAACTGTGCTTGACCTTGATCCGTTCTGAGGGGTGCCAGCGTGGGAGACCCAACATCAAGAAGTGCCGGTATGTGCGGTCCATAAAGCGACACGGATCGTAAAGCTTCCACGTGGTTTCGACGTATTCGCTGGCGACTTCCTGGATTGGCCGGGTGGGAATGAAATTCATGAGCGTGTCCTGGTTCAGCCGCCCGTCTTCCCCGATTAGCCGACCTTCCCGCCGCAGCCGGTGCCACAACGCCGTGTGTGGCAGCGCTTGCAGCATGGAAAACAGCGTGGTCGGGATTGAGTTTCGCTCGACAAAATCGTAGATGCGTTCGCCCGTGCCGGGTTGTTCGCCGTCGAAACCGATGATGAATCCGCCCATGACACAGAGCCCGGCGCGTGTGATCTTTTCGACCGCTTCGTCAAGCGATCGGCGTGTGTTCTGAGTCTTGTGGGCCGCCGTAAGACTGGCCTGGTCGGGCGTCTCCACGCCGAGGAACACGCTGTTGAAGTTGCAAACGGACATCAGATCAAGGAGTTCCGGGTCGTCGGCCAAATCCACCGACGCCTCGGTTTGAAAGCAGAATGGATACCCATGCTGTTTCTGCGTGGTCATCGCACTGATTAATACGATTTCTGCCCAGTCCCATTCCGCCTCCGTCGCCGGACGCACGTTGCGATCGATCAGCTTGAATTCCCAGTCCTCGGGCAAGAGCGCGGCTACGGTGACCAGACTCAGCGGCGGCAGCGCCGACTTGCGTTTGATCAACGCCAGCGCCCGTTCGTAAGTCCACATGTTTTTAGGAAACTGCGGTGATACCAGCAGGGCACGCATGACTCACCTTACTCGGTTTGCAGACTAGGGCGCGCTCAAAATCGAGGCAATCGGATTATCGAACACCGGCTGCCATGGGTTCGGTGTTGCTTTCTATTGTTCAGTTTCTAAAATGCGATGGTGAGGGAGGAAGAAGGCGCATGTCGAGCCGGGTATTGTTAATCAGCAACAACTGCTGCGACCAGCCGTACCCGGTCTTTCCACTCGGATTGGCCCACCTCGACACGGCTCTGCGCCGCGCCGGCCACGCCACCCGCCTGCTGGATTGTCAGGTCCCGGATGAACCAATTGAAGACATTCTCGTTGAATTCCGGCCGGACGTCGTCGGGGTCTCACTGCGTAACGTAGATGATGTCCAACTCGTGAGCCGACAAACGTATTTCGGCGATGCCGTCAACGTTTGCCAGGCGGTCCGTCAAGTGTGGAACCGCCCGATCGTCCTCGGTGGTTCTGCATTTTCCATTTTCCCCGACCGGCTGCTTGCTTTGACGGGCGCCGACTACGGCATCCACGGCCCGGGCGAAGTCGCGTTCAAACGCCTGATCGCTGCACTTGCCGCGGGTGCCGATCCCGCCGGGATTCCCGGACTGGTGTACCGGCGCGGCGAACAAATTGTCATCAATCCGCGCGACACGAACGGCTCAACGTTTTTGGACCCGGCGGAACGCCCACCGCACTTGGTGGAATATTATCTCCGCCACAGTTCGATGTTGAACATCTCGACCCAACGCGGTTGCGGCCTGCCGTGTTGTTTCTGCACGTATCCGCTGATCGAAGGCCGCGAGAACCACCGCCGCCCGCCCGAAGCGGTCGCCGAAGAATTGGCGGCCATCCAACGGCAGGGAGCGAAGCATGTGTTCATTGTCGACGCGGTGTTCAATCTCACCAACGACCATGTCTCCGACATCTGCGACGCCATCCTCCGCCGCCGCGTTAATCTCACGTGGAGTTGCTTCCTTCGCCCGAAAAACCTGACCGCCGGGCTGATGACGCTGATGGCGCGGGCCGGGCTAACGCACATCGAGTTTGGCACGGACAGTTTCTGCGACGAAGTGCTCGCCGAGTACGGCAAGACGTTCACCTTTGCCGACATCCTCCACTCGTCCGAACTGGCCCGCGCCGCGCGCGTCCATTACAGCCACTTCGTCATCTGCGGCGGGCCGGGCGAGACGACGGAGACGTTGCGGACCGGCTTCGCCAACTCGCAGCGTCTGACCGGCACGGTCATCTTCGCTTTCGCGGGCATGCGCGTTTATCCCGGTACAGCGTTGTTCGTCCGCGCCCAACGCGAAGGGATGCTGTCCGCTGACACTGATCTGCTCGATCCGGTTTACTATATCTCGCCGTCGCTACGCGAAGAGGAACTGCTGCAACAACTGGCCGAATTCGGCGAGCGCGCCCCAAACTGGATCACCGGTCCCTTGCCGGCGAACTTCTCTCGCATTGCGGAGCGGCTGCGCCAACGTGGCATCGTCGGTCCGTTGTGGGAATATTTCGGGACGCTGTGGCGGATGCGTTGAGTCATGGAAATGAGTAACTCGGGCACCACCACCGTCGTCGTCACCGGAATCGGCGCTCTCACGCCGCTCGGCATGGACGTGATGAGCACCTGGCAACACCTCGTTGCGGGAGCCGAGGCGCAAGCTCCGATTACCCTCTTTGACGTCTCCGGTTGCCGCTGCCAGAGCGGCGCGCAGGCCGAGTTGCCCGATTTCGCTGAAGTCAACGCGCGCCGCCTGCGGCGATGGTCGCGGGCGACGCGGCTTGCAGTTCCGGCCTTCCGCGAGGCGTTGGCCACGGCAGGGTTGCTGGACGCCGACGGTCGCTCACGGTTCCCGCAGCTTACACTTTCGGTCAGCACCACCGGCGGCGCGATGGCGCTGGGGGAGCGTTACGTTCGTGGGTTGCTGGCGGGGCGACGGGGACCGGGGCGCGTCTTTGAGGTGGCGCACTACCAGGCGCACCGTCAAATCCTCGACCTGCAAGATCAGTTCGGCTTTCGCGGCCCCATCGCTATCATTGCCAATGCGTGTGCAAGTGGCGCCAACGCCATCGGTCATGGCGCCGACCTGATTCGCTCCGGCCGCGCTGAATTGGTAGTTACCGGCGGCTACGAACCGTTGACCGAGTTGATTTACGTCGGTTTCGATTGTCTGCAGGCGATGAGTGCCGACAAGTGCCGGCCGTTCGATACGGCGCGGACGGGTCTCATGCTCGGCGAGGCCGCAGCCTTTCTGGTGTTGGAATCGGAGCACCACGCCCGCGAACGCGGCGCGAACATTCTCGGTGTGGTCGCGGGCTACGGCCACAGCACGGACGTGCATCACCTGACCCAGCCCCATCCAGGGGGCGCGCCTTTGGTCGCCGCGATTCGGCGGGCACTCGATCAGGCGCAACTCACGCCGGGCGACATCGGTTACCTGAACGCCCACGGCACAGGCACATTGCTCAACGACGCCAGCGAGTGCGCAGCGTTCGCCGAGGTCTTCGGTAACAGCGCGCCACTACGGCTCAGTTCGACAAAAGCCGCCATCGGCCACACGCTCGGTGCGGCGGGGGCCGCAGAGGCGGTGTTTGCGCTGCAAGTCTTGCGCACGGGAGAACTGCCGCCGAACTTGAACGTCCGTCAAGCGGAGCCTGCAGTTGCGGCTCGGCTTGTGACCCGCGGCGAACGCGGTCACTCGCTGCAGGCGACAATCAGCGTGAATCTCGGTTTTGGCGGCTCCAACACAGCGTTGATCTTGACCCGGTACGAAGATTACGCGTCCAAGCGACCACCGGCCCATCGGCATAGCTCGGAAGGACGAAAGCCGCCGCCCATGGCGGTTTGCGGAGTCGGCATGGTGGTTCCCGAGCGCGAGCCGCGCGGGATGGCGAGTCTCGCCGGCCGCGAGTGGCCGGTACGGCGCGTGGACTTGAACCGACCGGAGTTGGCGCGCTGGCAGAACGAGCCGCGGTTACGTCGGGCCAGCGGGTTGACGGTCTTCATGCTGGCCGCCGCTCAACAGGCGGTGGGCGCCGCCGGTGGTGTGAATCCCGCGACGCTTGGCATTGTGGCCGCGTTCCATACCGGGGTGCTGGTGCCAACGGGCAGGTTTTATCAAGGCGTTGTGAAACACGGGCAGCGGTTCGCCAGTCCGAATGTCTTTCCAGAAACCGTTTTCAACTCACCGACGAGCCACCTTGCGGCCGTACTTGGCGTCGTGGGACCGAGCTACACGGTTGTTGCCGACGACACGGCGTGGGTCAGCGCGCTCAATGTTGCGGCTACCTGGTTGGCCAACGGGCTGGTCGAAAATGTGCTGGTCGTCAGCGGAGAGGAGTTGGATCCGATGGCGCTCGACGCCTATGCCGCCGTCCGCTGGCTGCGGCGTGGTGGAGCGTTTGTTCCCGCCGAAGGAGCGGGAGCGGTGGTGCTGCGGCGGGCGCGCGCCGGCGATCCGGTGCGGATTGTCGCGTTGGCCGAGGGTCTTACCCACCACAGCAAGGTCCAGGCGCGAGCGGCAGCGGAAGATTTGTTCGCGCAGTTCCCCGGTGTCCGTAATGTCTGCCGGACCGCCACGGGTACGTTGTGGGAGCACTTGGAAACCGAACTGCACGCTCGTCATGGCTTCGCGGCGCCGCTGGAGTGGACGGACTGCGGCGGAGCGTTTGTTGCGTCGGCGGCGTGGTACACGGCTTGGGGCGTGCGGCAGGTGCGTGCGACAAAACGAGATCTGCTCGTGCCCATTTGGGGTCACAGCGAGCAATTCTCAGCTTCGCTGTTGGCAGGGCCTTCGCTTTAAAGGTGGATCCCATGCTTGAACTTGTAGCGTTTTGCGAATTTCCAAAAGAATTCGATGGAGAACATGGTCAGGCTCGCAATTGCGATCACAAGAGAATGTTTTGAGTCAGCACGGGCAGAAATGACCGTCAAGTAAGCCTGAGAACGGGCCGGAGCTCTTCTTCAGCCAGCAGGACCACCTGATTCTCGACCCTCATCCTGCCCATGGCACCTGCAAGACCTGGTAGAATTTGTTCGGGCTGCCCCCAAACGGGTCGAACACCGTATTCGAGCCGCCGGTGCCTGCAATCTGACCTCCCAAGTTGGCCCAAACGTGCCTGTTGACATCCGCGGTGTAACTCGAATAACAGTTGTCTCACGTATCCCATGCGCGTGACCACTCTTGGGACTGGAGATGCATTCGGCGCGGCGGGCCAGTTTCATTCGGCTATCGTCATGCAGGCTGGCAACACCACGGCACTGATAGATTGCGGCCCGACCATCCTGCAAGCGTTGCATCGGTCGAAAATCGCCGCGGACGAAATCGATCTCATCTTGGTCACCCACCTGCATGGCGATCACATCGGCGGCGTGCCGATGTTGCTTCTGGATTACCAGTACCGCTCACGGCGAACCCGTCCGCTCGTGGTGATCGGCTCCGCATTGTGTGCCGAGCGACTCGAAGCGCTGACGAATCTAATGTACGGCGAACTGGCAAAGGATCGCCGCCGCTTCCCGGTCGTATACAAGATCATCCGCCCCGGCCGTCCGATTTCCATTCGCGGAATGCGCATCCACGCGTACCGCATGCAGCACACGGACCGGTTTCCCTGCCTCGGCTATCGCATCGAACACCGCCGCAACGCCGTGGCCTTCACCGGTGACACAACCTGGTGCGATTCCATTCCCGCGATGTCACGAGGCGCCAATCTGCTGTTGACCGAATGCACCGATTTTGACCAGCGTACGCCGGTACATTTGAGTTACACACAACTCCGGGAGCATCAGGCGGAGATCGGCGCGAAACGGATCGTGCTCACGCACGTCGGTGACGATCTGCTCAGGAACCGCGCCAGGGTTCGACTCCACATCGCCCGCGACGGTGAGCGTTTTGTCATCTGAGAGAACAGGCGGACATCAGAAGCGGATTTGCAGCGTCACGTTCGGGCCGGCACTAATAACTCTATAAGACAACGCATTCATGCTGGAGTTGTTGTTGGCAAACAGTGCGCTGGCGTTCAACGATGCATACTTGTTGATGCGCCAGATCAACGACGCCGAGAGCGTCTCGGTAACGTCGCTGCGGTTTTCGTTGAGGTAATCCTGCCACTGCGCCTGCCCAAGGAATTGCACGTACACATTCCGCATCAGGTCCAGACTCACCCCCAGGAAAAACGTGTTGTCGGCCCGGGTCAGAACGGCCGGGTCCGAAACCCGCCAGTCAAACTGATAACCGTAAAACGGCGCGATATGCTTTACAGATCCTCCCCACCAGGGCAACACATCATGGTAGTCGCAACGCAGGCCAATCCTCGTATCCACCATCTCGAAGATCCGCACGTCATCCGGCGTCGACGTGAGCCGCTCGTACGAGCCGTCGCCGTACAGGGTCCAAACCGATGAGGTCTGTTCTTCATGATGGGGAATCGCGGGTTTTACGAGGGTGTACGCCAGGTCCACGCCGGCTTGGTCGCCGTCAAAATCGAATGCGCCGTTGGAATCGTAACGATCGATGTAATGCTGGTAGTAAACCACGGTCTTCAGATCATCGAAAACCCTCGGCGCATAAGACGCCCCGAAAACCTGGTCGAGCACCATGTCCTCGACCGGTTTGTGAAACGTCAGCAAGATGTTGGAGTCGTAGAGGTACGACGTGTCGCTATAGGCCTGAAACGCGGTATACCGCAAACTCAACAAGGGGTGGAGCGGGCCCAACTCGTCCCGATATTCCTCCTCCTGCGGCTGCGACTCAGTGGATGGCGCGGGACCCAGATTACCAAACGCACGCTGGTCGGTCAGGAACAACTGCGGCTCTTGCGCAGGCGCCATCGACGCTGCGAAGAAAAGCGAACACCAGAAAAGTTTCACGCTGCCGCTTAGTCCGCGAGACCATGGATTTCCTTTAGCAGCTCTCACTTGATTGAACTCGGTGTCGGCTGGTTGGCTCCGGCGATGTTGTCGAACTCGTAAAGCAACAAGCCGTCCCGCGATCCCGAGTCGTTGTATGGCGGCGTTTGCATACCGGGAATCTCGGGAACGGGAAATTGGGCGGGCAGCGTCCCTTGTTGCGTGCCCCGGCCGGTCCAGTAGAAGGAAGTATGCACCATCCTCCCGCTTTTCAACTGCCTGAATTGCTTTTCAATGACGGCGTTGATGTCGTCCAGGCCCGGCCACGAGCGCTGGAACTTCGTTAAGATGGTGGCGTTCTCCGTGAGCGCCTTGACATCGAAATCGAACGGCGGACTGAGTGTCGACGCCCCCTCGCGTTGAAAAATTCCCCGGCCGGCACGCAAGGACGACGTTTGCTTCCCGTTTGGGAGCGACACGCTGGCCCGCGAGCCTTCCACCAGAAGAAACTTCGTCCAATGCTGGGTCGTACCTCCCTGGCGTCGCTCGATCTCCTCCACAACCACCGTGCAGCCTTCGACCGTGCCCACCACGGCGTGGGACACGACGCGGAGACCCCCCATGCCCTTCGGGATGAAAAACACGCTCAGACCACCGTGCGTCTGCACCTCGCGGCTCTCGGCGGCAAATGTGAAGGCGCTATGCGACCCCAGGCGGGTCAATGTCCCGTCCGGAAATTCCAACTCGGCCATGGAATTGCTGCCGGTCTTGACCACGTCCCGCCCCTGGACTACATCCTCCACCTTGGCGGCGTGTTCCGACCCGTCGGCGGCCTGATAGCTCACCTCGTTCTTGATCTCGCTGACGGTGGCGCTCTCCAAAGCAGTCGGAGATCCATTCGCCGCGGGCAGCAGCGGGAAGGTGATCAGGGCGCCAACCAAAAAAAACGAGCCTCGCCATCGATTCATGCAGTGGGTCTCGAGTCCTCAACCCCGTTGCTATTATAGCTGGGTTGCGGAGTCAACACTAAACCACCCGAAAGTCGTTTGACAATCACCGGGGCATTTGTTTTTTGCCGGAAACCACGTGGTGCGGTTTTCGGGAAGAAGCGGTGAACCGAGTTGGTGATCGACCCGCGCCATTTTCGCTGGCGCGATTCCTCTGGCGTTTGATCCCGTCGTTCGGTTACGATTCACTTTCGATGCCGGCGGTGTTTGATCGTCAAGGGTCGAGCTGGTTGCGGAATGGATTTGGAGAAGACTGGGAATTACGGAAAAGAGCGCCATGAAAACCCCTGTGCGATTCTGTTGCGGCGTACTACTGACCACCGCGTTGATTGTTTTCGACTCCGGGTCTGATCGTTCCAGCGCGCTCGCCACCACAATAATCACGGTGGTCAACACTGCTGACAGCGGCGCCGGGTCCCTGCGCCAGGCCATCATCGACGGCAACACCAGCTCTCCGCCCGTCACCATCAATTTCGCCATTCAGCCCTTCGATGGCACGGTGAAAACAATCGCTCCCCAGTCGACTTTGCCGACGATCTCGAACTCTTTCACCATCAATGGGTTCAGCCAGTCTGGTTCCAGCCTTGGCGAGAATCCGGGTACGCTGACGAACAACCCCGTGCTGCTGATCGCGTTGGATGGGAGCCTCCTCGGCGCAGGGGTCGCCACCGGGTTGACGTTTACTGTTGCCGGGTCGGTTCAAGGCCTGACCGTCCAGAACTTCAACGGGGTCGGCATGTCCGTCACGAACGGCGTGACGCTCTCGGAAAACGCGATTAGCAACAACCTCGTTGGTGTCGAATGCAGCGGCGACACCAATTCCTTTACCGGCAACGTCTTCGTTCTCAACAGTACGGCGATCCAGCTTCTGGGTTCCTTCAACACATTGACAGCAAATGTGGTCACGAACAATAACGGGGACGGGGTCGCCATCCTTGGCGGAAACAACAGCGTCATCGGCAGCCTGATATCGTCCAACAACGGCGTCGGGGTGGACCTCGCCGGCGGCACCAATAGCTTCGTGAGCACCATTATCTCGTCCAACAGCCAAGCCGGTGTGCTGATGGATGGCGACAACAACAACTTCTCCAACGACACCATATACGCCAACGGCGCAGACGGCGTGGATATCGGGGGGTCCAGTAACGACCTGGTCAACAGCACGATATCCGCCAATCTCCACGTCGGGGTGAACGTCGGCGCCTTCGCGGGAAGCACGAACAACAACAACATTCTCTCCAGCGTCACCCTGTCGGCCAATGGCACCGGCGGGTTGATTCTGGACGGCAGCACCAACCGTCTCGTCGCCAGCACAATATCCAGCAACACAGGCGACGGAGTGATTGTTTCCGGGACGGCCAACATCGTCGGCGCGGCCTCGGGCGCCGGTAACGTCATCATTCAGAATACGGGCAACGGGATCGCTGTCGCGGGCTCTAATGGGCCGAGCTTCTTCCCGGCCGACGCCAACGTCGTACAGGGGAACTTCATCGGAACGGATGCCACGGGCACGAACAATTTGGGCAACAGCCAATCGGGCGTTCTGATCGACGGGACCCTCGCGGAGGCCTCGACCAATCTGATCGGAGGAACATCGTCCGGTGAGGGCAACATCATCGCGTTCAATGGCAGCAACGGCGTGACCGTGGTCAGCAACGCCGTTGACAACGCGATCTTTGGGAATTCGATTTTCTCCAACGCCGTGCTGGGCATCGACCTGGGCGCCGATGGCGTCACTTCAAACCATGCCTTCGGCGTCTTCCCCTCGGGTCCGAACAATTTCCAGAACTTCCCCGTGCTCACCTCCGCCGTTTGCTCCAACAGCGGCGTGCTGATCCAAGGCTCCATCGCCAATTCCGGCAGCGCCACGACCGCGCATCTCGAGTTCTTTGCCAACGTCAACTGTGATCCGTCCGGCTTTGGGCAAGGCCAGGTATTCCTTGGGTCCGCCGATGTCACCTCCGACCTGAGTGGTGGGGCCTCATTCAGCGCCGCCTTTACAAACTCCGATCTCGTGGGCGAGTTCATCACAGCCACGGCCAGCGACAGCAGTTCCAACACCTCCGAGTTTTCCGAGTGCGTCCCGGTCGTTGCCAATCAACCGCCGACCATCTCGCAGTGCGCCACCTCGATCGTTGCTTCGGCCAATACCAATTGCGAGGCCGTCGTGCCGGATTTCACCGGCGCGGTGGTCGCAACCGACAATTGCACGCCCTCCAACGATCTGGTCATCACCCAGTCACCCACCAATGGAACCATCGCGTTTGCGGGGACGAACACGGTGACGATCACCGTCGCGGACCAGGCGGGCAACACCACCAACTGCACGACCAGCTTCATCGTCGCGGATACCATGCTGCCGCAGATCACCTGCCAGTCCAACATCACCAACAACGTGAGCATATCGCAGTCATCGGCGGTGGTGACATTTTCCACGCCGACGGCCGTCGATAATTGCTCGGTTACAGCGACCGTTACCTGCGTGCCGGCCTCGGGCTCGATCTTCCCGCTGGGAACAACACCGGTGGTCTGCACCGCCGTCGACCCCGCCGGGAACACCACCTCGTGCACGTTTAGCGTCACGGTCACGGCCCCACAGCAGGTCATTGTGGACATCGCCCCGGGTTTCTGCCCGGTCGTGGTCAACACCAATGCCGGTGGCGTGATCCAGGTGGCCATCGTGGGAACCGAGTCGATGCACGTAACCAACATCGTCCCCGCCAGCGTGACGTTGAACGGCGTGTTGGCGAACACCAACTCCGTGATTGAAGACGTGGCGGCTCCGTTCGTGTACACGCGCGGTTGCCCCAAGAAAAAGAAGGATGGAATTCCGGATCTGGTTGTCGAGTTCAACGTGAATGATCTGATCGCCAGCTTGGGAACCGTCAAGAATGGCAAGGTCCGGGTACTGACCGTGAACGGGACTTTCGTTGATGGAAGCACGTTCGAGGGCCAGGACAAAATCAAGATCAGCACGAAGAAATCCCATCTTCCCAAGGGACTGAAAAACCCGTTTTGACGCATTGACGCAGTCCGAGACCGATCAACACCGGACAGAGACCGTGAGATGAGGCACCCGCGAGGTCGCGGTGCGGGATCGGAAATTCACCTGCCTGAATCCACCGGATTATTCCTGCGAAGCCGGTTCCTGCCATACCTGCCACCACCGATCTCCCCCTGGACGCGTAGCAGTACGTGAACGTCTGCGCTTGCGGGGAACCTGTTGGAGCATTACAAGTACCTGGGTTGTATCATGGGAACCGACGGATTTAGCATCGCGGAAGCGCGCTTCCTGGCACCGGACGTCAAATTGTTCCGTATCGTGGCTCCGCGCATTGCGCGAAAACAGCAGCCCGGGCAGTTCGTCATCGTTCGCATTCACGAGCACGGCGAACGCATCCCGTTGACCGTCGCGGAGTCCAATCCGACGGACGGCACGATTACGCTCATCGTCCAAGGCATTGGCAAGACGACCAAGTTGCTGAACCGATTCGACGCGGGCGATATCATCCCTGACGTGGTCGGGCCGCTCGGTCGCCCGTCGGACATTCGTTTATTCGGGACGGTGGTGGTCATCGGCGGCGGCGTGGGGACCGCGATCGCCTATCCGACCGCCAAGGCGCTTCGAGGGGCCGGCAACCACGTCATCACCGTCCTCGGCGCCCGCACCAAAGACCTCCTCGTCCTGGAGAACGAGGCTCGTGCCATCAGCGACGAGGTGTTTGTGACCACGGACGACGGCAGCTACGGCGAGAAAGGGTTGGTCACGGACAAGCTGAAGGCGTTGATCGCCGGCGAGAGGAAGATCGATCTGGTGCTGGCCATTGGCCCGATCCCGATGATGCGCGCCGTCGCCGAGACGACTCGTCCACACGGTATCAAAACGCTCGTCAGCCTCAACCCGATCATGGTGGACGGCACCGGCATGTGCGGCGGTTGTCGCGTGCAGGTGGCGGGCCGCAGCCAGTTTGCCTGCGTGGACGGCCCGGAATTCGATGCGCACGAGGTGGACTTCGACGGCCTGGCCAAACGCAACGCCATGTACCGCGAAGCCGAGCGCCAGGCGCTGGAGCGGTTTGTCAGCGACCCGAAACCTGACCTGGATCTGATACGCCACCGATGCAAACTCGAGGATGTCACGCCGCGTTGACTTTGTTATGGCCAACCCCCTGACACCCAAAGATCGGACCAAGATTCCCCGCCAGAAAATGCCCGAGCAGGAACCGGAGCATCGACGGCAGAATTTTGCGGAGGTCAACCTTGGCCTCAATTTTCATCTGGCCACGCAAGAGGCGATGCGCTGCCTCGAATGCGCCCACCCGAAGTGCGTCGACGGCTGCCCCGTCGGCGTAAAGGTCAAGGACTTCATCGCGTTGGTGCTCGCGGGCGATTATCTCGCGGCGGCCGCCAAGATTCGCGAGGACGACATTCTGCCCGCGATCACCGGCCGGGTCTGCCCGCAAGAAGACCAGTGCGAAGGCACGTGCATCATGAACAAGAAGTTCGGGGCGGTGGGCATCGGGTATCTCGAGAGGTTCGTGGCGGATTACGAACGCGAGACCGGCCAGATCGGCCTGCCACCCATCGCGCCGCCCACGGGTAAGAAAGTCGCCATTGTCGGCAGCGGCCCGGCGGGCTTGAGCGCGGCGGGCGATCTTATCCAGAAAGGGCATCAGGTCACGGTATTTGAAGCGCTGCACGAGATCGGCGGCGTGCTGATCTACGGCATTCCCGAGTTTCGGCTTCCGAAAGAGATCGTGCGACAGGAAGTCGAGAACATGAAGCGGATGGGCGTCGAATTTCAGACCAACATCGTCGTCGGCAAAACGGTCACGGTGGACGAACTGCTTGGCGAAGAGGGCTACCACGCGGTGCTCGTCGCCACCGGCGCGGGATTGCCGCAGTTCCTCGGCGTGCCCGGCGAAAACCTGTGCGGGGTCTATTCGGCCAATGAGTTCCTGACGCGCGTCAACCTGATGAAGGCCTACAAATTCCCCGAGTACGATGAGCCGATATACGATTGCCGCGGCAGGAACGTGGCCGTGGTCGGCGGCGGCAACACGGCGATGGACGCCATCCGCAGCGCGTTGCGGCTCGGCGCGAAGAACGCCTACGTCATTTATCGCCGTTCCGAAGCCGAAATGCCGGCCCGCGCCGAGGAAGTCAAGCACGCCCGGGAAGAAGGCATCCAGTTTCTGTTGCTGAACAATCCCGTCGAATTCCTCGGCAACGACAAGGGCTGGCTGCGAGCTGCGCGGTGCATCAAGATGGAGCTTGGCCTCGCCGACGAGTCCGGCCGTCGTCGGCCCGTGCCGATTCGAGGTTCGGAATACGAGTTGCCGCTGGACGTGGTGATCATCGCCGTCGGCACCAGCAGCAACCCGCTCGTGCAATCCACCACACCCGATCTCAAGACGCGCAAGGGAGGCTATATCGAAGCCGACCCCGAAACGCTCAAAACCTCAAAGGTGGGCGTGTTCGGCGCGGGCGACATTGTCACCGGCGCCGCCACCGTGATCCTGGCCATGGGCGCCGGCCGCAAGGCCGCAGCCGCGATTGATGAGTATCTCCGCACCGGCGTGTGGTAGGGGCTGGATTCGAAAGGGAAGCCCGTTGACGAATCACTCGCCGCGACGGCTTCACCTGCTGACGCTGGATACCGTCGGCTCGGACGTTTGAGGCTGCGCTGTTGATCGATCGCGCGCACCTGTCGGTCGCGCCGTCCGATCCCCATCGACTCCTCGCAGCTTGACGCGCGGGTGAATTCCGGCGACAAATACCGAGTGGCGTTCTCGAAGGTCACAGAACATTCTCGGTTTTACGGAGGCATTGGCCATGATGAATTTGGAATCCAGCGTGCACGCATTCGCCTGCGAGGGGTTTGTCCACCAGTTCGGCAAACCGGCCGTCGCGGTCAAGGACGATCCGGAATGGCGCAAGGTGCGCGACACCGGCACCCGCCTCTGGCTCGATACCGGCGACATCGACGAAGCCGGCAAGTTGTGGAACTCTTCGTTCGATGCGTTGACGACCAACAACACCCTGCTCAATAAGGAAATCCAAAAAGGCATCTACGACGATCTCGTCGCGAAAGCCGCCCGCGTTGTTCTCGATGCCGCGCCCGGGATCGGCGAACAGGATCTCATCCTCGAAATCGCGTTCATCCTCAACGCCCATCACGCCCTGCGCCTCGTCGACCGGTTCGACGCCAACGTCAGCGTCGAATTGCACACCGATCTGGCCGCCGACGTCGAACGCACAATCGCCTACGGCAAACGCTACTTCGCGATTTGTCCCGAACGCTTCTACGTCAAGGTGCCGCTGACACCCGCCGGTTATCTGAGCGCGCGCAAGCTGGCGCAGGCCGGCGTCCCGCTCAATTTCACGCTCGGATTCTCCGCTCGACATAACTACGTCGCGTCGTTGCTGACCAAGCCCGACTTTGTAAACGTGTTCCTCGGCCGCCTGAACTCTGTCGTGGCCGACAACAAGCTGGGCGACGGCCGCAATGTCGGCGAGAAGGCCACGCTGGCCACGCAACGCGCATTGCTCGACTTGCGCAAATCGGGCCGCACGAAAACAAAACTCATCGCCGCCAGTATCCGCTCCGGCCCGCAAATTGCCGATCTCGCCGGGGTTGACGTCCACACGATACCGACCAAGGCTGCCGCCGAATACCGCGCCAACCCGCGCGCGAAGGTCACCTCCCAGGTCGCCAACGACCCCGATGTGCCACTGGCGCCCGGGGTCACGCTCGCACAGTTCAACGGGGAAACACTCTGGACCGTCCCGCAGAAGTTCAAGGATGCGGTCGAAGACCTGCTTCGCAAGAACCTTGACACCCTCAAACCCGGCGATCTCCAGACACATTTCGAGAAAGCCGGATTCGGCGATTTCCTGCCGCGTTGGTCCGCCGCCGATATTCAGACCGCGATCAAGGACGGCAAGATCCCCGTGTATGCGACCTGGAAGGACCGACTCGCCTCCGGCAAAGTCGGACTCGACGCCCTCATGAACCTCAGCGCGCTCTACTCCTTCGCCACCGACCAAAAAGCCCTCGACGACCGCATCCGCTCCCTGCTTAGGAAGGCGAAGATCCTGTCCTGAATTGTTGTGGGCCGCGTGCCCTCACGCGGCGTGTGCGCCCTGGCGTCGCGCCGGATTGGGAACTGATTGTGCGCCAGGGGCTATACATTTTCAAACGTCAGCACGCGGATCTTCTTCTCGCGCAGCTTCAGCACCAACTCCGCAAGATGATCGTGCCCGCGCGTTTCGAGAACCCAATCGATCTCCACGCCCCCGGGCTCGACCCGGCCAAACGCGCGATTGTGGTGCACGTCCTTCACGCTGGCGCCGGCATCGGCAATAATGCGCGCGATGGCCGCGAGTTGCCCCGGCTTGTCGCTGACAAACGTCCGCAGCCACGCCAGCCGCCCGTCTTTCACCAACCCGCGCTCGATGATATTGGCCATCATGTTCACATCGATATTGCCGCCGCACAGCGGCAGCACAACGGTCTTCCCGCGCAAATCCGCCTTGCCTGTGAACATGGCCGCCAGAGGCGCCGCGCCGGCGCCTTCGACAACGGTTTTCTCCACCTCCAGCAACACCAGGATCGCCTTCGCAATCTCGTCTTCCGTGACCGTCAGCATTTGGTCGATCACCTTCGCCGCAATCTCCAGCGCGTTCCCGCCGACACAATTCACCGCCAGGCCGTCGGCGATCGTCGGCGATGCCTCAATCGTCACGGGCTTGTGCGCCCGCAACGCCGCCGCCATGGATGCGTACCGTTCCGGCTCGACGCCGATGATCTTCGCCTGTGGCCGCAACGCCTTCACCGCCGTCCCTACGCCGGCAATCAATCCGCCGCCACCCACGGGCACAATCACCGCATCCACATCGGGCACCGCCTCGACGATTTCCAGCCCGAGCGTTCCTTGTCCCTCGATCACCACAGGGTCGTCAAACCCGTGCACGAACACCTGCCCCTTCTCCTTTTCAATCTCGCGCGCCTTCGTCAATGCATCCGCGTAGTAATCGCCATACAGCACAACGATCGCGCCCAACCGGCGGACGTTCGATTGCTTGATGAGCGGCGCGCCCTTCGGCATCACGATGGTCGCGGGAATCCCGAGCTTCTTCGCTTGGTACGCAACCCCCAGCCCGTGGTTGCCCGCGCTCGGGGTCACAACCCCGCGCTTCTTCTCGTCAGCCGTAAGCTGCAAGAGCTTATTGGCCGCGCCACGCTCCTTGAACGAGCCCGTCGCCTGCTGGTTGTCGAGTTTCACAAACACGCGCGCGCCGACCATCTCACTCAGGCCGACCGACAGTTCGCATGGCGTCCGCGCAATGAATTTACCGATTCGCTCCCGCGCCCGCTGGATCGATTGGAGAGAAATCTTCGCCGTCATGCGCATGAGTGTAATGGAAGGCAACGAAGCTGACAACGCTCCGCCACTGCCTTTTGGTTTGACTCACCGCCATGATTCGTTACTCTGCTTTGGGGTCGTGAGAGTTTGTTCTGCGGAGACTTGAGGATAATGTCGAAACTTTCTATCACCGATTTGAAAGATTTCCGCAACCAGCGCGCGCTGGTGCGCGTGGATTACAACGTCCCGCTCGACGAGACCGGCGCGATTACCGACGACAAGCGCATCAGGGCCACCGTGCCGACCCTCGATTATCTGGTCAAAGGTGGCGCCAAGGTCATCCTGTGCTCCCATCTGGGCCGCCCGAAGGGCAAGCGCGACCCGAAACAGAGTCTGCGGCCCGTCGCCGAACGCCTCGCGGAAATACTCGGCCGACCTGTCGCGTTCGTCGATGACTCCATCGGTGAAAAGGTCGACCAAACCATCGGCATCATGCAGCCCGGAGACGTCCTGTTGCTCGAAAACCTCCGCTTTTATGCCGCGGAAGAGAAGAACGATCCCGCATTCGCTGAGAAACTTGCCAAAAACGCCGATTTGTACGTGAATGACGCCTTTGGCTCCGCCCATCGCGCACATGCTTCGACCGAAGGCGTGGCGCAGATCATCAAGAAACGCGGCGGCAAATGCGCCGCCGGCTTCCTGATGGAAAAAGAATTGAAGTATTTGGGTGGGGCACTCAGTTCCCCCGCTCGACCGTTTGTTTGCATCCTCGGCGGAGCCAAGGTTTCCGACAAGATTGCCGTCATCGAGAATCTGCTCACACGGGCCGATGCAATTCTCATCGGCGGCGCAATGGCTTACACATTTCTGAAAACCCAGGGATTCGGGGTGGGAAAATCCCTCGTGGAGAATGACAAGCTCGATCTGGCCAAGTCGTTGCTGGAAAAGGCAAAAGGAAAGAAGTTTCTATTGCCAAGCGACCATCTGCAAGCAACCAAACCAGAAGCCGGCGCGACGACCCGCATCACCGATGGTCCCAGCATCGAAGATGGTTGGTATGGCGTGGATATCGGGCCGCAAACAATCGCGCGATACAACAAGGAGATAGCAGGGGCAAGAACCATCGTGTGGAACGGGCCGATGGGCATCTTCGAGGTTCCGGAATTCTCCAAGGGTACGTTCGAGGTGGCGAAAGCCGTGGCTGCCAACAAGGCCGCGATCTCAATCATTGGTGGCGGTGACAGCGCGAAGGCGGTGAAGCAGGCCGGCGTCGACAAGCAGGTCACGTTCGTCAGCACAGGCGGCGGTGCATCACTCGAGTTCCTGGAAGGAAAGGAGTTGCCGGGCGTCGCCGCGCTCAGCGACAAGTGAACATGAATTCCAATCGCAAACCAATCATCGCTGGAAACTGGAAGATGTACAAAACGGCGGCCGACGCGCTGGCGTTGGTTTCCGAATTGAAGAAGGAGCTCGTTGGCGTGAAGGACGCCGATGTCGAAGTTGTTGTCTGTCCGCCATTTACGGCTCTGTATGTTGTGGCGACCATGCTTCAAGGCGAGAGCATCAAGCTCGGCGCGCAGAACGTCCACTGGGAAAAAGAAGGCGCGTTCACTGGCGAGATTGCGGGTCCGATGTTGAAGGAATCGGGCGTCCAATACGCCATTGTCGGCCACAGCGAGCGCCGTCAGTACTTCGGCGAAACGAACGAGGGTGTCAATAAGCGCGCCAGAGCCGCCCTGGCCAATGGCATCCGCCCCATCGTTTGCGTCGGTGAAACCCTTGCCCAACGCGAGGCCGGCCATACGGAAATCGTTGTGCGCGACCATGTAGCGGGCGCGCTTGCAGGTTTCACCAAAGATGCTATGCTCGACACGGTCATCGCGTATGAGCCCGTGTGGGCCATCGGGACCGGCAAGACGGCCACGCCCGCACAGGCGCAAGAAGTGCACGCGTTCATCCGCGAGTTGCTCGCGGCGATGTATGATTCGACGGTGGCCGACAAGGTTCGCATTCAATACGGTGGCAGCGTGAAACCGGCGAATGCGAAAGAGTTGCTCGGTCAGCACGACATTGATGGCGCGCTGGTCGGTGGCGCGAGTCTGGAAGCGAAGGGTTTCGCGGGCATTGTGAAGGCGGCGTTGTAGAGAAGCAATCGCACGGAAGGAATCGAGGTAATTGAGATGAGCATTCTGATCGGGCTTTTGACAGCGGTCCACGTATTGGTCGCGCTGTTTGTGATTTTGTTGGTGCTGATGCAAAAATCTTCGGACCAGGGCGTTGGCGCGGCGTTCGGCGGCGGCATGACCGAAACGGTGTTCGGCGCGGGCACGACCACCGCGTTGGTGCGCATGACGATCTGGTGCGCCGGCCTGCTATTGATTACGACGTTAGCCCTGGCCGTGCTGCATTCGCACCGGACGAAAACGGGCGGCTCATTGATGCGCCGCACGCTGGCAACGATGCCTGCCGCGCCCACAAGCCCGGCGTCCGAACAGCCCGCATTCCCGTTCGCGTCTCAGCCGCCTGCACCCGCTACGCCCAACACCGGGACGACAACACCGTCAACCGTCGCCCCGGCCCCGTCGGCTCCGTCCCAGCAGGCACCCGCAACTTCGCAACCCAACTCAGCGCCCAAGAGCCCGTAACCGTTCCCCAAGCGGCATGATGCCCTCGTCGCGATTGCTCGCCCTCCTTAGCGCAGGAGCGATTATCGCGACAGCGATTTCCTGTGGCCCGGTTTTTACATCCGATTCGGCGGACAAGGGGAATACGCTCTGCCGTGTCGGCGGCGATTTCAAGGGATTCGACCCCGTTGACGCCGTCGATGTCGAGTCCGCCAGGGAGGTCTCTTACGTTTACGAAGGTTTGTTGGAATATGCCTATTTGGATCGCCCCTATCACCCAATTCCGCGCCTTACCCAGGGAATGCCGGACATTTCCTCGGATGGACTCACTTACACCTTCAAAATAAAGCCCGGCGTTCGCTTCATTGATGATCCCTGTTTTCCCGGCGGCAAAGGCCGTGAAGTCGTCGCGGCCGACTTCGTGTATTCCTTCAAGCGCGTCCTCGATCCGCATCTCGAATCGCAAGGCGATTGGATTTTTGCCGGCCATGTCTTGGGAGCAGACGATTGGGTGAAAGAAATCGGCGCGATTAACGGCCCGGTCGATTACTCCGTGCCTTTACCCGGTTTTCAAGCCACGGATAAATACACGCTGCAAATTCAGCTGGCCAAGCCCTACCCGCAGCTCCTGTACGTCCTGACGATGTGCTATGCGTTTGTGGTGCCGCACGAGGCGGTCGAGTTCTACGGCCAGCAGTTCCGCCGGCATCCGGTCGGCACCGGGCCGTTTCGGCTGAAGAGTTGGCGGCCCAATTATCGCCTCGAATACGAACGCAACCCGACATTTAACGGCCAAACCTACCCCAGCACGGGCGAGCCGGGCGACCGCGCCGCCGGATTGCTCGATGACGCTGGCAAACCATTGCCGCTCGTCGATCGCATTGTCGAGTACGATATCCGCGAGTTCTACACGGTCTGGCAGATGTTTCTGGGAGGACGCATCTTCAGTTCCGGCCTTAGCAAGGACTATTTCGAAAAGGCAATCGCTCCTGATCTCTCGCTCTCACCCGATTTGGTGAGACGCGGCATCCGTCTCTATAAAGTGCCCGAGCCGAGCACGGACTACATTGGCTTCAACATGCTGGATTCGGCAGTTGGGGTCTCGACGGACCCGGTCATCAATGAACGTCACCGGAAGCTGCGGCAGGCATTTGCCTCAGCTATTGATGTGAAGAAATACGTGGAGGTCATTTTCAACAACCGCTATATGCCTGCCAATTCGTTTATCCCGCCCGGCGTTGCCGGGCATACGGACAAACCGTATGCCTACGAGTTCAATCTCGAGCGCGCCAAACAGTTGATCGCCGAAGCCGGATTCCCAGGTGGCCGCGACGAGCATGGAAACGCCTTGCGGCTGACAATGATCCTGCCGGGTGCAGGAAGCACCGGCGCGCGGCAGGAGGCGGACTTTTACGAAGAGGCATTGCGCGCCATCGGCGTCGAGCTCATCGTTCAGCAACTAAGTTTCGCGGAATATCTGCGGCGCGAACACGACGGCGAGACGCAAGTCTTCTGGGGCGCTTGGATCATCGATTATCCCGATGCGCAGAACTTCCTGCAACTGTTCTACGGCCCGAACAAGTGTCCCGGCATCAACGCCTGCAATTATCAGAACCCGGCCTTTGACCGCCAGTACGAACGCATCCTCACCATGGCCGATTCACCCGAGCGCACGGCTTTGTACGAACAGATGGCCGACATGACCACCACCGACTGCGTCTGGGCGCTGCTGGATTATCGACTGGAATACGGACTCTACCAACCCTGGTTTCAAAATTACAAACCCCACGGGTTTCCCTACCCAAACGGCAAGTACTACAAAGTGCTGCCGCATTGACCCATGTCTGCCTACGTCATACGCCGACTGCTCTCGGTCGTCCCGATCACGATCGGCGTGATGTTGATCACGTTCTTTGTCTTTCGCGTCGTCGGTGGAAATCCCGCTTACCGCATCGCGGGCAAAAATGCCACGCCGGCGCGTATCGCCCAGATCAGCCATGAGCGTGGCTACGATAAACCGTTGTTCCTGAATTTCCGCCAGTTCCCAACCCAACTCCTCGATGCGCAATTCCCACAACTCTGCTCAAACCTTCTGCGCCTCGATTTCGGCCGATCGTTCGTCACGAAGCAACGAGTGAGCACCATGTTGCGCGAAGGCGTGGGGCCGTCGCTCTGCGTGACGACGCCGCTGTTTTTTATCGAGTTGTTTCTCGGTGTCGGACTGGCTCTGCTGGCTGCCTATTACCGCAACACGTGGATCGACCGCAGCCTGGTGCTGTTGTCCGTCATGGGCATGAGTATCAGCTCGCTGGTGTACATCATGCTCGCGCAGTACTGGCTGGCCAGCGTGTGGCGTTTGTTTCCAGTCTGGGGCTTCGAGAGCCCGCGTTACCTGATCTTGCCGGTGTTGGTCGGTGTGATTGCCGGCGTCGGTGGCGAACTGCGGTTCTATCGCACGGTCATGCTCGATGAAATGTATCAGGACTACGTCCGCACCGCGCGCGCCAAAGGCGTCTCTTCCCGCGGCATTCTCTTCCACCACGTCCTTCGCAATGCGCTCATTCCCATCCTCACCAACGTCATCATCGCGATCCCCTTTCTCTATACGGGCGCCCTGCTGCTGGAGAATTTCTTCGGCATTCCCGGCTTGGGCCGTTTGACGGTTATGGCCCTCTTTAATTTTGATGACGATGTCGTCTTCGCTACGACGTTCATCGGGTCGATCATGTTCGTGCTGTTCAATGCCCTGACCGACATCGCCTACACGTGGGCCGACCCGAGGATTCGACTCAAATGAGCACGGCCCCCGAGCAACCCCAAACGGTCACGGCTTCCGCCTCACCGGAGGGATTGTGGACCATCGCGTGGCGCCAGTTGCGCCGCAACCGGCTGGCCATGATTTGCCTGACCATCCTGTGTGTCTATACCGCCACCTGGGTCTATGCCGAAGGCGTCTACTGGTCCGCCAAGATTCGCGGCGCCGTCCCCGATTACAAGATCTCGCACTACGAAAATCGCAACCAGCCGCCCAGCTTGCCGCATCCACTTGGCACCAATTTCGCCGGCCGCGACAACCTCAAGCAGTTGATTCAAGGCACCCGCATCGCCTTCGAGCTCGGCCTGCTTACGTCGTTGATCGTAATTCCACTCGGCTTCGCCCTGGGCGCGTTGGCTGGGTATTTTGGCGGCAAACTGGATAGCGTGATCGTCTACCTCTACTCCGTCGTCGCCTCCGTGCCGGACATTCTCCTGATCATGTCCATTACCTACGTTACCCGCGCCGCCGTGGAACGCAGCGCGGCCATGCAATCCGTCACCCGCTACATCGACGCTGGTCTACTGTCAATTTGCGTCGGCATGGGATTCACCGGCTGGGTCGGCTTGTGCCGCATCATTCGCGGCGAATACTTCAAACATCGGGAACGCCAATACGTCCTCGCGGCGCGCGCGCTCGGCGCCAGCAACGCCTCGATCATATTCCGTCACATCATGCCGAACGTCTCCCACCTCGTGATCATCAATTTCTCACTGCGATTCCCAGGTCTCATTCTCACCGAGGTCGTCCTCAGCTACCTTGGCATCGGCATCGCCGCTGAACCCAGTTGGGGCACGATCATCAACGACGCCAAGCAGCGCCTCTGGCTCGGCAATTGGTGGGAACTCGCCGGCGCCACCATCGCGATGTTCTTCCTCGTTCTCGCGCTCAATCTCTTCGGCGACGCCCTGCGAGATGCTCTTGATCCGAAGCTCCGAATTGCGGAGGGTAAGACCGCATGACCACCAACGCGCCCTTGCTGGATGTCCGCGATCTTCGCGTGAGCTTCTTCACCGATGAAGGTGAAGTGCATGCGGTCGACGGCGTGAGTTTTACGATTCAGCGCGGGGAGACGCTCGCGCTGGTCGGCGAAAGCGGTTGCGGGAAAAGTGTCACAGCGCTTTCGCTTGCCAAGCTCGTCGCAACACCACCGGGCGTTTACAAGGGCGGCGAGATTCTTCTCGAAGGCGAAGACGTCCTGAAAATGGACAAGGAGACGTTGCGGTCCATCCGCGGCGCGAAGATTTCCTACGTTTTTCAGGAGCCGGCCACGTCGTTGAATCCAGTCTTCCGCGTCGGCTATCAAATTAAAGAGGTGCTCCAACTGCACCGGCCGCAAGACGCCAACGACACTGAAGTCGCGCGCCTGCTCAAGCTCGTGAACATTTCCGATCCTGAACGTCGGATGCGCGATTATCCGCACCAGCTCAGCGGCGGCATGCAACAGCGTATGATGATCGCGATGGCGCTGGCCTGCAATCCCGCGCTGCTGGTCGCGGACGAACCGACGACGGCCCTTGATGTGACGATTCAGGCGCAGATCCTCGATCTGTTGAAGGACCTCAAGAAGAAACTCGGCATGAGCATTCTGCTGATCACGCATAACCTCGGCATCGTCGGCGATCTCGCCGACAACGTCGCCGTCATGTACGCCGGACGCATCGTCGAGTACTCCCCGGCGACCGCGCTCCTGAAGAGACCGCTGCATCCGTACACGATCGCCCTGATGCGCTCAATTCCACTGCTCGGCGCGCACGCCGAACGGCTCCAGGCGATTCCCGGTTCCGTGCCCAATCCCGCGCGCCTGCCGTCGGGCTGCAAGTTTGCCGCGCGTTGCGACCGTGCCCAAGACGACTGCACGCAGGATCCCGAGCCGTCCCTGGCGGAAGCGAATGGCAACACGCGCCATGTCCGCTGCCCGTACTGGGACAAACCCGATTTGAAGAGAGCCATCCCGTGAGCCTTCTCGAAATCAAAGATCTCAAAACGCATTTCCCGATCCGTGCCGGCGTACTGCAACGTCCCGTCGGCTGGGTGCGCGCGGTCGATGGCGTGAGTTTCGCCATTAACGAGGGCGAAACGGTCGGCCTCGTCGGCGAAAGCGGCTGCGGCAAAACCACGCTCGGCCGAACCATCTTGCGCCTGATCGAACCAACGGCCGGTGAGATTCGGTTTGATGGCCAAGACATCACGACGCTTGATGGCGCGGACGCCAAGCCCTTCCGTCGCAAAGCTCAGATGATCTTCCAGGACCCGTACGGCTCGCTGAACCCGCGCATGACCGTCGGCAACATCATCGCCGAGCCGTTACGCATCCACAAACTGTGCGCCACGAGAAGTGAGGAACGCGACCGTGTCGCCGAATTGCTGCGCGCGGTCGGTCTCGCGCCGGAACACCGACGGCGTTACCCGCACGAGTTCAGCGGGGGCCAACGCCAGCGGATCGGCATCGCGCGCGCGCTGGCCGTGCAACCGCGCTTTATTGTCTGCGACGAACCGGTCAGCGCACTCGACGTGAGCGTTCAGGCCCAGATCATCAATCTCCTGCAGGAACTTCAGGAGAAGCTGAATCTGACGTACCTGTTCATCGCCCACGATCTCGCGGTGGTGGAGCACATCAGCGACCGGGTGCTGGTAATGTATTATGGCAAGATCGTCGAGGAAGCCAGCGCCACCGACATCTACAGCAATCCGATCCATCCCTACACGAAGGCTCTACTGTCGGCCGTCCCGACCATTGACCCGACGACAAGGCCGCCGCGGGTGATTTGGCCTCCCGAGGGCACGACGCCCGAACAAGCTCGCGCGTCGCTGCAGGAGAAGAAGCTGTCCCGTCGCGAAGCCCGGCCCAATCACTGGGTATTGGAAGAAGTCGGCTAGTGGTTCGCCAAAGTTGATTTGAAAGACTGGATGGAGGGTCGCGCTCCCGCGCGACCGTGTCGTTTGGGGAGAGAACAGCGGCCACGGCGGAATCGTATTGACCTGCACCCGTTGACTGGAC
>PLTX01000093.1 GCA_003164675.1 Verrucomicrobiota bacterium | reverse complement strand
AATCGCCGGGACAATGCTTCCAGGGTGACGACGTGCTCGTGCCGGAGTTGCCGTCGGCGCCGCTCGAATAGTCCACATAGTAGCTGGCCCCGAAGGCATTGACACATGCCATAAGGAGAACAGCAAGGCAGACAGTGACCGGATGGCGGATAAAAAGAGAGCGATCCCGGGTCGACACGCTTTCCAGTGTCGGTACAACGATACTCATGTGAGTGTCTGGGGCAGCAGTAACAGTGCCACTGCTGGTTTCCAAGCACATACGCAGGACATGTCGCAACACTGCTCATCCTCTCTCTCAAGTTTGCCGCCTATTCTGCCACGGTCATTGCAAGTTTATGAACTGACCGCGCGATTGTCGCGTCGAAGGCGGTCATCGTTACCTCGTTACGACACAGGTCTTGGCTCATGCTTCCTGGGTTACCATGGATGGATAAAGTCGCAGATCCAATTGGAGGCGTCTCTGAACGCGCAAGTAACCAAGCAAACATCTTCCCAGGAAAGGATCCACCAAACCTGACTGCCTTGACAGGCGTTGAGCCAGAATCTGCCGTCGCAACTCCCGGATTCGCTGACGCAATAGCCGTTCGGGCAGGAGCGAGCCCCAACGGGGTGAACTGCGTATGTCCTGAAGAATCTTCAAGGCGCGTTCGGTTATCTCGCGTGGGCTGTGCGTACGAGAAAGGTTGTCCCCCTTCTGCTCATACCACACCACCAACGGATCGGCGATAAACGCCCATGGGCCCACCAGCGACAACCGCAACGCCAGATCGTAGTCCTCCATGATCCCGGGACGAAAATAGCCCGTCTCCTCCAGCGCCGTGCGACGGACGGCGACCACCTGATTGAAAAACAGAAACCGCGTGATGAGTATCTCAGCCGGGTTGCTCCAGATCCCTTCCTCGTGCCTGGGATGGAGCGACGCCGTCGCGAACGAATACCTCGTCCCGGACAGGAACTCCATCCGCGCGTTGCACACGCAGCATGCCACTCCCTGCGATTCAGTGGCCTGCAGCAACTTCACCTGACGTTCGACCTTGTCCGGCAACCATGAATCGTCCGAGTCCAGAAAGGAGATGATCTGTCCCCGGGCGGCCTTGATGCCGGCGTTTCTAGCAGCACTTGGCCCTTCGTTTTTCTGGCGAATCAGCCGGATCCGGTCGCCGTATCGTGCCAGGATGTCGGTCGTCTGATCTGTCGAGCCATCATCAACTACAATGACTTCGATCGGTTGCCAGGACTGCCCAAGCACACTGTTCACGGCGCGCTCGATGGTTCGAGCACGGTTGTAGGTCGGAATTATTGCGCTAACCAGCATGTTAGCCAGAAATTGATGCGGCAAATCTTTCCGGGGCGTTGGTGGCCCGCGGGTCGGCTTACGGACTGCGCTTCAGGTTCGGACGACCTCTTCCTCTTCTTCGGGCCAGGCTCCCGCTTCATCTATCTCAAGCGCTGGACCGGTTTCCCAGGCATTCTCCGTGACACTGGAGATCATCGCCAGTTGCATAAACCAAATTACATAGAACTGGTCGAAGTACGTAATTCCGAACCAATTGATAATGTGTACGGCGAGCATGACCCCCAACCCCCACAACAGGTATTCGGTGTCACTCGACTCATGAAAGTGGGAGCGGACGCTTCCCAGGGCCCGGCCCAAGGCGCTATACGCAAGGACCAACAGCAGAATCAGCAGCCCGACAGCTCCTACACCGGCATTGAGTCCGAACGAGATGAACTGATTGGTAATATCCGCCCCGGTCATCAGACTGTAGGGAAACCAGTCCATCGTTTCGCTGAAGGGAATGCCGTCAAACCACCACTGGTTGAGATGTCGGAATGACACGTCCATGAGATAGGACCGGTGGTAACCGTCGCCCCCGGTAATACCGCTGATGTGCGCCAGTAAATACCATACCGGGGCCTTCATCAATACGACTGCCAGCAGGATCGTGCCGACAATTCCCCATCGCATCAACCGCATGTTGGTTCGGATTTTCCAACACATCCAGCCCGCCAGGCCAACAGCAGCAGCGCACGCCGACCCGCCAGAGTTGGAGGACCAGACGATCATCAAACACAGTCCGACAGCGAAGATGGCCCGCATCCGACCCGTCTTCCCACACGCCAGCCCGATGTACAGAGGAAGGAAGCTTGCGCCGAGCGTACCCAACAAATCCGGGTGGCGAAAGCTGCCTATGCAACGGAATCTCCCTTGGCGTTCCCACTCGTACATGCCTCCCCCCAGCAGGGAGAACACATTGTACTTGGTCAACGTCTCAATCACGAGCAACACGGCGTATGGCGCCAGCAAGAAAACGAACGCTTGCAGGAACCATCGAAAGTCCTCCATGTCGACCACCAGCCCTCGGAACGTGAAGTAGCACAGCCAGGCGTCCACGGCCGTACCGATCACAAACACCTGGCCTTCGCTGGAGCGCAGCGAAAACACGACGGCGGTAAATGCATACAGGAGCAGCAGAGCACGATCGATCCTGTTCAACTTCGAAAATGAAAACTCCCGACGGGACATGACGCGAATGAATCCCGCGAGTTCCAGAAAACGGACCGAAAACATATTGATGGTCAGCACGTCCACCTGCTGCGACTGCGGGACGTACACCACCCCCACCATCATCGCCAAGAGCGCCCAGCGTCGTGGTCCGAACAGCACGACGAGGACCACCATTGCCAGGATGGATGCACCAATCGCGTTCATGGGTGAAGTGTGGGTCTCAAACGGTCGCGACAACACCGTCGTTTACTGCGGCGGCGGAGCGTCTCCCCGCCAGAATATCATGGTACACGTCCAACAATTTTATCCCCGCCGCTGTCCAGGTGACCCCCGGCGCGGTCCGCAAACCTTGTGCGCGTAATTTCGCCAGGAGCGCGCGGTCTTTGTCGACCATGGTGATGTGTTGGGTCAGGGCAGCGACGTCGCCGACGCGATGGACCAGGGCGTTTTCCATGTGCCGGCAAATATCGGTGCACGCCTCCGAAACCAAGGGGACGCAGCCGCTGCCCATCGCCTCGGTGCAAACCAGGCCGAATCCCTCCTCAATGCTGGGAAGGACAAGCAGATCGCTGTTCCGCATGAGTTCGGGCACGTCACGACGATGGCCGAGCACCTTTACACTCGGATGGGCCAGCATGGCCGAAAGCTTTTGCTGGTAGGCGGGGAGGAATTCGCCGGCGATCAGGAACTCGCCCTCGCGGGACGCGGGAGATTGCAGCCACGCTTCCAGCGCGTAATGGAGTCCCTTCCGGACGGCGCAGACGCCCACCGACAGCATTGTCAACCCGCGCTTCGGCTCCCGAGGCTTGGCGTCGGGATGAAACACGGTCTCATCGAATCCGTAAATGTGGCGGACCAGCTTCTCACGGGAAAACCCCTGGTCGAGGAATGTTTTCACCACGAAATCCGAGGGGCACAAGAGCCGGAACGCGAGCCGGTATTCCTCCTCTTCCCTGGCGAGCAATTCGGCGTTGTACGCGTGCTCGTGGTCGGCCGGCAGGGGCACGCCGAGGCGATCACATTCTTGCCGCACGACTTCGTACGCAAACCGGGTGTGCGCATTGCACCGCTCCAACACCGTCGGGATCCCCAAGCGCGCCGCGGTGCGGAGTGTTTCCACCGACCCCAATGGCCAGGCGTGGATGATGTCGATTTGGCCGGCCATCTTTTCAATTCGTCGCGCCACGATCCCGTCGTGCAAACTGGCATAGGCCATCCGGCCCAGCAATTTGTGCGGCACCCGGAGTTTGCCCCGGGCCAACGTCGGCTTGACCTTCACGTTAGCCGGGAGCGGACGAATAATGGATGCGGGAAAAACCGTGACTTCGGCACCGGCAGATGCCAGTCCATCCACCTGATACCATGCGGTGGTGCAGATTCTGCCCGCCCCAAGTTTGAGCGGGAAACTGTACAGGACCCGCACTGGTTTGCCTTCCCGATTCATCTGCTGACGTGCCTCTTCCCGGGTGAAATCAGATCGCCCGGCCACCGTCCACAAACGCCTGATGCCACAACTCGACCACCAACAGCGAAAAGATCTCTTTGCCGAACCGGCCGGACCGCGAATCCGCCTGTAGCAGGCGGTTGACCTCGCGCTTCTGAAAATAGCCGCGCGATGCCGCCCGATCCGAAAGCAGGATGTCTTCCACCCGTCCCTTGAGCCCGTTGCGCAGCCACATACCGTACGGAACCGGAAACCCGGCTTTTTTCCGTTTCAGAACTTCTTCCGGCAGCAATTTGGCAAATGTGGCCTTGAGCACCCGCTTCGTGTCCCCCTCGCCCACCTTGAAATCGGGAGGAAGAGACGCCGCAAATTCCATCACCACATGGTCCAGCAGCGGCACGCGCAATTCGACGGAATTGGCCATGGTCATCTTGTCCGCCTTCACGAGGAGATCGTCCGGCAGCCACGTCTTGGTGTCGACGTACAACATCTGGTCGAGCAGGCCCCATTTACCCGCGGGCTTCAACAAGTCCGCGATCTCCCGGGCCGGAGCGAGAGACCGGCTGGTACTCAGGAACTCCGGCGTGAAGAACTTGTTTGCCTGCTGTTGGAAGAAGGCCGTCGGACCCGATGTGCGGCTGTAGTAGCAGTCGGCCAACGGACGCCCCAGCGCCGTCCCGTATCGGTGCGCCCGCTCGTTTCCCAGCCACACGCCCGCACGGGCGGCCACACCGCCGACCGGCCGGGCCAGTGGCCCCAGAGCCGCGCGGATGCGGTCCAGTTTCAGCATGTTGGGATAATTCGGGTACCCTGCGAAGGCCTCATCGCCACCCTCGCCCGACAACAACACTTTGACGTGATCACGAGCGAGTTTGGAAACGTAATACAACGCCACAGCCGGCGGCTCACACACCGGGTCTTCCATGTGCCACACATATGACGGTAGAAAATCCCAGAAGTCGTCCGCCGAGATGCTGATGTCGTAGTGGTCGGTGCCGAACCTCTCGGCGGCCATTCGTGCGAACGGCCGTTCATCGACGACCTCGGTGCCATCAAAGCCGACGGTGAACGTCTTGATCTGCTTGCCCGTCGCTTGAACCGCCAGACTGGTGATAGCGGACGAATCAACCCCGCCGCTGAGCAGGACTCCCACCGGCACGTCCGCGATCATGTGGTCGCGCACGGTCGCGCCCAGCAGGTCGCGAAGTTGGTGGACGGCCTCGTCGAAGGACATCGTCGGGCGTTGCTCGGGAAAATGAAGATCCCAATACTGATGCGTGGTGACACCCGACGCCTCGGCGATCAGATAGTGGCCAGGCAGGAGCTTGCACATCCCCTGAAACAGCGTTTCTTCTCCCGGCAGGTAGTGGAACGCCAGAAACTTTCGAATCGCCGTCACGTTCACCTCTCGGCGAACGGATGGATCGGCAAGGATGGCTTTCAACTCCGAGGCGAACCACAAGGCGCGGCCGTCGTCGAAATAGTACAGCGGCTTGATGCCCACGCGGTCGCGCGCCACGAACAGGCGGCGTCGCTTCGTGTCCCAAATGGCGAAGGCAAACATCCCGCGCAACTGCTGGACGCACTCGGGACCGTGGTCCTCGTACAGATGAACGATGACTTCCGTGTCGGACTTCGTGCGAAACACATGCCCCCGCTTGACCAGCCGCTCCCGGAGCTCCTGGAAGTTGTAAATCTCGCCGTTGAAAACAATCCAGACCGTGTCGTCCTCGTTCGCGAGGGGCTGGCCTCCCGTGCTCAGGTCAATGATGGAGAGCCGCCGATGTCCCAGACCGACACTTCCCTGGATGTAATGCCCATCCCCGTCCGGGCCGCGGTGGGCCAGAAGACGGGTCATGCGTCGCATCAACCCGGCGTCAACGCTGGCGTCCTCGCGATAAATAAATTTTCCCGAAATGCCGCACATACGGGCAATCGCCTATTTTTGCGCCCAGATGCTTTCGCGAAAAAACAGCCGCCGCATCTGCTCGCGCCGGACATAACTGATCACGTTCGCCTCGCGAATCCGCTTCGTACTCGAGAAATATCCCGACAGGTAGCCGTACAAGAGGCCTGCCCCGACCACGCCGTACGGCCGTTCGAGCAGACGTCGCACGCACTTGCAAACCATGAACAACGGGTGATAACCGACCACGTAATTGGCGCGTCCGTTCTTGACCGAGGTTTTCCAGGTTCCATCCACCGCCCCGGTTCCCCGATGCTGGAACAGGCGGAGGTCGCGGAACGACCGTGTTTTCCACCCGAGCATGTTCGCCTTGAGTTCATCAAGGCTGTCCCAGCCGGGCGCCTGAATCAGACCGCCAATGGCGTCCCAGGTTGCCCGCCGATAAATCTTGGTGGCGCCCCGGACGTGAAACGAGGGATCGTCCGGCGAATCCTCCACCGTGATCCCGTCGACCTTGGAATAGATGCTCCCTCCCCCGACCCCCAGTTTCGGGTCATCGGCGAATTGGCCCAGACACTTCTCGAAATAATCAGGGTCGAACGAAAGGTCCCCATCCAGTTTGACCAGAAAATCCCACGACTCGCTGGCCACCAGCTTGAAGCCGTCGTGGAAGGTTTCCATGACTCCACCCCCTTGTTTCCGAAACCCGCGGTCCGGACGGTGGACGACCTTGATCCAGGAATGCTGCTGTGCGGCCGCGTCGATGAGTTTGCCCGTGTTGTCCGTGGAACCGTCATCGACAATGACCCACGTTCGCGGTCTCAGGGTCTGCGCGACCACGGAATCAATTGTGGTCTGGAGATTTTGCCCCTCGTTGCGCGCGGGAGTGATGATGATATAGCTGGGGGTCACGCCGATCACCCGGTCCTAGTTCAGCGAGGCTCCCATGGAGTCCGAAAAACTGTTGGACCGCCTTCCGGAATCAAGGAACCGCAGCTTCCACCTCTTGAACGCGCGTTGCGGTATCTCCAGCCAATCGTAGCAGCCTTCCAGTTTCGCCCGGAACAATGCGGGGTCATCGGAGGAATTGACCGGCAGCCGCTTCAAACGATAAGCGTCGTCGCCGGGTTTCACGCACCCCAGTGCGGTGGTCACACAGTAGCGGTAGCCCGTCTGCGCGACGACATCACCGAACGCCCGCACAAACGACCGGTCGGCGACGGGAAACGCGTACGGATACGCGAACGAGACGACCGCGCTGCCGAGTCTGTCCTCAATCACCGCCTTCGAATTCGCCAGTTCCGCGCGGATGTCGGCAAACCCAAGTTCGTAGAGCCGGGGATGATTTACCGTGTGAGACCCGATCTCGATTCCCGCCTCGTGCAGCTCCCGTGCTTCACTCCACGTCATGCATTCCTGGCCCTTAAAATGACCGGGCTGATCTCCAATAAACGCGGTCGGCAAAAAGACCGAGGCAGTCTGTCCGTGTTCCCGTAGGATGGGAAAGGCGCTGGTGTAGAAATCGCGCAAACCGTCGTCGAACGTCAGCACCACGGTTTTCCCGTTGTCGCTGGACCCGGAACGAAACTCGCGCAACCCGGTCTGCAAACTTACCACCCGATAACCCTCGGCGCGCAACAGGGCCATGTGTTGCGCGAAGACCGCCGGGCGGGTGGCGGTGCGATAGTAGGGCGATACGGCGTCTTCCGCACCGTCGGAAATGCTGTGATACATGAGGATCGGCAACTGGGCGCGCCTCGGCCCCGAAACCGCCCGATGAATCGGCTGGACGAGGCCCAAGGTTATGAGACGGTCGAGGCGCATACTACCGGCGCACGAGGAATTCCGAGGGATTGACTGTCGAACCGCCCAACCGGTCCGTCCGCGCTTGCAGAATCACGCAGCGGCGGGGTTGTGCCCACGCTGGCTCACCGTCGTCCATTCCACTGACCGATGGACTGCTTGCCCTACTTCTCAACACACAAGCCATCCACCAGCTTCAGGTATTCCACCTTCGCGGTTACCCAGTCGTTGCGGGCCACGTGTTCGGACGCCCGCCCCACCATTTGCTGACGCAACTCCTGGTTGCGCAACACTTCACACACGGCGTCGGCGAGTGCGTCCGGATTGCCGGATTCGAAAAAGCGCACACCGGAATCATCGAAATAATAGTGATCGATCTTGGTGCTCGACACCACGACGGGCACTTGCAGGGACATGAACTCCATGATCTTCGTGCTGAAGGCTTCGTTGCCGAATGAATCCGCTCGTTTGGGGACCACGCCGATGTCGGCGTTGGCCATGATCTCGGTGATCTGGCGTAACGGCAACGGATCGAAAAAGCTGACATGCCCGTTCAACCCCAATTCCTGGGCCAGCGCCACCAAACCGTCCTTCATATTGCCCTCACCGTAAATGTGCAGTTCGGCCCGGGGCATCCGGGCGCTGATCTTGGGCATGGCGCGGATGGCGATATCCAATCCCTGATGCCATTGCAGGCCGCCGGGAAACAGAATGATCTGCTTGCCGTCGTGCCGCGTCCGAGGACGAGGCTGAAAGATCCGCGGGTCTACGTAGTTGATCAAAACGGAGCATTTGCCGTGGGCGCGGGTCCGTTGTGCGTACTTGTCGAGCCACAGGTGGTTGGCAATGATCACGTGGTCCGCGTATCCCGCCGACTTGCGTTCCATCCATTTCAGCATATGGACCGCTCGCGTGTCCTCCTGCTTGCCGAACTTGCTGCCATAAAACTCCGGCACGATATCGTGAATATCCAGAATCACCTTCGCTCCCGTCAGCTTGGCACCCCAGGCGGCAAACACCAGGAAATCGGGCACGTTATGAACATGGATCAGGTCGTACCGACGTTTCAGGTTTTTCCAAGTCAACGACACGGTGGACTTGAACCAGAATCGGAGAAGCGGCAGCAGATAGGCTATTTGGCCCCTGGCACGCTTGCTGGATCGTCGCAGGACGCGGTGAACGTGGACCTGGTTGATGGTTTCGGTGTCCGGTTGGTTACGGTCCCGCTTCACGCACAACACGTCGACCTCGTCACCTCGCTCCGCCAATGCCTCCGCATAGCGCATCACACGGTTGTCACTCTCATAAATCGAGTGGGTGAGCATGCACACCCGACGGCCGGATGCCATCCGCCTCTCGGGTCGGAGAACCTCGCAGAATTTCGCCACGTCGCGGGGCAGCGCATGCCAGTAGAGATTCGCGTACTTCTCCTGGACGTATTCCAGGAACTCCTGATAATGCGTGTACGGAAAGCTTGCGGCGCTGTTGGTGGCTTTGTCGAAGTTGATATAATCCGGGTGCACGTTCACCAGCGCCATGCCACCGCACTCGACGATCCAATCGAGTTTCCTCTTCCAGATCTCGGGTGACGATTCCTTCAGGAGCAGGAACAGCGTGGAGTCCTGGGGCAAGGTGTAGGGCAACTCCACATATCCTCGTCCCGTCGCCCCTGGCATCCAGAACGGAAAGATCGTGTTGACGCCATCCGGCTGTGGTTCAAACGGGTCGCTATCGAACGTGGACGAATCATACAGGATTTCCAGGTCGTGGACCCAATTGAGATTGTGGTGCATGAACGCCGAGCGGAACCCGCTGGAGCCCCACTCGCCCAGGTAGGAGTTGATGCGTTTGGCCTTCCGGGCAAAATCCGCACGATCCTGAAACAGTTTCCCGTCGTGCTGAAGGTCATGCACCCCCACCTCAAAACCCTTCCGAACCAGCTCGGCGCGCACTTCCCGCGGAATACTGACTTCGCCTTCCGGAATGAAATTGAACGACGACCGGAACCCGAGTTTCATCTCGAGCGCCACCAACTGATGGATGTTGCCGATCCCCCGGGGGCCTTCCACGTCATGCGTGAGTACCAGGGCGAATTTCTTCCCGCCCGGCCAGCCGGGCCAGTTCCTAGGTGGTTGGGCGGCGGCGGGGTTGATGGGCCACACATCCTTGTTGGCCCGCAACGTTCGCCGGGCAAATATCCGCCGCAGCCCCATCCGGAAACGCCACGGGAGATAGGGCTTTACCTGGTAGTAAATGCGGGTCTTCAGCATTGGCGGTTGGCCAACCGGAATTCGGTGAACGGATTCAAAATGCCTCCCATCGAAATCCCTCCGACCCAATGGACACGGCGGCGTAGGCGATCACGTCCTCAGGAGTCGCTCAGGAATTCCTGGTGCAGTCGCGGCGGTACGTAGGTGTGGGTTTTGGTCAAAACCGCGGAGACGGTGGCTTTCGATTCCGCGAGCAACGCGCAGCTCTGTTGAACGAGTTGGCGGTCCGTCTTCTCGGATTCGATGACGAGCAACACCATGTCCATGAATCCGGCCAGGCGCGGTGTCACGCTCGTCTGCGTAATCGCCGGCATGTCGAAAATGATGTAGTCGTAATCGCTAGCCTTGAGCTTTGGCACCAGGCTCGTGAACCGCTTTGGCAGGATTCGGGGGAGCTTGCTGCCGTTCGCCGCCTCGGTTTCGGTCACGACATACAATTTGTCCTGCACCAAGGCGCTGTCCTTCTTGTACAGCGCTTCCTCCAGCTTGGCCACGGGCCGTCCCTGGCAGAACTGTTGGGCCGCTCCCTGCTCCTGGTTCATGTCCACCAGCAGGACGTTGCCGTCCCCGGTCTCCGAGAGCGTGGCCGCCAGGCCAGCCGCCGTGGTGGTGACGCCCGCGCCATGGCCGGCGCTTGTGACGGCGATGAGCTTCGGCTTGTGCGTGATGCCGCGCACCTCGAAATACATGACCAACCGGTCCCGCAGCGCTTCGTAGAACGGACGTAACGGCAGCTTCGGACTCCACGCCTCAATCCCGTGACTTCCATTGTCCGGGCATGGGCCGCTGACGGCTGGTAGGGGCGCCACACCGCTGTCGGCCGGCTTCAACGCGCGCAACTTGTCCTTGTCCACCTTGGCGAGTCGCCGGTGTCCGTTTCGGTTGACGTCGGGAATGACCAGGAACAGCGGCAATCGCAACTTCGTCTGCACATCAATCGGCCGTTTCACCGAGCGATCGAGGCAGAACTCGATCAGAAATGCCCATCCCAAACCCAGGACCACGCCACCGGCGACTATCATCGCGATCTTCTTGGGCGAGCCGGGCGGCGCGCGGAACGGAGGGGAAGGCGCCTGAATCTTGCTGATGTTAGAGATCTTTCCATGATTTACCGCTTCGTCGATGCGGGCCTGTTCCAAACTCGAGGAGAAGTATTGATAGTTGGCTTCGTCGAGCTTCTTCTTGCGTTGCAGTTCCGAGATGGTTGCGTCCATCTGGTCCATGTTGCCCGCCTCCTTGCGAATCTGGTCGAGCTGTCCTCTCAGGACCTCGATCTTCGTCTGGATGGCCAATACCTGGGTTGTTTCCGTCCCGACGTCAACCGAGTTTCCGGCACGCTGGGCGCCCGAGTTCAATACAGAGACGCCGAGCCGGGCCAACGCGGGATATTTTTCTTCAAGCGTCCTCTTGGATTGTTCCGCTTCGGCGATCTGCGCCCGTATGCCCTTGACGAGCGTGTTCTCATCAGTGAATTGGGCCGCCAACTCCTGTTCTTTCTTCCACAACTCATCGACGCGCGTCGAGACGCTCCTGTATTCGTCGACGGGCAGCGAGGCGGCGGCGGGCTCGGCGTTGGTCGATTCCACTCTGCCGGTCGCCGCGGGCGTGATCGCCTTCAACGTTGCCTGGTGTTCGGCCAACTCGGCCTCGGCATCAAAAATCTCCTGGCGTATCTTGGCAATCTGGTCGGTGTAGTCCTTCTTGCTGTCTTCGAGAGAAATCACCCCGGCCTTGTTTCGCGCCCGTCGAAGTTCCTCCTCCGTCTGGGCCAACTGGGCGCGCAACTGATCTGTCTCCTGCGATAGGAAATCGTCCACCACGCCAAACGCCTGGTGAATCTCCGCGTGCTTCTTGAAGTAGCTGTCGATCAACCTCGTCAACACAGGTTGCACGATGTCGGGGTCCGGATGCTGGAAGAGAATTCGCATCACGTTGCTCTTGTTGGGTACCTCGACCACCAACCCGCCGCGGACAACATTGGCGGCCTGAATGCGATCCTTACCCCCACCGACTTTGGCAAGGATCTTATCCGGCCCGATCATATCCACCACCTGCTCTGCCAGATCCAGACTGTTCAGGATTTCGATTTCCGAGTTGATGACGCTCTGCCCATCATAGGATGAGATCACTCTCGAGCCGTCCGGTGTGGGCGAGGGAGATTTGCTATCGAGCACGTAGCGGATGAACAGCTTGGCTTCCGATTCATACACCGGCGGTCGGAACGCCACCAATGCGACGGCTCCCAACAGGCCCGCGGTCGAACACGTAATAATCTTCCACTTGTGCTTGAAGAGCACGTAATATACGTCATCAAGGGTCAACCGCGACCGTTGGTTCATTGTCTGTCGATCATTCATTCAGATCACCTCTCACACCATAGTGCCTACGCCATGTGTCTGTAAAGCCCGGCTCCAATCCACCGCGAAACCGGCCCGGGGAGTACCCGGAACACGCGATTATGCCAGCCAAACGCTTCATCCTTCACCGTCACAAAACCGCCGCTCCGACGGTCATACCGCACATATTCGATGCTGCGCTCCTGGGCACCCCACCCCAGCTTGAAACTCCTCAAACCCTCGTTGTCCAGCGAGGTCCGGCCATAATCCAACTCATCAAACCCGTGCGTTGCATACCAGCGGATCGCTTCCCACATCGCCAGATTGTTGGCCCGCAAGTGCTGAAGTCGATCGTCGGATGCGCCGAATTTATAGATCGCCCGTTTCCCGATGTGGAAGAAAACGGCGCCGGCCACGGCCGTCCGCTCGTTCCGGGCCAACACGACAAAACCTCGATCACGCGACAGGATGTGCTGGTGAATGTTCTGGAAGAACCGAAACGGCTGCGGCGGAAGCCCGTGTTTCTTTCGCGTTTTGCATTGCAGGCCATAGAATGCGCGTACGGCATCCAGATCCTGCGATATTTCCACGGTGACTCCGCTCTTGTAAGCTTTCCGGATCGCGCGACGTACTGCGCCATCGACGTTCGCGAACAGGACATCCTCGTTATCGACGAGTCCAAGTCGGTGGCCGTAGTAACAGGTCGAGGCCATTGCGCCAGGCCACAGCGCTTTCCCGCCACGGCATTCCACGTATTTCCAGTCCCGTGCCTCGGCGTGGCGCATGGCTTCCTCAACGAGGCCATGGAACGCTGCGGGGTCCGTACATAAGGGTTCACAATCGTCCGTGAAGGGGAGCGATACCCCGCGTCTTCCCGTGAGCCAACTGTCAACCTCCATGATCGGCAGCAGGCATTGGAGACGTCCGGCATCCCGGACGACGAAATACATGGGGGTGTAGCCATACACGTCGTGCAAAACTCTGGCCCAAGCGGAGCTGTGGAAAAAGGATGGATGGGGGCCGCCCACCAACCCGTCATCCCAACTGGAATCTTCGAGAGGATTCACCAACTGCACAAGACCGCCGTTCGGGCATGTCTCCGGTGGTAAATGCGGGTCGCGGGCAACGGCCATACACTCAGACAGCACACGCATGCGCGCTTTTGGCAAGCGACAGGTGGGAGTTGATCTCCCGCACGACAGTCTCGATCTGCTCCGGCGTCAATTCCGGAAACATCGGGAGCGAAAGAAACTCTTCCGCACAACGTTCCACAACTGGAAACGAACCGCGGCCCAACTTCAGATGTCCATAGGCTTCCTGGAGGTGGATCGGAATCGGGTAATGAATTCCACTGGCGATGCCGCGATCGGTCAGCGCGCGCTGAAGTTGATCCCGACCTTTTACGCGCACCGCGTACACATGATACACATGCGTCCCGTATTCCGCTTCCTTGGGCGTGATCAGGTCTCCGCGATTGCCCAGGTGGTTCTCGTAGAGCCGGGCGTGCGACCGCCGGGCCGCGTTGCTTCGATCCAACTCTTTCAATTTCACCCGCAGGACCGCTCCCTGAATGCCGTCCATCCGCGCGTTCCAGCCAATGTGTGAATGATGATACTTGGCTCGTTGACCGTGATCGCGCAGCACCCGGATTTTCTCCTGGACCGCCGGGTCGTTGGTGACCACCGCCCCCGCTTCGCCCATCGCCCCGAGATTCTTTCCCGGATAAAAACTGAAACAGCCAGCGTGGCCAATGGAGCCCGCCCTCCGTCCTTTGTATTCAGCACCATGGGCCTGGCAGGCGTCCTCGATCACCAACAGTTTGCGCCGACGCGCAATCTCCATGATCGGATCCATGTCGGCCATCTGGCCAAACAGGTGTACGGGGATGATGGCCTTGGTACGCGGAGTGATGGCCGCTTCCAACAACTCCGGGTCCATCGTGTACGTCTGTGGATTAACGTCTACAAATACCGGTGCGGCTCCGCTAACGCTGATGGCTTCGGCCGTCGCCAGGAACGAATTGGGGACCGTGATCACCTCGTCGCCTGCGCCGATCCCGCAGGCCATCAGCGCGAGCCACAGCGCATCGGTGCCACTGCCCACTCCCGCGGCAAAGCGCGTGTGGCAGTACGCCGCAAAATCCTCTTCGAATTTCGCGACGAACGGCCCGCCGGCAAAGGCACTGCTCTCGATAACCTCCCGAATAGCGGCCAGAATCTCGTCCTGAATGGCGTGGTGATGGGCGTTTAAATCAAGGAATGGTACCCGCATATGTTGCCTTTTTCACATTGGACCGCATTACCCGCGCCGGATTGCCCGCGACCACTACGCCGGGTGGTACATCCTTGGTAACGACGCTGCCCGCACCCACAATCGCGCGTTCCCCGATGGTAATTCCACATAGCAAGGTCGCCCCGGAGCCGATGGAGGCGCCCCGTTTCACCACGGTTGGAAGGCACTCCCAATCCGCTTCGGTCTGCAAGGTCCCATCCCCGTTGATAGCCTGGGGATACCGGTCATTGATGAACGTCACGTTGTGCCCGACGAACACCTCGTCTTCCAACGTGACGCCTTCACAGACGAACGTGTGGCTGGAGATCTTGCAACGGTTCCCGACGCGCACCCCTTTTTGAATCTCGACAAAGGAGCCAATCTTTACGTCGTCTCCGATCACGCAGCCATACAGGTTGACAAAACCATAAATGCGAACGCCCTTGCCGAGCTTCACATCCGGCGCAATCAGTTGAACAGACGGCGGTGGTCCACTCATAACCGGTATACGAAACCTACATCAAGCTGGCGTGGAGGTTTGCGACCCGCCTGGCTGACGCGGGCTTCCTCTTGGTGCGACCCAACGGGGACGCGGCTCCGTGCTTCTTCGGGGTGCTGTCGTTGCGGCCATTCCCGTTGCCATTCCCATTGCCGTTGACCTTCCGATGCGAAAGATCCACGGGCGCCCCGCTGTTCTTGATGGATTGAGAAGCCGCTTCCAAAATCCGGACGAGTTCCAGACCCCGGTCGCCGTTGGTGAGCGGCGCCGCACCCGAATGAATGCAGTCGATGAAATGCTGGCATTCCGCCTTGAGCGGCTCCTCTTGTTTGATGTACGGGACGTACATGTCGCCGTAATGATAAGCGTAATGGAACTCGGCAAACGTGTCGTAGTGCGGCGGGCGTTCGACGCGGGTGTCAAACACCTTGATTTTCTCCTGCTGGGCGACGTCATCGTACACGATCATACGTTTGCTGCCGACAATCGTCATTTCCCGGATCTTCCGGGGATCGATCCAACTATTATGAATGATCGCTGACCGTTCATTGCCAAAGTACAGGCATATCGTGGTGACGTCTTCGACGCCCGGCGTGATATGCGCGGTGCCGCGGCAATTGAGGCTCACCGGCTGCTCCTGCAAAATGTGCAGGATAATGGCAATGTCGTGTGGCGCCAGGTCCCAGGCCACGTTAATGTCTCGCTGGAAGAGACCCAGGTTCAACCGGCGGGCGCAAATGTAGCGGATTTCCCCGGCTTCCCCGGTGTCGATGATCTCCTTGATCTTCCGCACCGCGGGCGAATACAGGAACGTGTGGCCCACCATGAGGATCAGGCCCTTCTTCCTGGCGATATCGATCAACTCTTCACACTGTTCGGAAGAGCACGCCATGGGCTTCTCGATAAGCGTATGCTTTCCGGCCAGCAGGCTCGCTTTGGCCATCGGATAATGCAGGCTCACCGCGGTGGCGACGACGACCGCGTCGAGTCCCGCGCCGTTGAGCATGTGCCGGTAATCCGTTTCCCCTTCCACGTCGGGGTACAAGGAACGAACGTGTGCCAACCGTTCCTTGTTGATGTCACACATCATTTTCAAACGACAATCGGAGAGTGACCGGAAGTTACGAACCAAATTCGGCCCCCAGTATCCACACCCGACAACACCAACGTTTATTTGCTTCGCCATAATTCCTCCTGGACGATGATGGATTCCGCGCCCGGTACGGGGGTGCCGCCGGGAATCCGTTCAGTGAAGGCGATCGGTTGGCTGATCGGTTTGAGAGGACTACCCATCTTCCGCGTGGGCCGCCCTGACGACTTCTCGTTGTTCCTAATTTCCTGGACCTGAACGATCACAGCGGGAATAGTCCGCAGCATGATGATCAGGTCCAACCACGGAGATTTCTTTCGATCGTATTGTAGATCAAAACGAATCATTTGATTGAAGGTGGTGGTATTCTTCCCGGACACCTGCCAGAGGCCTGTCAGGCCAGGCAGGGTGTTGTATCGCTCCTTCTGCCAGTCGAGGTGCCGGTCGTACTCGCATGGCAGGCAGGGACGCGGCCCAACCAGGCTCATGTCCCCTCGAAGCACGTTGATAACCTGCGGCAATTCATCCAGCCCGGTCGCACGCAGTTGCCGCCCAAACGGAACAACCCTCGAGTCTCCGTGCGAATCCATCTTGACCATCGGAAGATCAGAATCGATCAACCGGGCGCAATGCCCCTCGTGAACGGAGGCATCCGCGTCGGTCTCCATCGTCCGGAACTTCAAGCACATGAAGCGCTGGCCAAGGTGGCCAATTCGTTCTTGGTGAAACAGAATGGGCCCCTTGGACCCAAGCTTGATCAGCGCCGAGATCACCGCCATGACCGGGAGCAGAACCGGCGACGCGATCAAGATGCACACAATGTCCAATGCCCGCTTCCAGCGGGGAATTCGCGCTGAATCACTGCTCGGTGATCTCCGAACCTGAGGTTGTTGTTGCAGGAGATTCATGCTCGTGGATGGAAAACCCGTTGGTTGACCGGGACGACATGAAGTTGCCGACTCCCGAAATGCAATAAGCCCAGTACCAGCCCTGCGGAACGCATAAACCCGTATGCCCGTTCCATGCGGGCTCCCACTCCGTGCATCAGACCGTATAACAATCCCATATACCCTTTCGTCCCACCATTCCCTCTACCTTGATTTTTCCGACAAGGCTCCGCACTTGTTGGCAGCCCGCACTTTTCCCGCCAACTACCGCATTTCGCTCCGGCCCACCTACAAAGCCGGACGCTCAGTTGTTCTGCCGCACGTCCCACACTCTTTGTGCCCATTATCCAAACAAATGCGGCTTTGCTAATCCGACTCACACCAACAAATACGACGCTGCCAACAAAGGCACCCGATCAGCCATGGAATCCCTCTCGATCGTAATCGACGCACGAGGAATCTCCACCGGCGTCGGCCGTCCCAAAAAATCCAACAGGACCTGCACACGCCGTCTCGCCGGCAACAACCGCAGCACCACCGCGCTCATGCCCGCAAAGGCGCCATCGGCCATCACCACTTCCGATCCTGGCGAAAGGTGATCCTGCACCGTCATCGGCTCGGTCGACTCGAAGCACTCCTGCAACTCCTCGACCACCGAATCGGCCACCGTGGGAATCCCATTCCCAAATCGCAGCAGGGAACTGACTCCGGCGGTGTACTGAATATCGTTCAGGCTTTCATCGAGCAAGCAACGCACGAAGATGTAGCAAGGGAAAAGTGGTTCTACCACCCGCACCACGCCGCGCTTGGTCGCCCGTTCCACTCGCAGCTGCGGGTGAAAAACCTCCAAACCAAGGTTTTTCCTGACGTTGGCAGCCGCAATGTGGTCGTGCTTCGGTTTGGTCCGTGCACAATACCAAGATGGAATAATCGTTTGCATGCTCTCTCGCCCGAGTGCGTCCCTATCCGACCCAAATGACTCACGCCTTGTTGACGGGGATCGGCTGAAAAAAAACACCAGCCCCCGCAAGGACCAGATGTAATTTGTAATTGAACGGCTAGCCGTTGAGCTTACTGGCTCTCGCAGAAACAGCCGCACCGTTCCAGTCGCAGCCCCTCATCCTTTTCCCTTTCTTCCCTGAGGTTACACGCTACCGTTTGTTACTGGTTCTGAGAAGAGGCACCAGCCCTGAGTGACTACTCTTCTGCCACCTAAACGACTCCCACCCTCACACACATTGGTATGTATCATGTAGCCGAACCTGTCCTTTGTCAAGCGCCCGCCGGCATTTCGGTCGCTACCCCCAAATCCACTTGTCACCAGCTCATGAATCCATAGCTCCCATGGTATGTTAACCACCTGATAATGAGTGCCATAAGTGGTAACCACTCCCTACTGAACCCACGCGGCCTGCGTTGCTGCAAAAAAACGCGCAATTTCTGCCGGGAAAGCCAGCAGCTACGTTTTGCCCATTACTCGTTGTTCATTGCGGCGAGTCGCTCAGGTGGGGGGTGTACGTCGGCGCGCCGTGCGGCGGCGTCCGTCCAATCAGCTCGTCGAAATCCGTGTCCCCGCGCAACCCGGCGAGGTCGGCATCCTGCGTTGCCGATTGTCGATATGCTTGCGCGGGGTCGGCGGCAAAACACTTTTTCAGGTTCTCCACCGCCAACACCGGCTGATCCAGCAACGCGTACGCTCGGGCGAGATTGTACAGTGCACCCGGGTCATCCGGTCGAAGCTCCAGACTCGTATTCAGCTTCTCCGCGGCGTCGCGGAAATCGTTGCGCATATGGCTCATTTTGCCCAGGTCGATCAACGCACTCCCCCACATCGCGTACGTGCCGGCCGCGTTGGGTTGCACCTTCGCCGACCGGTCAAATTTCTCAAGCGACTCCCGCAACAACCTCACCTTCACTTCCCGATTCGACGAAACATGCGCCGCCTGGACCAGGACGCCCGCCCAATTCGCGCACACCGGACCGACTTCGCTGCTGAACCGCGCGCGGTCGGCGGCTTTCGCGTACAACGAAGCCGCTTCCTCGTAGAGGGCAAACCGTGCCTGGTCGTTCACCGCGTACTCGGGGAGTTTCGTCGAGAGAATTACCGCCCACTTGTTGTACGAATCCCAATCGTTGGGAGCGAGTTCCGCCGCCTTGCGGCATTTTTCCACCGCGCCCTGGTAACACGCCAATCGTGTCCGCGAGTCCACGGGCAAATCGCCGATGAGCAACAGCGTTTCGCTCCACAGGATATACGTGGGTTTGACGTCGGGTTTCTGCTCGGCACCCTTGCTGAATTTTTCCGCCGCCGCCTGGAAATCCTGCAACTGCTGCGTCTGGTTGAACGCCTGCTTGCCAAGCTGCACGAGTGAGACGCCCCAGTTATTGTACGCCTCGGGAAAATTCGTGCGCGCGCTGGTCGCCCGCTCAAACGCCTGCGCCGCCCCGGCAAACTTGCGCTCGCGCATCAACTCCACCCCGAGATTGAACTGGCCTTGTGCCGCCTGGTCGGGTGTGAGCGTCGTCGCCGGTGTCGCAGCTTGAACCACGGGTTGGGTCGATGGAACCTGTTGCGACGGCGTCGGCTCCGTGCCCGCGCGCGCGCCCGCCATGGCGGCAAGCAGAACCAGCCCCACGACCACACAGATCGTTGGTCGACTCATATCCTCGTCAATTTCCGCGGCGCGGTCCGCGCAATCGAAACCACCTCACGCCGCAACATCGTATTCGTCGCGCCGCTCACCCGCCATTCCGCCGCGGCCGCCACGGTCAGTCTCACCAATTGCTCCAGGTCGCTCACGCTCACGTACTCGGCCCGGGGCCGCCGCCTCGGGCCGATGTTGTGGTAGTTGCCCAGCGGCAGACATAACCCGCCCGCCCGATAACCGAAACCCACGAACGCCGTCGCCTCGCATGTCCCGCCATCCATGAGACAACGCTGGGCGCGAAACGTTGATTCGTTGGCGCGACATCGCTCCGCCGCCCGCCACAGAAACGCCGATGCCGCCGGATCGAAAATCGACGCGCGGTCCCCTACCCGCACGACCGGGCCGTCGCCGATGCGCGCCCACGGACGCTCTTTGCTCATCTCGATGGACACCACCAGCGCGCTCTTCGGAATCTTCTTCGATTGAATGACCGCCATCACTCCAGGGAAGCCGACTTCTTCCGCGCGCGTGAACACGCACCACAAATTCGTCCCCAGCTTCCGCCGCGCGGCCTCCGTCAAGGTCGCCAGCATCACGACCGATCCAAGCACGTCGTCAATTGCCGTTGCCTGGAGTTGGTCGCCCGACACCCGAAATGCCGGCACATCCCACATCCCCAAATCGCCTTTGCGCACCGCGCCCTCCACCGTCAGCCCGACAATCTTCCGCTTCGGCCATCCCGACCCGTCGAACCGCCGAATGGTGGCCTTCACGCTGGATAGCTGCCCTTGGACACGGTTTTCTGAGGTGTAAACCCGCACCTTGCCCCCCTTCGCCAACATCTCCTTCGGCACGCCGCCCAGAAATTCCGCCCGCCTGCCGTCCAGCATCTCGAATCCTGGATGATCCATGTGCGCCACGAACACAAGTGGCGCAGGCGTACTCGATCTTGGTCGGTGCTGTTTCGCAATCACATTGCCCACCCGATCAGATTCCACGCACACCCCAAGTTCGCGGCAATAGCGAATGACAAAGTTCCGCACCGCATGCTCGTGGTACGGCGCCGTCGGCAACCGCAACACCCGTCCCGCCAAATCCAGAAGTTCCGCTCGCTTCATACCCGCTGCATTTATACCCGCACGGCCCACCGAAGGCGAACGGGAAACGGTAATCTTCCTCACACTTCCGTTGGAGTCGTACCCATACCAAAGCGGACGCTTCGGTGATTACAAAGGGGCTGCGCTTTTGTAGTGGCGCTGAGTGGCTGGTTGTAGCACGATACGCCGAGGGAGATCACGCGATGTCAATGAGGCAGGCGAATTGTCGAGACGTAAAGATCGCAATACGTGCAGCGGTGTTGGCTGCGCTGGCGTTTGTCGTTTTCGGTGCGGCGGGCACGACGTCGCGGGCGGAGGAGGCTTCTTCCAAAACCGTCTGTGTGCTGACCATTCACGAGGATATCACGCGCAACACGGTGTACCTGATACGGCGCGGCCTGCGCGATGCCGAGGAAAAGAAGGCCGCGGCACTGGTGCTCGACATGCAGACGAACGGCGGGCGCGTCGATGCGACCGAGGACATCATTCGGCTGCTTGAAAGCGCCCCGATGAAAACCTACACGTTCGTCAACGACAAGGCGTATTCCGCCGGCGCCTACATCGCCGCCGCCACCGACAAAATCTTCATGTCACCGGGCAGCGTCATTGGCGCGGCCACGCCGGTCATGCTCGGTGAATCCGGCGTGCAAGAGTTACCCAAGAGTTACGAGGAAAAGCTCACCTCCGCCATGCGCGCGCGCATCCGCGCCACGGCGCAGGAGAAAGGCTACAACCCGGACGTGTTCGAGGCCATGGTGGACGCCGACCGCGGATTGACCATCGACAACAAAGAGATCACCCCGAAGGGCAAACTGCTCACGCTGACCAATGAAGAAGCGGCCCACAAATATGGCAACCCGTTGAAACCGTTGCTGTCATCCGGAACGGTGAAGTCGGTCGACGAATTGCTGGAGAAAGTCGGCCTGAAGGACGCCAGCACGTTCCAGGTCTCGCCCTACGGCTTCGAGCAACTGGCCCGCTGGATTACCGCGATTTCCCCGCTGCTGATTCTCGTCGGGTTCCTGGCGTTATACATCGAATTGTCCCATCCCGGCATGGCGTTGCCTGCCATCGTCGCGGTGATTTGTTTCGCCATCTATTTCCTCGGCTATTTCGTGGCGGGATTCGCCGGCTGGGAGGAGATCGCGCTGTTTGTCTTCGGGCTGGCGCTGCTGGCGCTGGAGTTCTTCCTGTTTCCCGGCCATTTTGTCTCGGCGGCCCTGGGCACCATTGCCGTGATGGCCGCGCTGGTGCTGGCGATGACCGGCCGTCTTCCGAACGACCCGATCTTGCCGAGTTGGGGGCAGGTGCAAATCCCGCTCGCCAAGGTCTTCGGAGCCATGATCGGCGCGATGATCGGCGCCATGCTGCTCGCCCGCTGGCTGCCGAAAAGCACCTTGTTCAAGAAAATGGAATTGTCCGCGGCCACGAGCGCAGCCGAAGGGTACACGACCAGTTCGGGCCCCGCCCGGGCGCTGCTCGGCTCGACGGGCGTCGCCGAAACGAATCTGCGTCCCTCGGGCAAAGGACGGTTTGGCGATCAATTGGTCGATGTCGTGACCGAAGGCGATTTGGTCGAGCGGGGCAAACCCATCACGATTGTGGAAGTGCAGGGCAGTCGGGTGGTGGTGAAGCGCGTGGCGTAACCGGTGGCTATGGGCTGGACGACGATTATCATTTTTACCGTGGTGGGGCTCATGCTCATTGCCGTCGATTTCTATCTGCCGAGCCTCGTGCTGGCCGGCGTCGGCGTGGTGCTCCTGCTGACCGCGACCCTGATCGGGTACGGCGCGACCGGCAGTGTGAACGAGACGATCCTGCTGTTCTGCACGGAAGCGGCGCTGGGATTCGGCGTGAGCTACGCGTCCATCAAGTATTTTCCGCGGACCCGCCCCGGACGAAAGATGATTTTGTCCGAGACGCAAACAGGCGTGCGGGCCCAGTCGCCGCAGGCCAACGACTGGATTGGTCGTGAAGGCGTGGCGCATACCCCCCTGCGGCCGGCGGGAGCCGCTTTGATTGACGGCCAGCGACTGGATGTCGTCGCCGAATCAGGCGTGATCGAGAGCGGCAGCCGCATCAAGATCATTGCGGTAAATGAAAATCGACTCGTGGTAAGGAAAATTGGTTAATAAGGAGACACAATCATGGATGTTGGCCAGATTATTCTAATAGTGCTCGGCTTGGTCGTCGCCGTCGTCTTTCTGATCGTCTTTTTCGTGGTCATCTCGTTCGTCAACATCTGGATACAGGCCCGCATGACGGGCGCGCCGGTATCGTTCCTGACGCTGCTCAGCATGAGACTGCGCCGCGTACCAATCGGGCTCGTCGTCCAAAGCCGCATCACCGCGGTGAAAGCGGGGTTGCCGCTCACCACCGACCAACTGGAAGCGCATTACCTCGCCGGCGGCGACGTGAACCAGGTCGTCCGCGCGCTCATTGCCGCCGAGAAGGCGAATCTCAACCTCGGCTTCAACCAGGCCGCCGCGATCGACCTCGCGACACACCAGTCCGGCAAGAGCGTATTCGAGGCTGTCATGACCTCGGTGAATCCCAAAGTCATCGATTGCCCCAATCCCGCCAGCGGCAAGCAAACCATCGCCGCCGTTGCCAAGGACGGCATCCAACTTCAGGTCAAGGCGCGCGTGACCGTCCGCACCCATCTCGATCGGTTCGTCGGCGGCGCCACGGAGGAAACCATCATTGCCCGCGTGGGCGAAGGCATCGTCACCGCCATCGGCTCGGCGGAATCGTACAAGGACGTTCTCGAAAACCCGGACACGATCTCCAAACGCGTGTTGGAAAAGGGCCTCGACGCCAGCACGGCGTTCGGGATCATGTCCATCGACATCGCGGACGTGGACGTCGGCGACAACATCGGCGCGCGGTTGCAGGCCGAGCAGGCGGATGCGAACAAACAAATCGCGCAAGCGGCCGCCGAGACACGCCGCGCCCTCGCCGTCGCCAACGAACAGGAAATGAAAGCAAGAACCCAGGAGATGCGCGCGAAAGTCGTTGAAGCCGAAGCTCAGGTTCCGCTGGCGATGGCCGAGGCGTTCCGCAGCGGACACCTCGGTGTGATGGATTACTACCGCATGCAAAATATCCAGGCCGACACGCGTATGCGCCAGTCCATCTCGGGAGAGGACGTCAGCAAGTCCGGGCCGGCCAGCTAGCATGGTGAAATTCGCCGACAGCGGTGTGCTGATTTGGCTGATCATCTTCATGATGATCAGCCTCGCCAAGGGCTGGAGCAAACTGCAAGAGTCCAAGGAGAGCCAGTCGCCAGAACCGGATGACGCTCCGCCACCAGTCCCGCCGAAGCCGCCGGTTTCGCGGCCACAACCACGCCCGGCGACTGTGCCGATGCCTCGTGTGCCTCGCGCGGCCCCGCCCGCAACGCGGCGTCTCACGCCAAAGTCCGCTCCGGTACCGATACCCGCCGGGCGAAAAGTCGGCGCGGACGACATTCGTCGGGCCGTAGAAAAAATGGGCCGAAGACCGCAGCCGGCGGCGCCACCGCCTCTGCCATCGCATTCGGTGCCGGCCTCGCCCATCGCCAGGGCCGAATCAGCTCCGCCGCCGCCAGTTCCCTCAACCTCGGAGGCGCCCGCTCACAAGCAAACGTTTGCGGATGCTCCGGCACCCGCGCAATTATCGCGCGCATCACAGTGGACCGACGCACTCCGCGACCGGCAGAACATCCGCAACATCATTGTCGCCTACGAAATCATCGGTCCGCCCCGGGCCGAATTGATGTAGCGGGTCTCGGAATGTTTCGTCCTTTCACCTGATTCGCCCCTGACGCCCGCCCGCCCGCCCTGATCGCATCGGCGCGCCTGATGTGAATCCTCTTGCCCTTCGCCCTCGAATTATCTATTCGGAAAGGAATGCAACGCACCCATATCCCCGTCCACACACCACGGCACGAATGAAAATCGGCGTCATCGGCGGCAGCGGACTTTACGAAATGGAAACCATCCAGCAGAAACGCTGGATTCGTCTGACCACCCCGTTCGGCAAACCCTCAGACCACTATCTCACGGGGCGCATCGCCGACCGCGACCTCGTGTTCCTCCCCCGTCACGGACGTGGCCACAAAATCCTGCCCAGCGAGCTGAACCACCGGGCCAACATCTACGGCATGAAAAAACTCGGCGTCAGCCACATCATCAGCGTCAGCGCCGTCGGCTCGCTCAAGGAACAGTACAAACCGACCGACATCGTCGCCATCGACCAGTTCATCGACCGCACCAAACGCAGCGCGGACTTCACCTTCTTCGGCAATGGCGTCGTGGCCCACATCGCGTTTGCCGACCCGATCTGCAACCGCCTCCGTCACATCCTCGTCGACTGCGCCCGACGCGCCGGCGCCACCGTCCACGACGGCGGCACCTACGTGAACATGGAAGGCCCGGCGTTCTCCACCCGCGCCGAATCCCACTTCCATCGCCGCATGGAATGGGACGTCGTCGGCATGACCAACTACGGCGAGGCCCGGTGCGCCCGCGAAGCCGAGATCTGCTACGCCACCCTCGCCATGGTCACCGACTACGATTGCTGGCACGAAGACCGCGAAGCCGTCACCGTCGAAATGGTCGTCGCCAACCTCGCCAAAAACTCGGCGACCGCCCAGGAGATCGTTCGCCTCGCCTCCGCCGCGCTCGACCCCGAAGCCGATTGCGCCTGCCGTCACGCGCTCGCCTCCGCCATCATGACCAGCCCGAAAGCCATACCCCCGGCCGCCCGCAAAAAATTGGGACTCCTCCTCCAAAAGCACGCATCGAAGAAATAAGCCCTGCGGAAAACGCGCGGCCACCGTGGGCGCGTAGCCGGAAAGGCGATATCTACCCCGATTTCGAGGCCGAGCCTGCCCCAATCCGCGCTCCGGAACCCCAAAACAAAGCCAATTTTAGCAAAACAAAGCCATGTGACAAAATGGCACACTTGGACATCTAACCTATTGTCCATCAAACCAATCCACAAGTTGATTCACTCCAAAACATTGGCTTTGTTTTGCAGAATTACATATATGGGCCGCCCCCTGCCCTCGCGCTCCCCGAATTGTAGCCGCGTACCGTGTACGCGGACCGGCCGTCCGCCCCACCGTCGCTGTAGCCGCGGGCGCTGACCGCGGTTTCCCGTCATTGTAGCGTCGGCTGTCCCAGCCGATAGCGGTTTCCCCCTTTGGAGTCCGGCGAGTTTACCCCGAATCCTTTTCGGGGCCGCACGACCGTTGGCTGTAGCGGTGTCCGTCCCCAACTCCCTTATGTCAAAGAACAGCGACAACCCCCTCGCTTCCCCAGCCCCTTATTTCAAAGCCGAGCTGCTGGGAGCGGCGAGACGCGGCGCCGAAGGTTTACCCCGACTCCGAGGTCGGGGCGCCCCGTAGGGCGAGCCGAGCGGGCGCGAGCGAGTGCAAAACAACAACCAAACCGCGCCGAATATACACAGTCCCATATCACCTGTCTAGCTTTTTTTTGATAGCGGATACCCCGATTCCCCATCATGCAACACGCCGAATTTACCCCGACTCTGAGGTCGGGGCGGTAGGGCGCTTGCGCCGCGAGCGCCGTTTCTTCCCTTTCTTCTGTAGCGGTGCTCTACGAGCGTCGGTCGTTTGGAGGGCCACGCTCCGTCGTGGCCGCCTGTCGTTCGTCGTTCCCACCCTTCCCCTTGAACGCTTGCCCGCCTGTGGCGGGTTGAGCGTTGATCTGTATGCGAACCTCCACGGCGCGGACCTCCTTGGGGGGCGGACCTTCGCAAAGCGAATCTCAGCGGCGCGGGCCTCAGAGACCCCCTAGCCCTCGACTCCAAGAACCAGCTAGCTCTTCGTCCCCCACACCCCACACTCCGCTCAACAAGTCTGCGACCTCGGTTCCTTCGCCGGGTTGGTCTTCACAAATAGGTACGCCGCCTCGTCTGCTCCGTGTTGGGTAATCCAGTGGCAAACCCCCTTCGAAATCACGTCGTAATCTCCCGCCTCTAAAACCTTGTCCACAGCTTTGTTCCCTTCCGAGAGGTGCAGATCCACCTTCCCCCGCAACACAAAGATCACCTCCACCTGATGCGGATGCCGCTTGTGCTGACCGGCCTTCTCGCAGTCTTCCGGTAACACCGCCAGACCAATCGCTAACATCTCGTCTTTTAGAAAATACGGATGATCGACATCCGCCCCGGCAAAATACATACAGGAAAGATGCGGCTTCGTCTCGCTTCGCTCCCTCATCAGACCAATCAGATCATCCAAACGCACAGCGGGCGCCGACGGTTCGCCCCGACTTTTCGACCAAGCGTCTCTTACCAGCGCCTCACGGTCGCGATACTGTTCTTCTTCCAGCAGGCGCGGCGGAGATAACTTACACGAAGGATACGGGAGCAATTCCTCGAAAGCCTTGCAATTGGCAAAGCATGCCGCAAACATCGTGTCCACTTCCTTGCATCGGATAAAACGAAAGTGAAGCAGGATTCCGGTGATCAACACAACGTAAACAATCGCAGCAACGATCGGGACAACCATCATTCTGGAGTGCGCCAAGAAAAGCACATCATACAAAATGTTCAACACTGCCAGGAGAGTCGCAATGAGCAGCGCAAACATCGAACCGGCAATGAATCGGGACATGGCCTCAGCCGCGCAGACCTCCTTCGCCGATTGCTCGTCACGCGCAATGATGATGGATTTGCAGAAATTGTAGAACGTAGTGTTTCCAATGGGATTATCCGCGAACTTGTCCCGCCATAACTTCTCGTAGAACTGTGCCGCACCCGCAGGGAGCCGCTCAAAACACTTCGTTTCCATCCAATTCCCATAGAAGAATCGATCGCGGATATACTGCTTACCCCGGTGCTTGGAGCTGGACAACCCAATTATCCAACCAGACAAATCATCAACCCATTGCGTCCGAAAAAGTCTCAGCACGACCCCGATCAGGTACCCGAAGCAGATAATCATCGCCCACGAATACGCTTGATTCGTAATGAATAGCGTTTTCGTTCCCGTAATATCGTCGCCAACAAAATCCAAGCACGGCCATAGCAGGAAGACAAGCAAGTTGATAAGCAGGAACACTCCAGGCATCAGAATCTCAAAAAAACCTCTCGCTCCACTCGCAGGGAAATTCATTCCTCACCTCCGGACTGATTCGCTTCCTTCTCAATTCCGCCGATGAATCACGAACGAATGCTTGGTCTACCAGCGTGCATGCGCGCAGCATGCTTCGCAAGCTCAAATTCGCATCGTCGCATCGCCCTCGTGACTCGCCCTTCCGTCTCCTGCATCCTGACTCCTCGCCCCGAAGGCTCTCGGGGCTGAATTCTGGATTCTGCCTCTTGCCCTCTGCCCCTGTTTGCGCAATGATGCTTTCCGTGAACAGCAAGGCCACTGCGCATAAGGGCGGACCCGAGGACACGCCCCTGCCCAACGTCACCCGCTGGCTCTGCGTCCACACGCGCCCGCGCAAAGAGGCTGGCGCCGAACAATACTGTCGCGACGTGCTCGGGCTCGACACCTACTACCCGAAGCTAAAACGCCACAAAACCATCCGCCGCGTGAAACGTTGGGTTGTCGGCCCGCTCTTCCCGCGCTATTTCTTCTGCCGCTTCAATCCGTCGCGGAGCTTCCGCGCCGTCCAATACGCTCCCCAGGTCATCGGCGTGGTCAGCTTCGGCGGACGTCCCACCGTCGTCGATGACGCGATCATCCACCAGCTCCAGCAATGGGCGGGCGAGACGGTCGATGTCGTAACCGTGCGCCCGGGGGTTCACCCCGGCGACCTCGTCGAAATTAGCGACGGCCCGCTCCGCGGCCTTCAAGCCGTTGTCCTGCAGGAAATGAGTGACCGCGACCGCGTGGCCGTGTTGCTCTCCACGCTCAGTTGCCAGGCCCGCCTGATCGTCAGCCGCTCGCAACTCGTCGATGGCTCGTAGCTCACCGCCAACCTTCATCTGACGGGCACTCTTTCGGAACGATCCCCTCTCCCTTGAGAGGAGAGGGTCAGGGTGAGGGTTTTACACTGCCTAACCGTAAAAATCTGGCGTGACGTAACGCCTCAAATGTCATATCCATAAGGCATAAATGAAACGCGCTCTCATCACCGGCATCACGGGACAGGACGGATCGTATCTGGCGGAACTGCTGTTGAAGAAGGATTACGAGGTCCACGGCATCATTCGCCGCGCCAGCAGTTTCAACACCAGCCGCATCGACCACCTGTACCAGGATCGCCACATCCGCGGCGTCAAACTCTTCCTGCATTATGGCGACCTGAGTGATTCGGTGAACCTGGTCAAAACGTTGTACGACCTGAAGCCCGACGAGATCTATCATCTCGGCGCACAAAGCCACGTCCGGGTCAGCTTCGACATTCCCGAGTACACGGCGGACATCTCAGGCCTGGGAACGATTCGGATACTGGAAGCGATCCGTGAGACGGCCGGCAACCCGCGTTTCTACCAGGCTTCGTCGAGCGAGATGTTCGGCAAAGTCGCCGAAATCCCCCAGCGGGAGACAACCCCGTTTCATCCGCGCAGCCCGTATGCCGTGTCGAAGGTCTTCTCCTACTGGGCCACCGTTAACTATCGCGAAAGCTACAATCTGTTCGCCGCCAATGGCATCCTCTTCAACCATGAATCCCCCCGCCGCGGTGAAACGTTTGTGACCCGCAAAATCACCCAGGCGATCGCCCACATCAAACACGGGCTTCAGGAGAAACTCTATCTCGGCAATCTGGACGCCAAGCGCGACTGGGGATACGCTCCCGAATACGTCGAAGCCATGTGGTTGATCCTCCAGCAGGAGCGACCGGACGACTTTGTCATCGCCACGGGCGAAACGCATTCCGTGCAGGAATTTTGCGAACAAGCCTTCGGACACGCCGGCCTGGACTGGCGTAAGTACGTCGAAATTGACAAGGTCTATTACCGCCCCGCCGAAGTGGATGTGCTCATTGGCGATGCGTCGAAGGCCAGGAAGGTTCTGGGATGGCAACCCAGGACACGATTCAAGGATCTGGTGAGCCTGATGGTCGATGCCGACATCAAAATGTTGGAAGACCAGTTGTCCGGCCGGGTCCCGAAAGTGGATGTCGGTCAGCATTAAACCTCAAAATATACGCACCTTGGTAACGCTATGAATTTCTGGAAAAATCAACGAGTCATTGTCACCGGCGGCGCAGGGTTTCTCGGCTCCTTCGTCGTCGAGGGTCTCAAGGCACGGGGTTGCCCCAACATTGTCATTCCCCGAACGCGGGACTGCGATTTGCGGGATCGCAGCGCCATCGCCCGCTTGTTCAAAGACGCGCAGCCAACACTGGTCCTGCACCTGGCCGCGGTTGTCGGCGGGATCGGCGCCAATCGCGATCATCCCGGGAAGTTCTTCTACGAAAACGCCATCATGGGCATCGAGTTGGTCGAGCAGGCCCGGCAATTTCAACTGCCCAAACTCGTGGTCGTCGGCACAATCTGCGCCTATCCCAAATTCACACCCGTCCCGTTCCTCGAGGAAAACCTGTGGAACGGCTATCCCGAGGAAACCAATGCGCCCTACGGCATCGCCAAGAAGGCGATCCTGGTTCAATGTCAGGCCTACCGTCAGGAATACGGTCTGAATGCCGTGTACCTGTTACCCGTCAACCTCTACGGACCTCGCGACAATTTCGACCCGAAATCCTCGCACGTGATCCCGGCGCTCGTGAAGAAATGCATCGATGCCCGCGAGCGAGGCGACAAGTTCATTGAATGTTGGGGCACCGGCACCCCCACTCGCGAGTTCCTCTACGTCACGGACGCCGCGGAAGGCATCCTTCTTGCCGCCGAGCGTTACAATAAACCGGATCCCGTCAACCTCGGAAGCGGACACGAGATTTCGATTCGGGATCTGGTCAACCTTGTCGCCAAACTCTCCCGATTCTCGGGAGAGATCCGCTGGGATGCGACCAAGCCCGACGGCCAACCCCGCCGTTGTCTCGACGTCCAGAGGGCCGCCCGCGAGTTTGGGTTCCAGGCCAAAATGACCTTTGAAGACGGACTCCGCGCCACGATTCAGTGGTACGAAGACAATCTGAAAAAGGCGTGACGCGATGGTGGTGAGGCGCGCCTTGCCAAACGCCGCCGCATCCAGTATCCTGGCGTCTGCCGTGCTTCCATGAATTACGTCACGCTAGCGAAAACTGTCTTCGACATCGAGATCGACGGCCTGCGCCAGACGCGCGCCTGTCTCGACGAGAACTTTTCCAAAGCCGTTGAGGCCATCGTCAAGTGCCTCGGCAATCGCGGCAAGGTCGTGGTCACCGGCATCGGCAAGTCCGGCAATATCGGCCAGAAAATCGCCGCCACGCTCACCAGCACGGGCGCCACCAGCGTCCTGCTCAATTCCGTGGACGCGTTGCACGGCGACCTCGGCGTCATCAACGATGGGGATTGCGTCTTGGCCCTCAGCTATTCGGGCGAGACGGAGGAGTTGTCCCGCATTTTGCCGGCAATCAAACGCTTCGACGTCACCATCATCTCGGTGACCTCACATGCCAAATCCCAGCTCGCTCGCCACAGCGACATCGTCCTGCGCGTGAACGTGAAGAAGGAAGCCTGTCCGTTCAATCTCGCGCCAACGTCCAGCACCACCGCGATGCTGGCGCTTGGCGATGCCCTCGCCATGTGCGTCCTGAAAGCGCGCGGCTTCAAGAAATCGGACTATGCGTGGTTGCATCCCGCCGGTGCCATCGGCCGCACGATGCTCCTCCAGATCAAGGACATCATGCGCACGGGCAACCGCAATGCCGTCATCGCCGACTACCGCAGCGTGAAGGACGCGCTCCTGGCCATGACCAAGGCCAGATCGGGCACCATCAGCATCGTGAACAAACAGGGACGCATCGCCGGGGTGTTTACCGACGGCGACTTTCGTCGCCTCTTCTCCCGCGGTCCCGAGGCCGAATTGCTTCGATCCCCAATCCGCGCCGTGATGACGCCGAACCCGATCACCATTCGACAGGACGCGCTCGCCGTCGAGGCCCTCAAGATTTTTGAGCAACGACAGATTGACGATTTGATTGTGGTCAACGAGAATAAACACCCTGTCGGCATTGTCGATTCACAAGACCTGCCGAAATTCAAAATTATGTGACGCCGAAGGCGTCACCCTGAGCGAAGCGAAGGGTCTCGCATAAAGATGCTACTCGCTCTGACCGGGATGAAAGACTAGGAAAGGAAGAGGTTTTACAAATGCCGTCAGCCAACGATCTTCGCAAAGGAATGGCCGTCAAATACAACAACGACGTCTGCGTCGTGCTCGACATGCAGCACCGCACGCCGGGCAATCTGCGCGCCTTCGTCCAGGCCACCTTGCGCAGCTTGAAAACGGGCAAGTCCTCTGTCGTCCGCTTTACCTCCACCGAAACCATCGTGGTCGTTTCCAAAACCACCAAACCCGTGGACTTCAGCTTCAAAGACCAGGCCGGCTATCATTTCATGGACCCGGAAACCTACGAGACGATCACCCTCAACGAAGAATTCCTCGGCGACTCCAAGAATTACCTCACCGAAAACCTCCGCTGCAGCCTGACCGAGGTCGAAGGCAAGGTCGCCGAACTCGAGCTTCCGCCCGCCGTTGACCTCAAGGTCATTGACGCACCCCCCGGCATCCGCGGCGACACCGCCACCAACGTCACCAAGCCTGCCAAAGTCGAAACCGGCATCGAAGTCGGCGTCCCGATCTTCATCAACCCCGGCGACACCATCCGCGTCGACACCCGCACCGGCAAATACCTCAGCCGGGCCTGAGCCGTTTCTGGTATGGAGTGCGCTGACTTGTCAGCGCTTTGCCGCTTTATGGTGCCTCATGCCCGCGGGTGCGCTTTTTCGTAAACCTTCTTCAGGCGTTCGGGCGTGATGTGCGTGTAGATTTGCGTCGTGGAGAGATTGGCGTGGCCGAGGAGTTCCTGAACACTGCGGAGATCGGCGCCGGCATCGAGCATGTGCGTCGCAAAACTGTGACGCAGTTTGTGCGGGGTCAGTGACGGATCGAGTCCCGCGGCGATCAGGTATTTCTTCAACATTCGCTGGATGCTGCGCGCGGTCAGACGGTCCCCGAATTTGTTCACAAATAGCGGTCCGCGCGTGCTCCGCGCCCGTAATTGGAGATACTTCTGCAGCGCGTCGATCGCCGGCCCGCCGAGCGCCGCCAGCCGCTCCTTTTTGCCCTTGCCGCGAACGCGCACGACTTCGCCAAGCACATCCATGTCGTCATCGTTGAGCTGGACGAGTTCGTGAATGCGCATTCCGGCGCTGTAGAGCGTTTCCAAAATCGCCTTGTCGCGCCACGCGGACAACCCGTCCTTCGCCTTGCCTTTCAAGGGCGCTTCCAAGAGCGCTTCCACCTGCTGAATCGTCAGGAATTTCGGCAGTTTCCGCGTTTTCTTCGGAAGGGTCAGCCCCACCAGCGGATTCTGTTTCACCCGCTCGGTGCGCACCAGCCATTTGAACAAACTTCGCAACGCCGACATCTTGAGATGAATCGTCGCGCGATCGAATTTCCGCTCGTTGAGGTGAACCAGATACCCGCGGAGATGAAACGGATCGACCCTCCGCCAATCGCACGCCTGTTTGTACTTCTCCCCGAACCAGGTGGCAAACGCCACAATGTCGGCAGAGTAATTGCGGATGGTCAACGTCGAGACATTACGTTCGACGAGGAGGTAATTGAGAAACTCCTCGGTCAGCGCGTCCGTTACGCGGCTAACGGCGCCAGTTTTTTGATGTTCTTGCACTTCGGATACGCCGAGCAACCGAGAAATTCACCGAACCGTCCACGGCGCTTCACCATCGGCGAGCCGCACTTCTCGCACTTCTCGTCGGTCATCACCGGCTCTTCCTTGGGCGGAGGCGGCGGGGCTTTGTCTTTCAATTCATCCGGCAACGGCTTCGCATTGCGGCATTTCGGATAGCCCGAACACGCCAGAAACGGCCCGCGCCGGCTGTTGCGAATCACCATCGGCGAACTGCACTTCTCGCACTTGATGTCCGTCGTCACCGGCTGCGGCTTCTCGATCACCGTAATCTTGCCCTCCGCATCCCGTGCGAACGATTTCGCGTTCCTGCACTCCGGATAGCCCGAACACGCGAGAAACTCCCCGCGTTTGCCGGCTTTGATGACCATCGGCGAGCCGCACTTTTCGCATTTGATGCCGGTTTCTTCCTTTTCCACGACCTGAATGCTCCCGTCTTCCGCGCGTTTGAAGTTTTTTGTATTCTTGCACTTCGGATACGCCGAGCAAGCCAGAAATTCACCGTTCTTGCCGGGACGGATCACCAACATCTCACCGCACAGTTCGCACTTGATGTCCGTCGGGATCGCCTTGGGCCGCACGTCCTCCATATTGTCCGTCGCGGCTTTCAACGTTGGCTCGAAGTCCTTGTAGAAGTCGCCGAGCATGTGGTGCCACTCGACCTTGCCCTCTTCGATTTCGTCGAGCAGCTCTTCCATCTGCGCCGTGAACTGCACGTCGAGCAATTTCGTGAAGTGCTTGACGAGAATGTCGGTCGTGATCTCGCCGAGTTGCGTCGGCGTAAGACGGCCCTTTTCTCTTAACACGTAGCGCCGCTTCTGGATCGTCGCAATCGTCGGCGCATACGTGCTCGGCCGGCCGATGCCAAGTTCTTCCAGGGCCTTTACCAGCGTCGCTTCGCTGAAGCGCGGCGGCGGTTCCGTAAAATGTTGCTCGGGGTGGAGCTTGATCAGATGCAACCGCTCGTTCTCGCTCAACGGTGGCAGCTTCTTGTTTTCCTCCTCCTCCGATGGCTTCTCGCTCTCAGCCTTCTTCTCCGCCTCCTCCTCGACGCCGTAAATCTTCAACCAACCCGCGAACACCACCTCGGTCGCCGTGGCGCGGAACAGGAAAAACTTCGCCTCTCGGCGCGCGTCAATATCGATGCTCGTCACCTTCATCTCGGCGGGCGTCATCTGGCTGGCGACAAACCGCTCCCAAATCAGCTTGTAAAGACGGAACTGGTCGTGATCGAGGTACGCCCGCACGCTGTCCGGCGTCCGTCGCACCGATGTCGGACGGACCGCCTCGTGCGCTCCTTGCGCGTCCTTCTTCGACCTGTAAAAATTCGGGGTCTCCGGCGCGTAGTCCGGACCGATGGTCTCACGGATGAATGCCAGCGCCTCCGCCTGCGCTTCCTTCGAAACATTGAACGAGTCGGTACGCATGTACGTGATCAAACCGACCGAACCTTCGTCGCCGACCTCCATACCTTCGTAGAGTTGCTGCGCGACCATCATCGTCTTCGATGTGCCCATGCCCAGCGCCTTTGACGCGGACTGTTGCAGCGTGCTCGTCATGAACGGCGGCGGCGCGCTCCGCTTCTTCGGCTTGATGTCGATCTTGGCGACCTGGTATTCGCACTGCTGCAGGTCAGCGAGAAGCGCATCCGCTTGCTCTTTGCTTCCAATAATAATGATGTCAGCTTTCGCTTCCCCGTTGGGTGACTTGACCCTTTTGTCTCCCACCTGGATCAGCCGCGCCAGAAAATGATCCTTCGGATCGACCAACTTCCGCAACTCGGCCTCGACCGACCAATATTCCTGCGGCTTGAACGCACGAATCTCGCGCTCCCGTTCCACCACGAGGCGCACCGCGACGGATTGCACCCGTCCGGCGCTCAACCCATGCGCCACCCGCTTGTTCAGCAACGGCGAAATCTTGTACCCGACGATGCGATCGAGAATTCGCCGCGCCTGTTGCGAATCGACCAGCTTCATGTCCACCTGCCCCGGGTGGTCGAAGGCCGCTCGCACCGCGTTCTTGGTGATTTCGTTGAACTGCACGCGGAAGAACTCCGGGCCGTTCCGCTTGCTCTTCAAAATCTCCTGCAGATGCCAGGCAATCGCTTCGCCTTCACGGTCGGGGTCTGATGCCAGATAAATTGTCTCGGCGTCCTTGGCGGCCTGTTTGAGATCGTTGACGATCTGGCCCTTCTTCTTGGATACCTGATACGTCGGCTCGAAGTTATTCTCGATCTCCACGCCGAACTTGCGCTCGGGCAGATCGCGCACGTGTCCCATGGACGCCTTCACGCTGAAGTCCGATCCCAAATACTTGTTGATCGTCTTCGCTTTCGCGGGGGACTCAACTATGACCAGTTTTTTCGCCATACATTTCTACTTTGTTGCCATCACGGCTGGAAAATCGAGTTGCGCACGTACAACTTTCCCGGCAATTGCCGCACCAGCCGTTTCATCTCTAACGACAACAAGGTTGCGGAAACACACGCCGTTGTCAAACCGCTGGCGCGGATGATGTCATCAATGGCCGTTTCCTCCCGGCCCAGTTGCGCCATCACTTTTTCCTCCATATCGCTCAACACCAAAGCAGGTTTGGTTCCTCCGCCCCCGGATGCGGCCTCTACCTGCTCGGTGGCCCTTTTTGGCAACAGGTACTCAAATTCGCCCAGTATGTCCTCCGCATCCTCGGTCAATTTTGCGCCATCCTTGATCAATTTGTTCGTCCCCCTGGACAAAATTGAATCGGCCCGTCCCGGCACCGCGAACACTTGTCGCCCCTGCTCCGCCGCCTGGTTGGCTGTGATCAACGCCCCGCTTTTCAGGTTCGCCTCGACCACCACTGTGCCGAGTGACCAACCGCTTATGATGCGGTTCCGCATCGGAAAGTTTTGCCGATCCGGTTTCACGCCGAACGGGAATTCCGTCACCACCGCGCCGCCCTTCTCAACGATCTCGTTCGCCAGCTTCTCGTTCTCCGCCGGATACACGATGTCGATTCCGCAACCGATCACCGCCACCGTCCGGCCCTTCGCTTGCAGGGCCCCGTTATGCGCGGCCGTATCGATCCCTCGCGCCAGGCCGCTCACTACCGTCACGCCGACGCGACCCAATTGATACGCCAACTTTCGCGCCATGTCCTGGCCGTACAACGTTGTCCGTCGCGAACCGACAACAGCAATCGCCAGCGCATCGCGCTCCGAAAGCGTTCCCCTTACATATAAGATGATTGGCGGGTCGTAGACTTCCCGCAGATTCTTGGGATACTCCGGGTCATCCCGGGTCACGACTCGCACAACGGCTTTCTCGATCCGCCCCAACTCTTCATCGAGATCGACTTTCTCACGCCAACTCGTGATGCTTCGCGCGACTTCTTCTCCCACGCCCTCCACCTGCATCAGGTCGGCTTTCGTCGCCGAGAGAATCGCCTGCGGCTCGTTAAACCGGTCCAACAACGCGCGGAGACGAATCGGTCCAACGCCGTCTACCATATTGAGTGCGATGTATGCTTCGCGCGAAGTCATGCGCGCTTCCACCACGGACAAAACCGCGACCTCTCTATGCAGCCGCCTTCTTGGTGCGGCGCTTCCACTTGAATTCCATCTGCGGCTCTTTCAGCAACTCGTAATTCTTCAGCAGCCGCAACGTTTGCAGGAGATCCGATTTCTGGTAGTTGCGATTCGTCGCCACGCTCGCAATCAACTCCTGCAGAATCGAACGAAACGAGATCACGCCATCGACTCCCTTCGACCGCAACAACTCGATGCTCCGCTGTCGGGTCTTGTTGTCCCGTGGCAGTCCCGGCACGACCAACAGTTTTACCAACCCTTCGCTCCCCACCAGCCGTTGCGCTTCGTCGATGGCCCGCTTCTCCACAAACCGGAAGATCTTCGGCTGATGCGCCAGCAGCCCCGGCGCAAAGATCTCCGTGTGCCAGCCCTTCACGGCCACGATCGCCCGCGAAACCTGTGATAACGTCTTCGACGTGATTTCAAATTCCGTCGGCGTCGCCCCCGGCGGCGCGACCGGGTTCAGCACGATCAAATCCACTTCCTCATCGGCGCTTTTCTGTCGCGTCTGCACGATATACTTGCGCCGCTGACACACAAGGAAACCGTGTAACTCGAAGAATTCGCGGACGATGCTCTCGTCAACGGCAGACATCCATAACCTCCACAAAATCCGCGTCTGTGACCGCGTCCGAAACCACGGCCTCGCCCAGACGCTTCAGCAGCACAAACCGCAGCTTGCTGTTGCGAGCCTTCTTGTCGAGCCGCGCCGCCGCCAATAATTCCTCCAGCTTGAAACTGCCGCCGAGACGGGTCGGCAAGCCGCTGGCCGCAATCAAATCGCCCACCCGCCCGGCTTCCTCTTCGCTCAAGCCGGCCCGCTTTACCGACAGCCGCGCGCCACAGCACATCCCCATGGAGATGCCTTCGCCGTGCAATAGCCCCACGTATTCCGACAGCGACTCCATCGCGTGGCCAAGCGTGTGGCCAAAATTCAAAATCGCCCGCAGCCCCGACTCGCGCTCGTCCGCACTGACCACCTCGGCCTTGATCTCGCAGCAACGGCGCACCACGCGGGCCACGGCGTCCGGATGGAGCGCCAGCACCTGCTTGTACTCCCGTTCCAACCACTCAAAAAAACCTGCGTCGCGAATCGCCCCGTGCTTGATCACTTCCGCAAAGCCCGAACGCAGTTCGCGCGCGGGCAAGGTCGCGAGTGTGTCGGTATCCGCGAGAACGAGTCGCGGTTGATAGAATGCGCCAACAAGGTTTTTACCCTGCGGCAGGTTCACGCCCACCTTCCCGCCGACCGAGCTGTCGACCTGCGCCAGCAAACTCGTCGGCATTTGCACGAGCGCCAGGCCGCGCAAATAACTGGCCGCCACAAACCCGGCCAAATCTCCCACCACGCCGCCCCCGAGGGCAATGACGAAAGATTGACGATCCAACCCCAGTGACGGCAGTTTCTCGAAAATCCGATCGGCCTGGCGCAACGATTTCGATCCCTCACCCGCCGGCACACTCAGCACTTCGACCGTGATCCCGCCTTTGCCGAGCGCCTCGCGCAGCGGACCTGCGTAGCGCGGCTCGACATTGGTGTCGGTGATGATCACGCCATGCTTGCCCAACTTGAGTGGACGCAGGTACTCCGCCGTTTGCGACAGTAATCCGCTGCCGATCAGAATATCATAGCTGCGCTCACCCAGATCGACGCGCACCCGCCGGGGTGCCCCTTTGGCCTTGGATTGCATGAATGCGCGGGATTACAACCCGCCCCCCAAGGCTTGTCAACCTTGAATCGACTCCGCCCTCACCCGCACGATGCGCCGCGTACGCTCCGTCACCTTGAACGGCTCGGCAATTCGATGTCCCACGACCCACCCGATACGACCGTCCGCCGCGCACACCAACGGCACACGACCACGTCGCCGCCGCGGCACTTTCTCGTCCACAAAGAAATCCTGTAGCTTTTTCGCCTCGCTCATGCCCAAGGGCTGGAACCGGTCGCCGTTCTCCCACGTGCGCACGAACAACCCCTGCCCCAGCGCGTCGGCGTCGAACCGCTCGCCTTCTTCGCCGATTACGAACTTCACGCCGAGTTCGCCGATCGTCGTTTCCCCGGACAAGCTCAACGGCCAGCGACCGCGCACCGCCTCCAACTCCCGTCGGCTGGCTTTCTGCAGCCACTCGTACTCGCGGTACACAACCAAATCATCCGGCAGATCGATCTCAGCGCTGGGCGAATCTCCGAGCGCCGCGTGCCTCACCGACTCGATCTGGTCAAAACCAAAACTTGGCCCGTTCTCGGAATCGCCCCCGAGCCAGAACCGTAGCGCGCGACGTTGGATGGCCACCGGACAATTCGCCAACGCCTTCACGTTGACCGCGTCGTTCTGGCAAACCGCCACGTAAAATCGTTGCGCCACGTGGTGCAGCAGGTAGAAATCCTCATCGCGCAGAATCTCCGCGGTGTTGAGCAGCACGTCGCGGATGGCCGGGTTGAACTCGCGCTCCAGCAACGGCAGCAACTCGTGACGAATGCGGTTGCGCGTGAACCGCGTGTCGGCGTTGGACGAATCCTCGCGAAACTTCAACCCTTGGGCGCTTAGATACTCAAGCACTTCGACCCTCCGCACCTTCAACAAAGGTCGAATCACGCGCAACGGGCCAAACTGGCGTTCGGGCCAGATGCCGACCAGACCGGGCACACCCGCGCCACGCAACAATCGCAGCAGGAATGTTTCCACCTGATCGTCCGCCGTATGCGCCAGCGCGAGCTTGTGGACGCCCATCCGTTCGGCGACGCGCATGAAGAACTCGTGCCGGGCGCGCCGGGCGCTGTCCTCATCCGACGCGACTTGGCACGATTCGATCGTGCTCGACAGCCCATACTGCCCCGCGAGCCGCCGCACAAACTCCGCGTCCGCGTCGCTGTCGGCTCCGCGCAATTGATGATTCAGGTGGCAAACGTGCGGACGCCAACCGGATTTGACGAGCGCATCGAGCAGCGCAACGGAATCCGGCCCGCCGGACACGCCAACGAGGAGTGCTTCGCCCGGCTCGAGCATTTTCGCCAGAGCCGCTTGAACTTTCAGGAGCATGACTTCTCTTTAGGAAGGCCGGATCTCTTTCAATCCGCCCATGTACGGCAGTAACACCTCGGGGATTTTCACGCTGCCGTCGGCTTGCTGATAGGTCTCCAGCACCGCCACGTACAAACGCGCCAGCGCGGTGCCGCTGCCGTTGAGAATGTGCACAAACCGGTTCTTGCCGTCCGCGCCCTTGAAACGGATGTTGGCCCGCCGTGCCTGGAAATCCTCGCAATTCGAACAGCTCGACACTTCGAGATACGCGTTCTGGCCCGGTGCCCACACTTCGATGTCGTATGTCTTCGCGCTGGCAAATCCCACGTCGCCCGTGCACAGCAGCACGACGCGATAATGCAGCCCGAGCAATTGCAGCACACGCTCGGCGTTGACCGTCATCTTCTCGAGTTCATCGTAGCTCGTCTCGGGCTTCACGAACTTGATCAGCTCGACCTTGTCGAACTGATGCACGCGGATCATGCCACGCGTCTGTTTGCCCGCCGCGCCCGCTTCGCGACGGAAACAGGGCGTGTACGCGCAATAATAGATCGGCAACTGGTCTTCCCGTAAAATCTCTTCGCGATGAATGTTCGCCACCGGCACCTCGGCGGTCGGCGCGAGATACATGTCCTCGTCCCGCAACCGATACATGTCCTCCTCAAACTTCGGCAACTGTCCCGTCCCGATCATCGCGTTGCGGTTGATGAGAAACGGCGGAAATACTTCCGTAAACCCGTGCTCGCGCGTGTGCAAATCGAGCAGCCAATTGATCAGCGCCCGCTCCAGCCGCGCGCCCGCGCCCTTGTAGAGAATGAATCCGCTACCAGAGATCTTCGCCGCCCGTGCGAAATCCAAAATCCCCAGTTGTTCCCCGATGTCCCAATGCGCTTTCGGTGAAAACTCGAATTTCGGCGCTTCCCCCCAACGCCGCACTTCGGAATTGCCCGCGGAATCTTTTCCGATTGGAACACTCTCATGTGGTAGATTGGGAACCAACAGCATGGCTTCTTCCAGCTGGGCAGAGTGTGTAGCAACCAACGTATCCAACTCGGTAATCATCCCTCCCAATTCCTTACTCCGAGCTGTCAGATCCGTCACATCCTTGCCTTGGGCTTTCAACTTACCAATCTCTTTGGCCCATCGATTTACCTCGGACTTAAAGTTGTCGCACTTGACTGCGAACTCGCGGCGCTTCTTGTCGAAGTCGATGATTTTGTCGATCACGGCCCTCGCGTCTTTTGCTCCGCGCGAGGACAATCGCTCCACCACGAAATCCGGTTTTTCGCGAATGAGTTTGATGTCGAGCATGGGAGCGGATGATAAAGCGATGCGTCCGCGAGAGCAAGCGCGTCACGAACCGACAATGCGCGGCACCGCCGCCAGGGCTTCCGCCAGTTTTTCGGGCTGTTTGCCACCGGCCTGAGCCGTATCCGGGCGGCCACCACCACCGCCGCCACAAATCTTGGCGAGTTCCCCCACAATCTTGCCCGCATGCTTGCCTTGCTTTACGAGGTCAGGTGTCACGTAACAGATCAGGGAAACTTTGCCTTCGGTAGCGCCACCCAACACGACAACGCCGCTGGTCACCTTCGTCTTCAATGCATCGACCACCGCGCGCAGTAAGTCGGGAGTCGCTTCAGCGAGGTTGCTGACGAGCACCTTGCCCTGTTGCTTCGCGAGCAACTGTTCCGCAATTGCCGGCGCCTTCGATTGCATCGCAGCCTGACGCTGTTTGGCCAGTTCCTTCTCCTGTTCCCGTGCCCTGGCCTTCTCCGCCTCGGCCTTCTCCTGTTCGCCCTGCTTCTGGATGAACTCGAGAGCAAATTGCCCGCACACCGCTTCGACACGGCGAATCCCGGCCGCGACCGCCGACTCACGCATGATCTTGAACAATCCGAGTTCGCCCGTCGTCCTGGTGTGCGTTCCACCGCACAGTTCCATCGAATAACCATCCAGCGCCTTGTCGTGCCCGCCGATCTGCACGATGCGGACGACATCGCCATACTTGTCGCCGAAAAACTGCATGATGTTCGGTTTGCCGCGCACGTCCGCATACGGCATCTCGAACCAGTACACCGCCGCATTTTCCTTGATCCGCTCGTTCACCAGCTTCTCGATGTCGGCGATCTGCTGGTCGGACAAATGTTCCGGGTGATTGAAATCGAAGCGCAACCGGTCCGGCGCGACCAGCGACCCCTTCTGCCGCGCCTCCCGGCTCACCACCTCATGCAACGCCCAATGAAACAAATGCGTCACGGTGTGATGCCGCTGGATATTGGACCGACGTGGCACGTCCACCGCCGCGCGAACCTTCTGGCCTTCAGTTAGAGGTATGCTGCAACGATGAACATACACGCCTCCCTGCGTTTGCGTGTCTAATACTTGCGCAGAACCAAGTAATCCTTTGTCTCCAACTTGGCCGCCCATTTCAGCATAGAAGGGTGTTCTATCAAGAATGACATCAAATTCATGACTTTGTTCTATCTGAAACAGTTCTGCCCGCTGCCGGGTCCGGGGATCAAGATACGCCGTTACCGACCTTACAGCTGTTACGAGTGCCTCTGCTTCTAGGTTGTCGTATCCAACAAACTGAGTCGGCTCTACTTGTAGATCTTCGGTTACGACACTGACAGTTGACTTCTTCTTCTCGTAATCCTGTCGCGCGAGCTTCCGTTGTTCCTCCATCAGCTCCTTGAAACTGGTCGTATCAACGGTCAGCCCTCGCTCGCGAGCCATGAGCTCAGTGAGGTCCACTGGAAAACCGTAAGTGTCGTATAGCTCAAACGCCTCTTTGGCGGGAAAGACATTCCCGTTAAGCCCGGAGACAACTTCTTCAAAAAGGGCCACTCCGTGTTCCAGCCGGCGATTAAAAGCTTTCTCTTCAGTTTCAATTACGAATTTGACGTTGTTTCTCCTACTCTCGTTCCTAATCTCTGGGAACGCGTCTCCCATTGTTTTGCTGATGACATCTACAAGCTTATACAAAAATGGCTCGTGAAACCCTAGAGTACGGCCATAGCGGGCTGCTCTACGCAGAATACGGCGCAAAACGTACCCGCGACCGTCATTCTTCGGCGCTATTCCATCGGCAATCGCAAAGCTCAGGCAGCGGATGTGATCGGCGATGACGCGAAACGCAATGTCGACCGCTATTTGGCCGTGAGGCAAGACCCCGGGCTCTGGCAATGTGTTCGTGTACCTGTTGCCGCTGAGCTTTTCCAGTTCGCGGAAGATTGGCGAGAAAGCATCTGTTTCATAGTTGGAGACCGGTCGGGTGAAATCCTGGAAGCCCTTCGTGCATTGGATCATCGAACACACCCGCTCGAACCCCATGCCGGTGTCCACGTGCTTGGCCGGNNACGAGGTTCCAGATTTCGATGCAGAGCGGGCTGCCGGAATTGACGAGCTTCACCCCGCCATCGCCGTTGGGGGTGAGGTCGAGGCTGATTTCACTGTTCGGACCGCAGGGACCGGTGTCGGCCATCATCCAGAAATTATCTTTGCGGTCGCCGGGGACGATGTGGTCATCCGGCAAATAGCGCTTCCACAAGTCGCGCGACTCGATGTCTGCGGGAGCTTTGTCGTCACCCTGAAAGTACGTCGCATACAGTCGTTCCTTCGGGAAGTGCCAGCGTTCGACGAGAAGTTCCCAAGCCCAATCGATGGCTTCTTTCTTGAAATAATCGCNNGCATCTCGAAAAACGTGTGGTGATACGTGTCGAGGCCGACATCTTCCAGGTCGTTGTGTTTGCCCCCGGCGCGGATGCATTTCTGCGTGTCCGCCGCGCGCGTGGGCGAACCAGGCACCGCGCCCGGCCATTTGTCCACGTCGGGCGCGCGCTGGCCAAGGAAGATCGGCACGAATTGGTTCATGCCCGCGTTGGTGAACAACAGATTCGGCGCATCGGGCAGCAGCGAACTCGACGGCACGATGGTGTGCCGTTTCTCGCGGAAAAAATCCAGAAAGCTCCGGCGTATTTCGGCTGAGGTCATGACGCTATCAATTTACTGGATTTGTCATTCTGAGCGAAGCGAAGAATCTCAGCCGTTACCGGGAAACGACAGAGACCCTTCGACACGCTAAAGATGACAGCGTAAAGAAAGACACTTACTCGGTGCCGCCAATGCGCTTGCCGAGGCTGGCGCCGTCGCTGATTTTCTGTCGTACCGAGGCGATGATCGCATCGAGCATCTTCCCGTTCTCGCGGAGGAAATCCTTGGCGGATTCGCGCCCCTGGCCGATTTGCTGGCCGTCGTAGGCCAACCAGGAGCCTTTCTTCTCAATCACGCCGAGATCGGTCGCTACGTCAATGACCGAGCCTTCCTTCGCGATGCCGACGTCGTACATGATGTCGAACTCGGACTCGCAAAACGGCGGGGCCACCTTGTTTTTCACGACCTTGGCCCGCACATGGCTGCCGACGACCTTCCCCGCGCTGTCTTTGATGACGTTGATGCGGCGCATATCGATACGCACGCTGGAATAGAATTTCAATGCGCGCCCGCCGGGCGTCGTCTCGGGATTGCCGAACATCACGCCAATCTTCTCGCGAATCTGGTTGGTGAAAATACACGCCGTCTTGGCCTTGTGAATGCACGAAGTCAGCTTGCGCATTGCCTGGCTCATCAATCGCGCCTGCGCGCCGACCGTCGCATCGCCCATTTGGCCTTCCAATTCCGCGCGCGGCACGAGCGCGGCAACCGAATCCACCACGATCACGTCCACCGCATTGCTGCGAATGAGCGTCTCGGTAATCGTCAACGCCTCCTCGCCACTGTCCGGCTGACTGATCAGCAAATCATCGAGATTCACACCGATGCGTTTCGCGTATGAGGGGTCCACCGCGTGCTCGACATCGACAAACGCCGCCAGACCACCCGCCCGCTGCGCGCTGGCGATCACGCTCAACATGAGCGTCGTTTTGCCACTGCTTTCGGGGCCGAACACTTCCGTGACGCGTCCCCGCGGAATACCACCCACGCCGAGCGCGAGATCGAGCGACAACGCGCCTGTGGGGATCACGGGAATGTTCACCCGTGCTGTCTCGTCACCGAAACGCATGATCGAGCCCGAGCCGTACTGCTTCTCGATGGCGGCCAACGCCGCCTGCAGGTTCTTGTCCTTCAGCGCACTGGCCTTGGCGGCGTCTTTTTCCTTGGTTTCCACTTTTGTATCCTCACCTTTTGCGGGCATGGCGAAGTCTCCTGTTAGTTCGGCACTCCCAGTGCGTGTGTCGAAAGTTTACTGTAAATCGAACCTTCGGGATGAAGCTGGCTCTCAAATAAATGGATGGCCTCGACCTGCAACGTCCCGAACGCCGTATTCTTAAGGGAATCGATGGCCCTTGTCAACGCAACGTCCGGGCGTGGAACCTTGATGCGTCCGAGCGTCAGATGGGCCGAAAACTCGCGGTGTTCGGCCTCGAAGCCCAGCGGCTGCATCGCCTGCTGCACCGCCCGGGTGAGTGCTTTCAGCCGGTCGGTAACATCATCGAAGCCAACCCAGATGACGCGGGCCCGGCTTTCGTTGGGAAAGGCTCCCGCGCCATGAACCGCCAAATCAAACGATCGATGCTGCCCGGCCACAAATTGCAGCCCGGACTTGATCTTATCGACCACCTCTTCTTCGATGTAACCGAGAAATTGCAACGTGAGGTGAAGGTTATCGACCTTCGTCCACGAGATTTTCACACCAACATGCGCCCGTTTCAAACGCGCCTGCGCCTCCTCGACGGCGGCGCGGACATCATCCGGAATGTCGATGGCAATGAAGGCGCGGATCATTTCGTCCGCTTCCTCGCACGATATGCGGTCCTCCGTTCCTTGATCTCGCGTCCCAAGTCCTCTTCCAAGCGCTTCAAGGCGTAGCGGTCCTTTTCGCGATTGGCCGCGCGCTTGGATGCAACGATGTGCTCCAAACTGGCAACCCGGACACGGATTTTTCCCAAGTCCCTTACTTGGCGGTCTCGCCACACCTCGTCAAAGGTCGGTCCCGAAATGTGGGTCATAAGATCGATGAATGGTCCCCCGAGAGGATCTACAAATCTCACCGTGGCTTCCGAGGAGATCAGATTAGAAGACGCCACAGTCGGGAAGGACTCGGTCATGCCCAATTGGCGAAATGCGTCTCGCGCTCGATCCAGATGCGCAGGATCAGGGCGGATGAAGAAATCGAAGTCGTTCGATGCCAGTGTTGAGCCATAGGCTGCAGCAGCGCTGAGTCCCATCAGGACATAGTCTGCACCGCTTTCGTGCATCGCACGTAACAGTTCGGGATAGGTTAGCATCAGCGTCGCCGCGTTTTCTCGGGCACGACGATACAGCTCCGTCGCAATGCACACATGCCTTGCGTCATTTCCATCACACCGAGCAGTCGATCCGGAAGGCGGCCCTGCCTGGCGGCGCGAAAGATGGGTTCCCATCGTCGCTTCCAACTCAGAGACCCGCTCGCCTTCTTCTTTCTGACTTTCGGTTTCATTCTGCCAGCTTAGCCCATTGCCCCATTCCTGTCACGCCTGCGCGAGGTCATCACATTGACACGCAGCAGCTTCGACCACACTTAACGCGGATCATTGTTTGAGAAGCTCACGCCTCACGGCATCGAGCGCATACTGGGACACGAAGAATTTGAAGGTCTCGCGGTCGAAGGTCAGGATGTGGCGACGGACATCGGTGCGTTTGGGGGTCGCGAGGCCGATGTAGACAAGGCCAACCGGTTTGTCCGGCGTGCCGCCGGTCGGACCCGCAATGCCCGTGGCGCTGACGGCAAAGTCCGTCCCGCTGCTCGTGCGGATACCCTCGGCCATCTCGCGGGCAACTTCCTCGCTCACCGCGCCGTGCGCCTTCAATGTTTCGTCTCGCACACCGAGCAACCGCACCTTGGACTCGTTGGAATAGGTGACACAACCATTGATGAACACTTCACTGGCACCGCTAACGTTCGTGATTCGATTGGCGATCGTCCCGCCGGTGCAGGACTCGGCAACCGCGATGGTCTTGCGTGCGGCGGTCAGCAACTTCACCACGACCTCTTCCAGGCGGTCGTCACCGATTCCATAGATACTATCGCCCAAGGTGGCTCGGATTCGTTTCTCGGCCTCATCGGCAGTCGATTTGAGATGCGAGATAACGCGGACTTCGACCTCGCCCATCTTGGCGCTGTAGCCGAGTTCTATGTCCTTTAGATCGGCCAGCGACGGAGCGACTTTTTCTTCGACGACAGATTCGGCCAGTCCCACGACTTTGAATGTGCGGCAATCAAAACGGGCCTCGGCGCCAAACTGTTTCTCCAACACGGGCAGGACATACTCGTCGAACATCGGTTTCAATTCACGTGGCGGGCCGGGCAGCAAGAGAACCAGTTTGCCTTCATGGTCCAACGCCAGACCGGGCGCGGTGCCATTACGATTGGGCAACACCTGCGCGCCGACCGGCACCAGGGCCTGGACATAAATCGATTCCGGGAGCCGAATCCCCCGCTTGCGAATGCGCGCCGCGATGTGAGCGGCCACAACTTCGTCGCGAACGAGTTTACGCCCGAGCAATTCGGCGACAACGTCGCGAGTGAAATCATCGGAAGTGGGGCCGAGTCCGCCCGTGATCATGAGGACATCGCTGCGCGCCAACGCTTCCTCGATGGCCACGCGCATTTCCTCGCGGTCATCGGCGACGGTGACCTGGCGGTCGAGCCGCAAACCAATGCCGGCCAGTTGGCGGGCGATGTACGAGAGGTGCGTGTTGATCGTGAAGCCCAACATCAGCTCGCTGCCGGTATTGATGAGTTCGACCCTCACGACGGCGAGCCTAGCCAAGCGGTCCTGCAAAGTCAAACGACGCGGCGCATCATTTGCTCGGGAGCAATTCCTTTGGGAAATTTACCGGGCGATAGTTCGGATCACCAAGCGAACCGCCAACTTTATATTCAAGAATCCTTGTAAGAGGCCACGTTAGCAGGTTGATGCCCGGCCACGATTTCAGGAATTGCGCCTGCACGCGGAAGTCCATCTTGCCGTCAAACCCGAGTTGGCCGCGGGCATTGGCTGTGAAAGCACCGGCGGAGACGTCCATATCCTCGGTGCGAACCGACTGATCGGCAATGGTAAAGGTGCATTGGCAGCGAGTCGCCTTCGTGTTCCCCAGAGCCTGCGAGAAAATCCCGAACAGGGCAGCCTGCCAAAGGACCCCGTTGGTGACAGAAAGACTACCCTTCCCCTGCAAGGCGTTCAAATCTGCACCGCGCCCGTTGATCGTCGCCTGTCCACTCAGTAATCCCGTGACGGTGCTCTCGCGGTCTTCGATGGCGCTGAGTATCATGTTGACATCGGAACTGTCTACTGAAAAATCAAAGTTGTATGTTGGGTCCGTTCGCGAGAAGGCGAAGTCCGCGCGACCGCGGAGCTTGCCGCCATAGAAGTCTGCGTCGAAGTCATTGATCTGCAATGTGTTGTTCGTGAAGACGAGCGCTGCTTGCGCGCGGGTGGCGGTAAACTTCCAATACGAGAAACCTTCGTTGATTACACGCGCAGACCACGCGGTCCCATAGGGGTTGTCAAAGTCGATCAACCCGCGGGCGCTGGCATCGGTGCGCGGTCCAAACCGATAGGGCGCCATGACTTTGGCGGCCTGATCTCCGAGGAGACCCGCCATTTCCGAAACGTTGGCCCCGGCGGCCATGTCGAAGCTGACGCGGTGGGCGTTGAAGTCGGTAAAGATTGTCCCCCGAACATCTCCCTCACGGCGCCGCAGCAACAAATCCTGCGTGTCAAGCTGACTTCGACGGAGTCGGAGCTTCGCCGAGGCGCCTTCCAGTCCAACGCCGCGGTAACTGCATCGGTCCGCCGAGATGAGGGCATCATACGCGAAGGCGTCCGGGTCGACAAAATCTCCGCTGACCTTTGCCACGATGTGCGGCGGCGTTGCAAACCACGCTGGCTCGACGATCTGCCGCACATTACCGATCATCAGAGGCAGAAGCCTGGTTGGATCCACCGTGCTATCGAATTCGTAATTGAAATCACTGCTTTCAATATTGTAATCGCCGTGACCGACAATCCGTCCTTCGGGTGTCACGACCTCAACGTCGTCCAGCTTGATCTGCGGTCCACGATCCTCGAAGGCGAACTTGATCGAACGGAATTCGACTCCACGGAAATTCAACCCTTCGGATTCAACCGTGCCGGTCAATTCGGGCACACTGCCCGTTTCCGGGCTGAGACGATAGTGGGCCGTGATCTTCGGATTTTTCTCCACGCGCAAGTCGCGGAGGATCGGCCTGGCATTCTCAATGAACAAGGGAATGATGGCCGCGGGATCAGTGCCACTGGAGAACGTCACGTCGAATTGGCCCATGGCAATATCGTAGCGACCCTGAACGGCAACATCACCACCGTAGAGAGCAGCGTCGCAGTGACGCACGACAATCGCTCCATTGCGCATTTCGATGTCGACGTCGACCGAATCAACAAGCAGGTCACGGTATTGAAGGTGTTTGCCGTGAAACTTTGCCGTAACCTGGCTCGCCAGAGGCTGACTCAAATCGAGATTGAAATCCAAATGCAGGTCCGGAGGTTCCGTCACTTGAATACGGTTCAATTCGCGCACCGCCTTTGTTAGAAACAGAAACTGTCCTTGATTGGCGGGCGGCTGCGGAGCCGTTGAAGCGGCCGTCGTTGGTGGCGGCGCGCCGCGCAGGACAAAACCCGACACGTTCAAGCGAATGCCGCAGTAAACACCCGTGAGTCTGTCCACCCGAACCGAGCCGTCGTCACCCAGTTCAAAGGTGGCATACGCATCTGACGCCGTAAACCTGGCCGTGCCATTTTCGTCGGGAGGCGTCGGCACCGCGACCACGGCATTGGCAATATGAATGGCCCGAATGGGGTTCTGTTTGTGGAACAGCCGCCGCAGGCTGAACCGCAGTTCAAGCTCATTGATTTTCGCCAGCGGTTGTTCGGGGGCCCTGGCATCCGCGAACGTTGCTTCCGAAGCCACGAACCCGCGAAACAGGTCCAGTCGGATGGAGCCGAATTGCGCCGAGTAGCCTGCCTTACGAAGCTCTCCGATCAGGGCTTTTTTCAGGAAGCCTGGGAATCCATGGAAGTGCAGGTAGCCGAGTGATAGCGCGGAGAGCACCACCAGCACGACCATGAAGCGGACCAACAAACGGAACAGAACTTTCACTAACCGGATTCTTAAGCTCACGGTCTCGGCCCGTCAACGTGATTCCCCCGAAACTCGAAGCCGTCAACGTCCTCATTTGTGGCACAGGCCTCGGGGATCAGCGGTCAATTCATGAGGACTCTTGCGACTGTCACGGTTTCGGTGGGGCATTCGGTGAAGGCGGCGAGATCGCCTCCGCTGCGGGGGAACTCGCTGCTGGCGGCACGTTGGTTGTTGGAACCGTTGCTGTCGTCTGTCTGGATGGCGTGACAATGCTTCTCGTCAGCGTATTGGCGCCGCTGGTCCAAATCGTGAAGACCAATGCCGGCTCGCTCCACAGCGCGTACCGGCTGTCGGGGCCCTGCAACTTGCCCAGCGCCAGAGAGTACGTCCTATCGCCGGCCGTGGCGGTAATCGTCACTTCGGGCTGGTCGAGTCCGTACTCCGCCAGGTTGTCGCGGCCCTCGCGGATGAACTGTTCCGCTCGCAGCGCACCCCACTCGTCCAATAGATGCTGTAGCGCGTCGTTGTCGAGAATTCCCTGTGACGGCTCGACGAGCTTCCATTTCTTGTCCGCCCCGCGCTCGACGACCACTTTCTCCGCCTTTCCTTCGACCACCAGCTTGGTGATCTCCTCCAACGAGCCGCCGGTCAGACGATGGGAACGCAGTGCCAGGTAGCTCGACGGCAGCCACGAAATGATGTTGGTATCAACCCCATAGACAAACGGCTCGTCGGCGCGCTTCACGAAGCGAACAGTATTGGATGTGTCCGGCGAGCCCACAAGCAATTGGGCAATCGCGTTGGTCCCCCCGCCGCGCAGGCTAACGGTGGTCATCGGCGCAGCCAATCCGTACTTGTCCAGATCGGTGGCAACATCTGCGGCGAATTGCCTGGCGCTCAGGCCGCTGAGATGACTCAACAACTGTTCCACAGCCGTTTCTTCCGCGGCCACGGCCGTGGGCGTCGTGATCGTCCAGGCCGAATTGGTCTGCATGAGAGAGATTTTGTCCGTACCGTGCAGCAACTCGATCGCACGGACATCGTCTACGGAAAACGCGATCACCTGGGGTTCGCGCAAATCGTTTGCTTGCACCGAGAATTTCTGCGCGGCAACCGACGGCACGGTGTAAATCGAATCCGCGCTCTTGAGTTTCGCATACACTTTACCGGCGTCATTCGTCAGCGCACGTCCGAGCACAAGCGTCTTGCCCGATTCACCGGTCCAGATGGTGACCTCGCGCTCCGGCTCGTCGAGCTGGTACGTGTGAACATCCCGCGGATCTTCACTGACAAAATCCGCGACACGCAGTTCATTCAAATCGGCGAGCAATTCATTGACCTTGCGTTGATCCGCGCGTGCGGCCAACGGATGCGTCAACGCCCAACGCGGTTCCGCATTTGTCGCCGCGTTTGATTTTGCCAGCTCGATGACGCGGTCGGCGCTCTTGATCTCGATGCGCGTGGCCGAGGCGGGAAGAAAATCGATCGCTGTGCGGTCACGCAAGTCATCGAGGCACCGATTCAGGCGGTCGTAGATCGACTTGAGCGCGACGAGCACGTTCTGGCTGCCTTGCGCCTGAACGTACACGGCTTCTTTCGTCGGCGTCTCGTTGCCGACAAGCAGCACCATGGGCTGTTTCTTACCCTGTAGAGTGAGGCGGATGCGCGGGTGTTGCAGTCCGAAACCCTCGGAGGCGGCACCTTTCAATTCTGTGCCGGTGATCGTGCGGCTGCGTTCGGCGAATTCCAGTTCATCGAGAATCGAGCTGATGGTGCTGTAGTTGGCGTGGACCTTCAACGGTTGCTCGATCTGCCATTGATCGCCAACCTTCTCCAGCGCATAGACATGGTTGGTCAACTCGATTTTTACCGCGTGGATGTCCTTCGACTGGAAATCGAGGACGCGCCTGCTTTTCGCCTGTGCTTCCTCTGTGGACGTGCCGCGGAAATAATCCAGCGCGACAAAACCGCCGAACACCAACGCGATAAAGACCAGAACCAGTGTCGTACGCGATTTCATATCAATGTCTCTGACATCGGTGGCGTCGCCAATTGCCGGCGGTTGTCACTTGCGTCGCCCCAACCAAACCATCAACCCGACGATCGCCACTGCCAGCGGCATGCCACCCATCACCAGAATGTACACGGCCATCTGCTGGCGCGGGGACATGTCGAGGCGGAATTCCTCGGGCGTCTTGGGGCTGACGGCCACCAACTGCTCGCGCTGGAGCAGCCAGTTCAACGAGTTCATGAAGAAATCCAGGTTGCCACCCGCGAGATCGCTGTTGTCCACAAACCGCGATGTGCCCACCACGACCATGCGCGTCACACCAATATCCACGTCCACTCCCTGTGGCTTGCTGGTTTCCACCGCCACTGCCAGCGGCAGCGGCCCCGCAATGTCCGTCGCTGGATTAAATGACGCGTGCTCCGCGTCCGGGTTCGTCTCTCCCCAGTATTCGGCACCCGCCCTGACCAACTCGGTCACCCGCGGCTGATCCGCCGTCCCGCTCTCGGGTTGTCGCACGCGACGAACCGAACGCGCGTACGGGAATTCCGTATTCGTGTCGGCCAGCTTTGCCGTAATCGGATGCGCCGCGTAGTTGGCGCCCACCGCATTCACATTCAACAACTCCGTGCCGAGCAACACACCCGCCTTGCTGATGGCCAGGTCGTCGTCCACCTGCACGCCCCAACGATGAAGGAACGTTTCCAAACCGCTCTGGCGGCGCGGATCGAGCATGATGAACAGGCGTCCCTTGTTCTTCAAGCACTGCTCCAAGGCGTCCAGCTCCATTTGCGAGAACGCCTTGCGCGGCCCCGCAATCACGATCGCGCCCGCATCGGTCGGCAACGCTTGCTTTTCCTGCAGGTTCCACTTCTCGACCGTGATATTGTCGCGTTTGATGTAGCGGGCGATCTCCGAATAACCGTTTGCCTGATCGAAATCCTCCGGGTTGCGTTCGCCGTGCCCGGTAAGGAAATACACCTTGGGCGATGCTTCTTCGGTCACCGTCTGGATCGCCGCCAGGAACATCCCTTCTCCCTTAAACGCTTTCACCCGCGGCTCCTCCCCCATCTCTCCCTGACCGCGGTCGAGATCGACCATTTCATCGAGCCGGACGTACTTGTGATGGTTGCCAGTGGCGAAGATGACGACGTCGGGCGAATCCAAATTGTATTGCGTAACGAGCTGCTGCGCGCGGGCCAGATCGCGTTGCGGGTCGACGTACTCCACCCGCAATTTGTCCTTGCCATAAAATTGAAATTCTTTCAGCAGGTTGCGCACGTCATCGAGGACTTTCTGAATATATTCCTGACGACCGGACTCCGGCAAGAACACGACCACGTCGACAGGCTCCTTCAAGCTTCCGACCAGCTGCTTGGTCTTCTCCGAGAGCTTGTAGTAACCCGCCTTTGTCCAGTCAAAGCGCAGGTAATGTCGCGAGGTCAACCAGTTGACCATCACCGCCACCGCCAGCACCGCCAGGATCTGCACGAGCACGTTCGCGCCGACGACCAGCCGCCGGTGACGCAACGTCGGGGGCTTGTTGTCTGGTTGTGAGGAGTCGCTCGTCACTGCCATTATCTCCATTTCCGGGATTCAACCACGCGCGTTGTGATAAACAGCGCCAAGACGGTCCCGCTCAGATACAAGACCACCGGCCGCACGTCCACAATGCCGCGCTCAAAATCTTCCATCTGGTCGAATGCCGACACGGCATGGAACACCTTGCCGAGCGGCCCGGTGGGAAACAGGAACGTCAGCCAGTTCAATACGATCAGCATCAGAAACACGACCGCAAAGGACATCAGCGCGGCGGCGACCTGGCTCTTGGTCATCGAGGACGCCAACAAGCCGACGGCGATGAAGAATTGCCCAATTACGATCACACCGAGATAGCCGCTGAAGATCGGGCCCAAATCGAGCATCGTCTCGCTGCCGGAAAAATGCCGCACAATCAGGACATAGAAACCCGTCAGCGCCCACATCATCGCATACAGCACAACCGCGCCGAGATACTTGGCCAGCACGACCTCAAAATCCGTCACCGGCGCGGTCATCAGCATCTCCAGCGTGCCCGCGCGCTTTTCTTCCGCCAACAGTCGCATGGTGATCATCGGCACGACCACGAGCGACGGCAGCCAGAACATGCTAAACAGGATCTTCATTGCCGTCATTTGGGTCGGGCCGGTATTGAGGTAGCGGACCACCACCGCAAACGTCACTCCCATCACCAGCAGGAAAAACATCAGCGCTACGTATCCCAAGACGGACGCGAAATACGCATTCAATTCCCGGCGCAACAGTGGCGGCACGTTCGTCATCGCAGCACGCTCCGGCGCTGTTCGCGCCGTTCTTCTTCGGCCTCGTCCTCCTCATGCGTGATTTGCACGAAGATGTCCTCCAACGTCGTCCGCGAACGCGTCAATTCCCGCAGCGTCCACCCATTGCTCGCCACCGCCTGATAAACCTTCTCGCGCGGGTCGGTGCCTGGTTTGGGCGTCAACATCACCCGCACGTAACCGTCCTCGATCAACTTCGCCTCGATCGATTCCACATTCTCGACCGTGCGCAGTTTGGCCTGCACGTCCGAGCCGGGCCCGCGGACTTCCACCTGGATCAATCCGCCCGCATTCAGCATCTTCGTCAAACTATCGGGCGTGTCCGAAGCGAGGATGCGGCCATGGTGAATAATGATGACGCGGTCACACGTCATTTCCACTTCCGGCAGGATATGCGTCGACAGCAGAATGGTATGCCGTTTGCCGAGGTCCTTGATGAGCTGGCGCACCTGGCGGATTTGCACCGGGTCGAGGCCGATGGTCGGCTCGTCCAGAATCAGCAGGTCAGGCTCGGCCAGCAGCACGTCCGCCAAGCCGACGCGTTGCCGATACCCTTTCGAAAGATGTCCGATGATCCGATGCGACACATCCTTGATCCCCGTCAACTCCATGACTTCCGGGATGCGCTCCGTGCGCTCGGATCGTGGCAGTTTCTTGAGCTTCGCGCGGAACTTCAGGTACTCGCTCACCCGCATGTCCGTGTACAACGGGTTGTTTTCCGGCATGTATCCGACGCGTTCCCGCACTTCCAGTGAATTCTCAAAGACATCCAGTCCCGCCACCTGGACCCGCCCCGACGACGCGGGAATGAAACCGGTCAGGATCCGCATCGCCGTGCTCTTGCCCGCGCCGTTCGGCCCGAGAAACCCGACGATTTCGCCGCGCTGCACTTCAAACGAAACGCCGTTGAGCGCGGTCACACCCGCGTAACGCTTCGTCAGGTCTTCTACTTTGATCATCGGTTGCATGACAGTACGAGACGGCACCTTTGAACCCCTTGTTGCAACTTCCTCCTTTACGTCATCCATCGGGAAAGTGCCTGTCTTTCTAGCACAACGCCATAGACATTGGCAAGCGGCGGAATGTTCAACCGCGCAGTGAGCGGATCGGGCACAAACGAAACAAGGACAGGCAAAGCGCCCGTCCCTGCGCGATTGTCATCACGTTGGAGAGTCGATCACTTCTTCACTTCTTCGCTGCGGGGCCAGACGGGTTGTGGGAACTGCCAAATCTTCACGGTGCCGTCCGCGCTGGCGCTGGCGACATACCGGCCGCTCGGGCTCACGGCAACGCCCGTCACCGCGCCGGTGTGCCCGGTAAATGAGCGGATCTCGGTTCCGGTGCTCACGTCCCAAACCTTCACCGTCCGATCCTCACTGCCACTGACCGCGAACCGTCCGTCGCGCGTGAACGCCACGCTCCGCACCGTTTGGCTGTGTCCCTTGAGCTGCTCGACTTCACGGCCGCTGTCCAAATTCCAGATTCGGACCATCTTGTCCTTGCCGCCACTCAATCCAAATTGTCCATCCGGACTGAACGCGACACACGTCACCGCCGCAAATCCGTTGCGAAACGTCCGCGTTTCCTGCCCATTCGATACGTCCCACAATTTCAGGGAATCATCCTCGCTTCCGCTCAGGGAGGAACCGCCTGTGGGACTGAACACCACGCTCGTCACGCGCCAGCCGTGTCCGGCGAACGCGCGGACCAACTCGAGTTTGGGCAAACTCCACAGTTTCACCTGATTGTCGTCCGCGGCGGTCGCGACAAATCTTCCATCCGCGCTGAAAGCGACGCCGGCGATCTTCCAACCGAGTCCGTCCGTCGCGCGCAACTGGCGTCCCGACGCGACGTCCCACAATCGCAGGGTGCTGTCACTGCTGCCACTCACGGCCGTGGAGCCGTCGGGGCTGAACGCCACGCCCGTGACACCGGCCTTGTGTCCGGTAAATGTGCGCACTTCCCGGCCGGTTGCCGTCTCCCACAACTTCAACGTGCCGTCTTCCCCGCCGCTGAGCAGATACGTGCCGTCGGGACTGAACGCGACGCTCGTCACCGCGCCCTTGTGTCCCGCGAGCGAACGAACTTCGCCGCCATACGCGGCGGAAACCTGGTCGAGCAGTTTTTTCGTTCGTGCCTGGTTCGGGATCAGGTCGTCCACGCGGCTCGCCAACCGCCGCGCGGTGTCGTAATCCTTCTGTTTCAGCGCGCGCTCGGCCCCGGCCAGCAACGGCGCCGCTTCTTCCCAATCAATCTCGTTCATCAACGCCCGCGAACGCGCGCACCGGGCAATCGCGCGCGCCTGGTCGATTTTCCCCTGACGAACCATCTCCATCGTGGCGGCGGTCAATTCACGCAAGACACCCGGCTGGGCAATGAGGAGGGTCAGCGCGTGTTGACCACCCATGCTATTCGGACCCATGGGCAGTCTCGAATCGTGGACTTCGGCAGCGTCGGCAACCCACAGATGTTGACCCTCCTGGGCCACGACGTAGTACGGGGCGCCCACGTGCTTGACGAGGATCCGGCCATCTTGCTTGGTTTTCACCACGCTCATCCCCTTGGACAGGGTGAGGGTGTTGAAGAAATCGCTATACACCGTCTCCGAGATGGTGTTTTTAAGGTCCTGCTGCAATGCCAGCGTGCCAAGCGCCTTGGCGACCGCGGCTTCGTCGACGATTTTCACCGGGACTCCGGCGGCCGGCCCGTCGGGTGATCGGAGAGTGATTTCGACCGGTCCCCCGAATTCTTCGACCTTCTGCTGTACACAACCGAAGGCGCACAGGGCGACACACAGAGACATCAATTGCCTGATTCGCTGGCTCATCCCCATCATATAGAGCAACGGATGTGCCAGCATGGGCCGCCGGCGCTGGTTCTTTAGCCACCTCCCAGGCGTCAGCCCGAGACACAATACATGGCAGCGCCCTGAACTTCGTTCCACGGTCCGAGAGTGGCGTCTGCGGACGGCAATTTACCGATGATGTCGATCACCACTCCAGTCCCGATGCGATCGATGTGCACACCACACCATTACTCAGCGGCCCTCCGTAACCGGCGATCTTCGTTTGCATGGCGGGACTCAATTGCTTGACCAGCTCCGCGTTATACGCATGCGACGTCGTATCGGTAAGGGAGGTGTTGCCGAATACCCGCGAGGCGCCGATGGCATACCCGCGCGAATCCGACGCAGGCGACCCGTCCACGACCTGGGGATCGACATCAGTCGTCACGATGGAAATGGTATTGTCGCTGTTGCGGAGGATCTGCCAGGTGCGGAACTGCTGGGGGAAGTCCCGCAGCGAGGCCGTTTCGACCTCCCAGAAGCCGTATTCCGGATGGGCCGGGTCAGGTGACGGTTGCGGTGTCACCGTGTTCATATGGCGATGCCCCGCCATCAGCAGGATGAGATTCGGATAGTTGTGCAGTGTGGCGATCAAGTTCGTTTCGGTTTGATAATCGTAGAATTGCTGCGAGGCGCTGTTTGTAACGAAGAGGTCCTTTTGCGGACTGATGGGGATATGGCACGCGACGATCATGAGCTGATTTGAAACCTGACCCATCTGCAGTTCGTTGGTGAGCCAGGCCAGGCGTGCCGCGTCGATCCAGCCGCCGCCGTAATACAACGGTCCGCCGGACGGGCTGTTCGTCTTACAGGTATCGTCGAGCACGATCACCTTGATCGGCATGTTCGTCATCGGCTCGAACGTATAGCAGGCTGCAGTGCTGCCAGTGTTGGTCTGGTTGAACCCATGCCCCACCGGGGACGATGCGGTATTGAAGAACTCGCTCACGAACTTCGCAGTCGAAGATGTATCCGTCACGATGGAGAGGCGGTTCGTGTCGGCAACGACGGTCGGGGGTGTCGCAAAGAGGTTCGTCGGTCCGCCCTTGATCACCTCGCCGTAGCGTGTGGTCCCATCGACAACGCCCACATAGAGGCCCGCCCCCTCGGTGGCATTCGAGGCCAAGGCGTTGGGAAACATGTTGAGGACGACGGTGCCGACCTGTGTAGTCCGGACTTTGTCGGTCACACGTTCTGTGCCCATCCAGAACTGATCGTGGTTGCCGATGACCTCATACCAAGGGATGGAACGGTCAAGCCCGGCGGCCTGATAGGGTTTCTGATAGTCAATGGTGTCGGCGCCGAGGTGAGCGCCGGAACTGGGCGTAATACGCTGTCCGTCCATAACATCAATAAACCATCGAAGTTCGTTAAGCTGAGTGCTGTTGGCGACATCACCGAGACAAATCCCGAAATCGAAAGGCGTCTTACGGTGCAAGGCGTTGATGGTCTTGACGGCGGCGTCGAGGACGTGGGTCGTGGTGAGAACGATCGGCGAATAGGCCGACATAAAAAGACCTGATGCCTGAAAGGGCGCGCTCCAACCGAAGTAGAGCGCCTCGGCCGGGGATTCTTTGTCGGTGACGTGGATGTCGGTCATGGAGAAGAAAGACAAAAGCCGTGCCGTATTGGTTGCTCCCGTATAGCCGGCTGGCATCAGGTCGAACCTCTGGCCCTCGTCCTCGGGGGGCCCCAACTGCCACGCGCTGTAGCCATACAGACTATATAGGGAGACCTCGTTCGGGGAAATCTGCAGCGTGTCCGACGGAATGGCGAGCGGTCGGATCGTCTGCTGGCGTGTCGTCAAAACGGGTTCGCTTCCGTCTGTGGTCAGCACGACGTTGCTGCCGTAGCTATCGCTCAGTGCTAGCGTGTTAATATCGAGCACGTCCGTCGAACCGGGCGGTAGGGTTGTCAGATTCAGCTTGCCCGCGCGGTCCGTCGTGTTCGTCTGAGCAACGTTGCCATTGATCGTGAGCAGGTAGACCGTGCTCGGGGACAGACCCGAGACGCGCAAGCGGAACCGGGTGCTCTGCTTGGTGGCGTTGATCTGAAGCGCCCCGACCGCGGCGGGGATGAATCCGGTATTGTCCATGAAACGTTTGAGGCGGTACTGCAGTCTGTCCGGGTCCATCAGGTCCGCCTGCAAGATCGTTTGCCCGCTGCCGTTGACGATGTCCAGCTCACGGACGCTGCAGATCGGGTTCAGCGCATTCGGGAGCAGTTTCTCGCCCGACCTCGCGTTTGCCTTTTGCACATACGTGACCGCGAACGCGCCATTCGCGCCTGTGGTGAACTGCGTCACGCTGGTCGAGTTGGTGTCGTCGTCGATATAGGCGATCAACTGATACGGCGTGTTGGGATCCAGCTTGGCCAGCGATATCTTGAGCTGCAGGTTGCTGGCCGTCCCCCGGCGGTCCAGTTTGCAGTTGACGTTGCCACTGGCATTGGGCTGGACGTCGGTGTTCGTCATGACCGTCACGAAATTGAACTGGAGAATGCTGGTTCCGCTCGGCGTGGCGAGCGCGTCAGAGCACAGGAACATCATGACCACCGCAGAGGCAAGGCCCATTATGATCGGCTTCCTTGCGTTCACTACCAACGCCATTGGAACAATTGCTTTCATCGTGCTTTTCTCTTTCTGTTGTCGGGTCTTGAGATTTCTTATCTATTAAAAGCACGCCTTGTGCCATGGGTTGATTCTTTGCCATGGGTGTTTACCCTGAGTGCGGGGGAAGTCGCTTTCTTCGCCATGCAGTGATGTGTGTAGTCACACGATGGGTCGCCGCTCGGCTTACACGGATGACCCCTTCGTGTGCTTCGTGGTAAACATTCGTGGCGAAGCCCGCGTTCGCCCTGCGGCGTCACGCGGCCCCATTTGGGGGCTTTCGTACACCCTTCGGCAGGGTCGGAGTAAGGCGCTCGTGCGGTGCCAAAACGGGCTGAAATTCGACGCGTTTCGGAGGGGGCATCCACCTTCGCCGAGGCTTCCGCCGTCGCTAAAGCTATGGCGGACACGACGGCGCGACAGGGGGCTGCGGAACAAATTAACGCTCAACGTCCAACGCGAAATGTTCAACATTCAAGGGGGCAGGGGAAAACGGCACGGCGGCAACCGGAGCGGTTGCCCTACAAGGGGAGAGGCGGGAAGCGGAAAGGGCGGCCACGACGGAGCGTGGCCCTCCGATGCGGAGCGGGCGGCGAGCGGGCCGCTTGCCCCGTCGGAGTCGGGGCGAGGAGATGGGCGTTGGAGCGAGGGGAAGCGACGAACGGCATGACGACCGGCGGTCGCAGACCGCCGCTACAGTGGGGAGGAGGCGGGAGGGTAGATCGTCGCGCCGCAGGGGCGTGGTTCCGATTTTGAGAAATGACTAGACAACAGAGATGCTAGTGTGTATAGTCGGGGCGGTTTGGATGTAATGTTGTTTGACATAAGGGGGTTGGGGACGGATTAACGCTCAATCCGCCAATGGCGGACAAGCGGTCAAACGTTCAACGCTCAACGTCCAAGGGGGGCGGAGCGAAGCGACGAAAGGCAAAGCGGCGACAAGTCGCCGCACTCCACAGGGGGAAGCGACTATCGGCTGGGACCCGTTCGATGGGCTCAGGGCAGGCAGCCGACGCTACAACGTCGCGTAGAGGGGGGTAGGCCCCATATATGTAATTCTGCCAAACGAAGCCAATTTTTTGAGGTGTTAGCGAATGTGGATCAAGTTGGCTTGCAGATGGTTAGGAGCCTGACTGTGCCATTTTGTCACTTGGCTTCGTTTTGTCAAAATTGGCTTCGTTCGGGGGTCCGGGCGGGGTGCGGCGGGCAATTGGGGTGGAATTCAGGCGGTTATGGACCGCTTCTTCCGCAACGCATGCTGGTAGACGGCGACGTATTGGCGGGCGGAGGTGGCCCAGTCGAAGTTTTGGGCCATAGCTTGTTGCCGCAACCTGGTGATGTGGTGGGGTCGGTCGAACCAGGTGGAGACGGCCCAGCCGATGCACCAGTAGAGGGCGAGGCCGTCGGGTTCCATAAATTTGAAGCCGGTGCCGGTGCCGGTCGACTCGCTGTAGTTGGCGACGGAGTCGTCGAGGCCGCCGGTGGCGCGGACGACGGGGAGAGTGGCGTACTTGAGGGAGTAGATCTGGTTGAGTCCGCAGGGTTCGTAGAGCGACGGCATGAGAAAGAAGTCGCTGCCGGCTTCGATGAGGTGACTGAGGTCGTCGGAGTAGCCGATGTGCGAGCCGACGCGGCCGGGATGGGCAGCGGTCAACCAGTGGACGAAGTTTTCCGTGTCGGCGTCGCCGTTGCCGAGTATGACGCATTGCATGAGCATATTGTTGAGGGCGGGCGGGAGCGCTTCGCGGAGGAGGTTGAAGCCTTTCTGGTGGGCGAAGCGGCTGACGATGCCGAACACGGGCAGGTCGGGGCGTTCTTCGAGATGAAAGCGGCGTTGCAACGCGGTTTTGCAGGCGGCTTTGCCAGTCAGGTCCGTCGGCGAGAATTTTTCCGGGATGAGCGGGTCGGTGGCCGGGTTCCAGCGGGAGTAATCCGCGCCGTTGAGGATGCCAAAGAGGTCGGCGCTGCGGTTGTTCAGGTACATCGCGAGACCCTGACCGCCTATCGGGCCGAGGATTTCCTTGGCGTGCGTGGGAGAGACGGTGGTCAGCGCGTCAGCGAACCAGATGCCGCCTTTGAGGAGGTTTGTCTTGCCAAAGTCCTCGAATTTCTCGGAGGTGAAATGTTCCACGCCGAGGCCGAGGTAGGGCATGACGTTGGCGTCGTACTTACCCTGATAGCCGATGTTGTGGATGGTGAGGACGCTGGCGGTGTTCGACAACGGCGAGAGAATGCGGTCCCAGGTTTTGAGGAAGGCGGGCAGGATCGCCGTGGGCCAATCGTGCGCGTGCATGATGTGGGGGATGTACTGGAAATCCTTGCAAATCTGCAACGCGGCTTTGGACAGGAAGCCGAAGCGGAAGGCGTTGTCCATATGATGACCCAGCGGCCCGTCGTAAATGCCCGGGCGACCGAAGTAGGCGTCGAAATCGAGGAACCAGATCGGCACCTCGTCGTCGAGAAGGGTCTGGTGCACGCCGACCCAGTGTTCGATGCCCGCGCCCATGTGGACGCAGGCGGTGCCGATGGGTTTGATGCCGTACTTTGCGCGGTCGATGAACGAGTACAGGGGAATCAGTACGCGCGCATCGTGTCCGAGCCGGCGCAATGCCTTGGACAGTCCGGCGACCACGTCGCCGAGGCCGCCGGTTTTCGCGAATGGCACGCACTCCGACGAGACAAACAGGATTCGCAGACCTTCGGGTTGCGGTACCTCTGGCGGCGGGCTCCCCGAGCGACGGGACGTTGGGACGCTGGCTGTGGTTGTGGGGGACATGCAGCGGGGAAGTCTAGCAGCGGGTCATTACGTCCGCAAGCGTTTCACGGGAGCCACACCGAAAAACCGTGGGCGCGCGGGCGCGCTGTGGTACCATAACGGCCGGGACATGTACCGATTGCTTTTCCAAGACCGCTTGGCATCACGAGGGCCGCTGGAGATTGACCGTCCATCGGCGATTATCGGTCGGCAAGCGGATTGCCACGTACAACTGGCCGAACCGGGCGTGCGGGACCATCATGCGACCATCGAACGGCGTTTGGACGGTTATTACCTGCGCGGCCTGGGCAACCCGAACGGCGTTTGCGTCAACGGCCAGGCAATCACGGAACAGCGGCTGGCGTCCGGGGACGAATTGGAAATCGGCCCGGTGCATCTCCAGTTTGAGATTGTGCACGGCGGTGGCGCCAAGCGGCGACGTCGTCCCATCGATCTGTTGCAGGTGCTTGCTGTTGCCGTCGTCGGTGCCGTGATTATTGGCGAAATCGTGCTGTTGGGTCAGATGTTCTCCGAAAGCCGCCCGAAGAAGGTGAAACTGGACGCAGTTCGCACCACGTCATCGGCCCACATGGGCGCGGCGGCATCGGGTTCCTCGTCGCCATCTGCTTCCGGTTTCGGCGAGATTCCCGGGGCGGGCGATCGTGTCGCGCCAGCACCGACAATTGCTGAGCCATCTTTGTTAAACCATGTGATTCGTCTTGCGCGGGTGGAGCGCAGCGACAACGGCGACGTGGCCACCGTGACCATTCAAGCGAAAGCGCAAGCGGGCGAACGCGAACTCAATACGGCGGCGGTCGCTATTGGCGTGCAATTCGCCACGGTCGACGGCGCGGGGATGGGCGTCGATTGGCGCAAACCGGTCTGGGTGCCCATCCCGTCCTGGGAGAATTTTTCATCCAAGGCCTTCACGGTGCGGTTTCCGGGGACCGCGCATGAGCTGGTTGGGTTTGTGGTGCGGACGTACTACCACCGCGTGATGCAGGACGTCGCCGCCGTGCCGCCATCGATGCGGTCGCTGGCGCCGATCCCGACGCCGGAGGGTTCACCATGAGCGAGGCGGCATCGACGTCCGACCCGCTGGTTGGCAGGATGGTGCGGGCCTATAAGATCAAGGAACCAATCGGCGTCAGCCGGTGGGGGAAGGTGTACCGCGCATTTCAGACAACGATGGACCGCACGGTTGCGGTGCGGGTTCTGTCACCGGGGATTGCTGCCCTGCCGGGTAAGATCGAGCACTTTCTGGAAGAAACGCGCGCCGATGCCTCCCTGATGCATCCCCATCTCGTCACGGTGTACGAGGCCGGGCAATCGGACGGAACCTACTTCTGCGCGATGGAATACATGGACGGGCCGCCGCTCGCGCGGTTCTTGCGCCAGGGTGACGGAGTGGACGAACACCACCTGTTGCAGGCCATTGCCGGCGTGGCGCGCGCGCTGGACTTCCTCTGGCAACGGAATGTCCCGCACCAACCGCCCGCCGACAAGAACGTGCTCACGGCTACGGATGGTACGGTCAAACTCATCAACGTTGCTCCCGCCGAAATGCCCGCCAGTCCATCGGCTCGAGAGGACGTGGTGAATCTGGCGGTGATGGTGGCCACGCTCACCAACGACATCGGACCGGTCACCAAGCCCATCAGCGAGTTTGTGGAAGGAATGCTGGGCGCGGAAGGTTGTAAACAGTTCGCGTCGCTGGCTGAAGTGGCCAGCACGGCGGAGGCGTTGGATCGCGAATTGTTCCCGCCGGTGCGGCTCGCAACGCCGGGCGATTCGCGAGCCGGATCGAAGCGGGGCGGACTGTTGTGGGTCATCGTGATGGCGTCGGTTGGGATTGCCGTCCTGGCCTTGCTGATGTGGGCGTGGGTACGGCGACGTTAAATTACGTCCAATTTGCTCTTACTACGTACAATTTGCCGAAGCGTAGAATGAGAACGAACACCGCTCCAACTCGGCATGGCAACGTCGAGCTCATCCAGTTCGTCTCAGCCTTCCGTAGCTTCTCTGCCCTCAAGCCCCGCGGCGATGGCGGACAGCTTCTGAATCCTATCGCCTCGAGCCTCTCACCCAACGGTCCCACCTAAAAACTTCTTGACTCGCCGGCTGCGTCCTGTGAACGTGGAAGCGAAATGGAGACGACATGTGAGGTCGTCGGAAGTCAGGCCAAGGTCCTTCTCGTTACCTTCTTCTTGGCGCTGGGCAACGTTCAAGCGTCGCCGTTGCGGTCAACTGATTCGGCATACAACGGGAAACCAATCGCTCCTTACGCCTCCACTCCGAAACAATTAAAACCAAATTGTTACAATGACCAGACCCCAATTCCTCACTGTTTTTCGGCGCCAACGACTTCAATCCGCTCTTAACAAAAAGGAACTGTACGCATGAAAACACTCAACCTGCTCTCGATCTTCATTAGCGTTCTGGCAATTCAGGCCCGGGCCGGAAGCCTGGCCGTAAACGGCGATATGTCAACCGGCTCGTTGATTGTCGGGCCTCAGATGACGACAAGCAACAAAACCTCCATCGGCTCAATCGGCGACGTCGCCATCTCCGCACTGCCCGGAGAGACAAATGAGTTCGGCGTCATATTGGGTTCCTCCAATGCTTGGCCCCGAATCAGGTTCATTGGCCCGGGCAACGACGCCGGCGGGTTCCATTTCTGCAGTCAAAATCGAGGCTGCTTCGGCTGCCTGTGGGTCGCCAGCGAGGATAACTGGCTGCATAGCAATTTAGCTGGATTTTGCGCGGAGGGTTCAATCGAGACGTGGGGAGACGCCACCATCTGGGGCAAACTGACAGCCTACGGCGGCATGGATCCGCCGCTCCTGCTGCTCGACGCAGAAACCCGTGCCCGCGTCGCCCAACGCGTCTCACGTGAGATCGCGCCGAGCAAACAGAGCGGCGCCGCCCTCTTTTGGAATTCGTCCACCAAACGACTGGAGGTCTATGTCGCCGCCGACGGAGCATTCTACGATCTCGCAGGCAACCTCCTCGCCAATATCACGCCCCCCAGCGTCGCCGGCGCGGCAGTCACCACAACCTACCGCGTCGATGGCGTCACCGGCCAGGTCGTGGCCGATGACAGCCTGCACGCCCCCCGTTGGCGCGTAAAAGCGGGCTACCAATTCGACAACAAGACAGGCACGTTTACACAGCAAGCCTCCAGCAATGCTCCGCCCGTGGCAGCTACCAGCAGCGAAGCTCTCGAATTGAGGTAGCTCCATGGCCTCGGCACTGTCACAGCCGGGATTGGCTCGGAGCGCGCGATGCTTAGTCGCCTTCCTTGCGCTGCTTTCGTCGCTCGCCTCGAGCGCGCAGGCCATCACTAACTATTACGCCGACAACAATTACGGCGACGCTGGCTTTGACGGCTTGAGCGCGGTGATTACCAACGGCCACGGCCCGAAACGCTACATCACCGACGCCATCACCCTCGCTGCCAATGGCGATCAGATCAGCGTTGCCCCGGGTTTCTACCAGGAAACTTCATGGAACCTCGACACCAAGAACCTCACGCTCCTTCTGCCGGGCCAAATCGACATCGTCTTTTATGACCACGGCCAGCTTGACACCGTCGGCGATGGCATCCCCGACTGGTGGCGCATCAAATACTTCGGCGGCGACGGCACGACCACGAATGTCCAATCACGTGCCTGGGCCGATCCCGATGGAGATGGGTACGACAATTGGGAGGAGTTCACGGCGGTCACCGGCCCAACGAACTTGAATTCGCACCCGATCAGCATGGTGCTGATCACCTCGGCTTGGGCAGTCTACTTCAACACCAACGTCATCCACATCGCCGCCAACCTGCTTTCGACCAACCCCGCCGTCAACGTCCAGGCAGCCGAGTATTTCCTGGACGTCGTCACCGGGCCCGACGGCACAGGAACGCACCTGAGCGCCTCCAACGGTGTGTTTGGCGTGAGCTCGGTCACCGCCATAGGCACCAGGCTGCGAGGAACGATTCCATACGGGTCGCGTCACGTCTTCTACCTCCACGCCCAAGGCTCGGATGGCAAATGGACCCCGTTTAAACAGGTGATTCTCAACCCGACTGCCATGGATGTGCTGAATGCGGTCCAAACGAACTACAGCCAGATGGGCGATGTATCCTACACTGTATCCGTCAGCTACTACATAAACGGCCAGTTGCAGCAGTCACCGCTGGCCTTCGCCGTGCAGCAAAAAGGCGGCTACATGTCCCGGCAAACCGAGTCGGACAATGGCCTTGTCACCATCATGAACGCTACCAGTACCGCCTACATCAACGGCAACGGGCAAATTCAAGGTGGTTTCCAAGTGGACTCGATCACCAACCTCAGCATAGGAGTCATTAGCACGAACGGAGCCGCCTATTACTGGGACGTGCCCGGATTCACCAACGACTTCCCAACGGCCACCGCCAGCCTGGTCACAAATTCTGCTAACGGAAGCGCCACATTCAGCGCCGTGCCCGCGGACACCAATGCAATTAGCAGCGCAAATCTGGTCGTTGATATGAGTCGCGGCGTGCCTGTTCAAGAAACGTACCAGGGCGCGAGCGGAACGATCCAGACGATCCAGCACGGGGCGCCAATCATGGTGGGCCCGAATGTGTGGCTGCCGAGTAGCGAACAAGTGACGCTCACTTACCCCGACGGAACCACCATTCAATGGCAAACCACAATAAGCAACGTAACCATCAACCAGGGAATACCGGACAGCCTGTTTTCGATTCCGAGCGGGCCTTAGCGGAGAGCCAGCAATGAAGCCTTCACTTACCAGAATGCTGACAGTATTCGTTGCAATGACAGCACTGATGTACTGCGGACCCCTCGTCCGTGCCGAAGCCAAGGCTGAGAATTACGTCTCCTATGTGGGTGCGGACTGGGGGCCGGACGGCGACACGATCTACTTCCTCAAGCAGATGCGCGGCGCTACTGGCAGCGGCATCTGGTTCTGCAAGATGAACTGGGATGGATCGCAGAAGCAGGAGATCGCCCAGCTCTGGCCCGGGCAAGATGTCTACATCGACACTCAGAATGGCCCCGTTTGGATGGACGCCAATGCCGCCATCAGCAACGTTGCCTTCGATGCCGAGTTCGGCCTGGGCACCGTCGGCATCTGGGTCATGGGACTTGACGGCAAGAACCTGCACAAGCCCTTCGATCCCGTATGGAACGACAAAGAGCATGAGCATGTCCTGCATCCCAGTTGGAGCCCAGACGGCAGCAAGATCGTGTACTGCAAGGATACACGAGAGTTGGGGATATTCGATCTCAAGACAAAAAACAGGACGAAACTCACAGACGGCCCACACGACGAACATCCAACTTGGTCGCCAAAGGGCGATTGGATCGCATTCACCCACAATCGGTATGACAACGCGGATAAGGCGTACACCGACCGCCGCATTTGGCTGATTCGCCCCGACGGTTCCGAGCAGAAGCCGGTCGTGGACGAGAAGAATCAGCCGATCTTCGGCTGGTGGCCCTCATGGAGCCCGGATGGAACAAAGGTCGCGATCAATGCGGGGGGACTGGCCATCGCGGGTCTGGTCAGTAATCGAGTCGAGTACGTCGATCCGCTGCCAATTCTCGGCGAGCGCCTCCCCTACACGTTCATGGCGCATCATTCGGGGAAACGCGGCTGGCTGCTCACGAATGGCGGCGCTGTCCGAGTGATCGACGTTACTACGATGCGGGGGCGACTCTTGGCCGCCGGCGGCACATATGACGCGATTTCCAATCGGTGGGGCGCTGTGGCAAGGGATATCCCGCGACGGAACGGAAACTAGATAGAGAAAGGGACCGCCGTGAAAACTGCAACTGTGCTACTTTTGACATGGTTTCTGGGTGCGATTCCCACTTTTGCCCAGACGTCTCGCATTGTGTCATGGCAAGACTTCCCCGCGCATCGCGCTTACGAGCCCATGCCCGTTATCTGCGTGCACGGCATCACGAGTGGTAGTGCAGAGTGTTGGGGCTACGGTGTGGATGTCCTGAGTAACTATTTCTCCACGACCTACTATTGGCAAGGGGCCGGCGCGGCACCACTGCAGATTCCCAATTATCAGCCGGGCGCAGCCTATGTCGAGACGTTTGATTATGGCACCTACGGACGACCCCAGGATACGAATACGCTTGGCCATCTCCAAACCTTCGACAGCATCAGGTCCAATGCATGGGAAGGCGTGTACCAACAGAGTGCCAACAATTCCATCACCTTGAGCCAGCGAGTCGGGCAGGTGCGCAGCGCCTACAAGCCACCCAATCAACCGGAGCCACCCGTCACCCTGCTCTGCCATTCCATGGGCGGGGTGCTGGCGCATTACTATCTGATGAAGTGCGCCCAGACGGGTGTGGATCCCGGCGTGGCCCGTTTGGTCACGCTTGGCACGCCGCATTATGGCGCGCCGATCGTCAACTACGTACGAGGGGCGGTCTCGGTATTTGGTTCGAAGACATTGATGGAACATCCGAAGGCATTCCTGGCAATCGATTGCACGCTACACAAAGTTTTGGGACTCAAACCCCAAGACTGGGTGAATTTCTGCAGGCTTGCGAACGCCCCGACCGGTAGCCCAGAAAAGGTCGGTTTGACAGAAATGAGCTACAATTTGCCAATCGTCGGGTCGCTGGCAAGCTGGATGCACAACCCGCTGATTCCCACTTTTCAAAACAATTCGGTGCCCGGTTCGGTCGAATACGTGGCGAACTCGTTCGTGTATCCCGCAGCCGCTAATCTGAACATGGTGGGCGTGAGCCTGCTGTACAACGCGGTTGCCGATATTGTCGGGGACGTTGTCGTGCCGTGTTACAGCCAAGAGGGACGCCCCTCACCCAACCATCAGCCGGACATCTACAATGGCAACACAAGCAGCGGCAGAGCGATCCGGCCGGTAATTTTCTCCGGATGGGAGCACTTTCATATCGGTGAGTCCACGATGTACCCCGCCATTGCCGCATCCCTCTTCGGTGTGCCGTACCGGTACGGCGTGGTAGAGAACCTAGAATATCCGCCAAACTTCCCACTCACGTCGCTTCCGGTATATGCTGGCTCTCCGGGTGACACGAACTCCTTCTCGAAATACCTTCCGACGCAGGACGGATCGTTTACTCACAGCGACGAGCCGGGCATCGCGCAAATGTTCCTCTGCTACTCCAACTCGGTGGCCACGAATCTGATGCTAATCCCGGCAGCGAACGCGATGGGGATCATCAGCAATCTCCCGTCGCTGCTTAACACCAATCAAACGAATTTTGTCGGCGCACAGATCGTGGGACCTGGAACGTACGATCCCGCGAGCCTTTGCGCGTTTGGGATCGTCGGAACCAAAAACCACAGTCCAAATGCCCTTCAAAACAGCGCCACCAATTACTGGGCAGCGGCGGGGAACGAATATTTGCCTGCCAGTCTCGGGGTGTACTTCAACGACAGCGCCACTCCCGTTCCCGACGCAACCGCGCAAGGCGCCAATTTGCCTCCTGCAGTCAACGCGGTGAGCCAGTGTCTCGTTCAAAGTGGGACGAATCTGTATGGCTACTTCGTTGCGCCGTCGAGTTCCGTTTCGGAGGTCCACACGGGCAACAATTACATCGCTGCCCAGGGTCAGAATCTTGCAGGCATGCTAACTCCCCAGGCGCAGTTGGAGTTTAACGTCGTAGTGGACTCCGCGACTCTGGTCAGCATTCTGCAGAAGATCAACCACGGCGAAGCACTGTCCAATTGCAATCACAATGCCACGACGCCGACACGGTGGACGGCAACCGTCAGCGAGTGGGTGAATTCCAATACTGGTTCGATCACGCTCGATTTCTTCCCGACCGCTTCACCGCCGAACGTTTACGATGCGTGGACGCGTACGCCTTATACTTATTTGGCATACAACCCCACCAATAATACCATTACCGTGAACCCGACCAACGCTCCCAGCCAACTCATCGTCAGCAATCAGGTCTATCTCGGCTGCTACCAGGTGTTCACGAACAGCTACGGCGGCATCGTGTCCAATCTGACCAGTGGCGCTCTCGCCGGCGTCCCGATCAGTGAGACTTTTCTGGATACCATCCGATCGAGTCTGGCAGCCGTCATTCCCAAATACCAAAATACCTACATCACTTCAACCTGCTCGAACTGGACTAAGCCCGACATCATCCAGCAAGCCACAAGCGGCGTCCAAACCGATTGGACCCCCGTGGTGAGCGGCTTGCTCCTGCCGCAACACTTCACTGAGCTGAAAGCTGTAACCGATTTACTGACAACAGAGTTCAACTGCAATTGCTATGGAGCCTGCTGCTCGTCCAACGGCTCGTCTTGCACGATCACCACACAGGCGGCTTGCATCTCACCGAACAAATGGCAAGGACCGGCAACGGTTTGTTCACCCAATCCATGTCACTCCTCTTGCGCAGATTCCTCCGCTTGGACGCTCGAAGCAGCCGTATTCGGTGCTACGGATTGTGTCATAAGCCCTGGGGATGAACCCCCTGCCGGTTATGTATACGACAGCTCGACGGTTTCGATCACTAAAGACCCGTCGGCACATTACTATCTGAAAAACATCACCGGCTGCTCGCAATGGGAAACGGGATGTACCAAGTGCGGAACATCCACCGCCAACAACCTGTATGTTGATAACGAAATCGTCCTTAACGGTAGCGTTGTTATCAGTGAAGGCTACTGTGCCCTGTACGGCCCGGTCGACGTCACGAGCGCGTTGGTAAACGGGGCGAACACATTTGAAGCGGTCGATTTTGGCATTGTCTACGCCAAATGCGCGATTGGGCTATACTCGTGCAAGTAGGATTCTAATTATTCAGAACCCTGCGCAATCACATGTGAGGTGTTATCCATGCCGCGACCCGGTTCGGACCTACCCACAACGTAAAGTCCAAAGCACCGGGATAAGGGGTCAGTCATTGACTATTGACGCCCCGAGCATGGGGGCATCAGAGGGGTCAGCGCCTTACTGGTTACACATGCAGCACAGCGGCATGGGTCGTGTTGCACTTCGATCTCCGCGCCCTACGTCGCAGCCGCCCAACGACGCACGAGATCCGGGAACTGGCAGTGGCGGCAACCGGACTTGTCGTTCACGCAAAAGTCGTGAAAGATCTGCATCAGGCCCTGTTGTTGGCGCGTCGTCTTGACGGAACGGCGCGTGAGCGGCGCGCTCTCGAACAACTGGCTGGCGGCCAAGCGGACGATACTGTTGGACGGGGCGGCGGGCAGTCGTGAATAACCGGCTTTGGCGGCCTCGTACAGTTTGGCGTCGCCATTGTTTTGCGCGTGCGCCGCAACGAACGGCAGCACGATGTTGACCACGATTTCCTGCGCGCGGCCGAAGCCGATCAACTCGCTTGCCCGCGACTGCGTCTTGCCGCCCAACGTGAAGTGGTAGCTCCAGTAATCGTCGCGAATCTCGGAAAAAAACGTGGCCGGGTCACCGCCGCTCTCGACCGCCCCCACGACCTTCTCCATCAACCTCGGATGCTTCTTCAACAGAGTGATGGCGGCGCCGAGCCGTCGGTGGGGATGATTGGCAGGACGCACGCCGTGAAATCGCCACGCGTCGGATGGAAGGATGCGGTCTTCCAGATCCGGCCGCAGTTTCCACCAGGCGTTCCAAAGCCGTTTCACGTGGCCGGCGGCGGCGGCGTCTCGCGTCGCGGGCGCGCCCGTCGGAAGAAGATTGGCGACGCCGAACAGAATCGGCCCGAGATGCAACCGGTGGTCGTTGATCTCAGACACGGGGACACGCTGGGCGAGCGCGCGAAACGCCGCCTTGTTGGCTTTGTACCCCAGCGCTTCCATCCAGCCTTCGTAAAATGCCTGCTCGGGACCGACCCGATGAATCCAGCGCAGGAACCGGCGCACTTTGGCCCCGAAACGTTCTTCGCCGGCGGTATCCAGCAGGGCGGCGAGCGATTGGGGATGCAGCGCCTGCAACACATGGGCGCATTGTCCGTGATGGTTGCCGACATTGTGCGGATACGAGTCGATATCCAGTTCGTCGTAGAGTTGCTCCAACGGACAGTCCAATTGGTGCTGGATTGCCAGTTGCGGGATGATCTGGCCTGCGCGGGTCCGAGGTGTGTGGAGGCTGCCCGCTTCCCACAACACGACGTGCAGGATGACGTCGTTAAACTGGCGATCGTGTTCGTGACCGTGATGGTCCCAATCCTCGGCCCGAAGATGGATCTCGACGTCGCCCGTGCGTTCGGGCTCGTCGCCGATCTGCAGTGTCGCATGCCGAAAATCGGGGCCGGCCTCCAAATTCCACCAGCCCTGGAACACCACGCGGACGGTGCGGCCATCGGTCGTCTGCAACGAGACGGAGTTCAGGCGCTGGTCGTACCAGATGCATTGCACGAGGCGTTCGCTGATCGGGATGGGGACGTAATTGCTGTCGGCGTCGCGCAGGACGACGGGCGCAAAAATACTCGGAAAACTCCGACGCATGAGTTCGTTGCGCAATTCGCCGTAGCGAGTCAGTGCCATCGCGTGCCTCTCCGAACAATGCTGGAATATACTCCCGCAAAAAGAAAATGCGAACCGGATTTTCCGCCGGCCTCCGTCGTTTGTGGTTCCACCTCTTGCAGCCACCGCCGCATCGCCCATGACAAATGAGCCACGGATTTGTCGGGGCGCAATCGTCGTCTGGGCAGACCGCCGGACCCAGCCCGGGGCGATGGCATTTCGGCACCGGAAGGGCTCTGAACCGTGTAAAACGAAGCCAATCCGGCAAAACGAAGCCAACTGACAAACTGGCACACTTGCAGTCACAACATTTTGTCCCTCAACCCCATCCACAAGCGCTAATACCTCAAAAAATTGGCTTCGTTTTGTGATTTTGCATATATGGGGCCTACCCCCCTCTACGCGACGTTGTAGCGTCGGCTGTCCCAGCCGATAGTCGCTTCCCCCTGTGGAGTGCGGCGACTTGTCGCCGCTTTGCCTTTCGTCGCTTCGCTCGCTTCCCCCTTGGACGTTGAGCGTTAATTCGTTTCTGCTCCCGTATTTCAAAGAACAACATCCAAACCGCACCAACTATACACATTCACATCAATACTGTCTAGTACTTTTTCAACGGCGGATACATGACTCCCACCCAATCCGCCGCTTCCTCCCCCGCCCACTGTAGCGGCGCTCTAACTCGCCGAGAGGCCGCCCTGCCGTGCCTTGGCGGCAAAGCGTCGGTCGTCATGCCGTTCGTCGCGGTGCAGGTTCAGAACATCGGCAACACATTAGGTTCAGAACATAGGTAACACTGA
>PLTX01000065.1 GCA_003164675.1 Verrucomicrobiota bacterium | reverse complement strand
TCCAGTCAACGGGTGCAGGTCACCGACGCTCGCGAGAAATTGCGGCGGTTGTTGCTGTAGGATAACCGAACCGTTGTGGCAACCTACAGTTTGGATCTTAGGGTGAATTCCCGGTTGGAAATAGGGAATGTAGTAATTCCGGGTTTTCCGTGAACGCCGCTAGGGTCTGGTGTTATGAAACAGACCCCGACCACGTCGCCCGCTCCCGACAACTTCCCCCACCCGCTCCGCACGTTGGTGGTGGATGATTCCATCATATTGTTGGAGAGCTTGTGCGCTTACTTCAAGACGCAACCATTGTTTCAAGTGGTCGGTACCGCGGCGGATGGCCGCGAGGCGCTACGCATGGCGGAATTGCTCGGGCCGGACCTGGTCTTGATGGATCTGCACATGCCGGTCATGGACGGCTTGCAAGCGACGGCGGTTCTGCGCCGCCGCGTGCCCAACGTACAGATTATCATCATGACGCTGGACGACTCGGCCACAGCCGAGGCGATGGCACGGGCCCATGGCGCACACGGCTACATTTGGAAACTGCGGATCAAAGACGATCTGATAACCGAGGTTCGCCAGGTATGGCAATGGAAGGAATACCTCACAAAGACTCTGACCGGCCTCAGTCCAATCATTCCACAACCGGCGGGCCTGCCAGGGGCGGGCAAGATGTCATCCTCGTCATCGACGATGACAGAAAGGCGGATACAGATGCGTGAACAAGTCATAGATATTTCCACTGAGATTTTCCACGTGGTGCAACAGCAGGCCCCGGGATATGTATCGTGGGGGGAGGAGAAGCCCGGCCCGACGCAGAAGATTCTGGTGGAAGAAGATGTGTACACAGAGTTCATCGATCGGGCAATTGCACATCGACAAACGCTCGACCAGGTAATCTGCGAAGCCTGTACGGGGTCGGCACAATGATTGATGGATACGTTCATGTGATTGCCGGGTTGGCTGTTTGTTCACGCGCGGCGGATGTCTGGACGACATACCTCGTCTCGCCAACCCTGAAACTCGAAGCGAATCCCGTCGCCCGGCGTTTCGGCTGGAAATTTGCTCTCCTGACAGTTTTTGTCGGACTGGTAGCGTATGCGTCGCCACCGATGGGTGTCGCCCTGCTGACCACGTCGTTCCTGGTCGCCGCATCCAACGCATCCAAAATTGTCATGGCCAAAGCGATGGGAGAAGAACAGCTCGCGGCATTTTCACGCCGAGTAACCCTGGAAACTCCGCCGTGGCCCGGACTGCTCTTCCTGGTGATGCCCGCATTCTTTATTGCCACGCTTGGCGGGGCCATTCTCTTCTTCTATCCGCAAGAGTCGGAGTGGGGCTACTTCTTCGGGCTCGGGATGCTTGCGTACGCCGGTGCCATTTTCTTATGGTACCCCGTTCGCTACTTCCGCGTGCGAGCGGAGGCAAAGAAAGTGGCCGTAACGCCACGCTGCAGCCACCACTCCCGCCTCCGTAACCACATGGGGCAGGTTTGCTGCCACGTTCTCACTTTTGGCTGAAGCGGATGTTTCGTGTCCGGCTGAGGGAAATTGAGCTTGGTTCCAGAGCGGACGGCTTGGACGAGGATGTCGGAGAACGCCTCTCCTAATCCACAGTAGGGTTCTACCCCATGGCTAAAGACCGGCCCACCGCCTACAGTCACTGTAGAAAGCGATGGCAAATGAGTTGCCATCACAATCGAAAGGAAATCTATGTACCTTCTGTTCGCACCCGTGTTGGCCAACTTCTACTATATTGGCGGTGGCGGGGTCGGCCTGCTTCTCGTGATCGTTGTTGTGGTGCTATTGCTCCGCTAGCGGAAGTGGCTTGTGGAGTTTTAAGACGCCGGGCGGCGCGATTTCGGCCATGCCGCTGCTGACGGCGAAATGAACGTGGCCATAACGCCCGGGAACAATATTATGGGAATCTCACTAAAGCCGCAGCATCTGAAGCGCTACAAAGACATCGCCTTTTTGCTGATCAAGTATGGGCGCTCGGACATGCTGGCCAATACTGGCTTGCACGAAACTCTCGGAATCGAGCCGTTTGACAAGACATTGCCTGCCGAGCCTCGCGCCGATGAATTGGCGCGGGATCTGGAAAAGATGGGGCCGACCTTCATCAAGCTCGGCCAGCTCCTGTCCACGCGGGCCGATTTTCTGCCCCCCGCTTACATTCATGCGTTAACCCGCCTGCAGGACAACATCGCCCCGTTCTCTTTCGAGGAAATCGACGCCATTGTCACCCATGAGTTGGGCGTGCGAATCTCGAAGGCTTTCTCCAACTTTGAAATCAAACCTCTCGCGGCGGCGTCGTTGGGACAGGTCCACCGCGCGTGGTTGCGGGATGGCCGGGCCGTGGTGGTCAAGGTGCAGCGACCCGGCATTCGCGAGATCATCGCCGAGGATTTGGACGCCTTGGAAGACATCGCCCAGTTTCTCGACAAGCATACGGAGTGGGGAAAACGCTACCGGTTCGTGGAAACGCTGGAAGAGCTGCGCCGGAGTTTATGGCAGGAATTGGACTACCGCCAGGAAGCGCGCAACCTCCTCACGCTGAACGTCAATCTCAAGAATTTCCACCGGATCGTCGTGCCCATAGCCATCGAGGACTTTACCACCTCGCGGGTGTTGACCATGGAGTATATTTCCGGCCAAAAAGTCACGTCCCTGAGCCCACTCGCGCGTATGGAATTGATGGGCGCGGAACTGGCCGAGGAGCTGTTTCGGGCCTATCTGCAACAGATCCTCGTTGACGGTTTTTTTCACGCCGATCCTCACCCCGGCAACGTCTTCATCACCGACGATCACCGGGTGGCGCTGCTGGACCTGGGAATGACCGGGCGGATTGCCCCGCGCTTGCAGGAGAATCTATTACAACTGCTTCTCGCGGTGAGTGAAGGCCGTAGTGATGACGCCGCCACCGTCGCCATAAAGATTGGCGAGGTCACCGAGCAGTTTGAGGAGACCTCGTTTCGCAACCGAGTTGCCGCCCTGGTGGGCGCCCAGCAGGCCGCGACCCTGGAACAGATGCAGGTGGGTCGCGTCGTCCTGGAAATTACCCAGGCATCGGCGGAGAGCGGACTGCGATTGCCGGCCGAATTGACCATGTTGGGCAAGACGTTGCTGAATCTCGATCTGGTCGGTCGGACGCTGGATCCGCAGTTTGATCCCAACGCTTCGATTCGACGCAACGGCGCTACCATGCTCCAGGAGCGCTTATGGAAGGCGCTCTCACCGGGCAACCTGTTCGGCGGTATGCTCGAACTAAAAGACCTGCTCATGCGATTGCCCGGCCGCGTCAATCAAATCCTGGATGTCGTGGCGCGGAATGACCTGAAGGTCAAGGTGGATGCCATTGACGAGATAGTCCTGATCGAGGGAATGCAAAAGGTCGCCAACCGAATCACCGTTGGGCTGATCCTGGCGGCCTTGATTGTCGGCGCAGCCCTAATGATGCGGATCGATTCTTCGTTCCGTTTGTTTGGGTATCCGGGCCTTGCGATTCTCTGTTTTATGGGCGCGGGCGGCGGCGGTTTAGTCCTGATTATCAATATTCTGATGCACGATCGCTCGGCGAAGAAGTAAGCGCACGAATGCGGTCGAAAGCGGTGTCAACAGGACTCGTGAATTGAACGCATGGTAAAACTCTCACCCGGCTGGACACTTCATTCCGAGAAAGGGGCCGAGTCGAATCAAACAGGGAAAAGTCTCCGGGGCAACAGGGTGGCATCAAGCATGAAATCAAATGACACAATCGATCACAATCCAGCGCAAATCGGCGCATGCTCAACCCGCAGGTGTCACCCGACGTTTTGGATTCCGAGTTATAGCCGACGACACCATAAGCATTGTCTCCGTCAACCAGTTGGGTGGGTGGGAATTGTTCCTCACGCAAATTGTTGGCACACGGCAGCGCGAACGGGTTAATTGGGAGATGAAAAAGAAACCTGCCATCCTTACAAGCCAAGTGGAAATGCACCGCAGCGGGCGCGCCGGGTGGTTGCGCGCCGCCGTGCTCGGGTCGGACGATGCAATCGTATCGACCGCGAGTCTCATGATTGGTGTCGCGGCGGCCTCCGCGTCGAAGGAGGCTGTCCTGGTCGCCGGCGTGGCAGGCTTGGTTGCCGGGGCGATGTCGATGGCCGTGGGTGAATTTGTTTCGGTCAGTTCGCAACGCGACGCGGAGCAGGCGGACATTGGACTCGAAAGGCAAGAGTTGGCGGCGGAACCGCAAGCCGAATTGGAGGAGCTGGCGACGATCTACGTAAAACGCGGCCTTGAGAAGGATCTCGCGATGAAGGTCGCGGAGCAACTCAGCGCGCATGATCGGCTCGGCGCACACATGCGCGATGAGCTTGGAATCGACCAGGCATTTCTCTCGCGTCCGATGCAAGCCGCATGGATATCCGCCGCAAGTTTTGCGTTCTTCGCCGGGGTGCCGATTGCCGCTCTTCTCGTCGCGCCAGCAGCTTTGCGTATCCTCGTGATCGCAGCGCTCTCGCTGGTGAGTCTCGCGGCCCTCGGTGCGTTTGGCGGTTATCTCGGCGGCGCGCCACTGGGCCGCGCTTCGTTGCGCGTTACCCTTGGAGGCGCCCTGGCGATGGCGGTGACCGCCCTAATCGGTCGAATTCTCGGCGTCTCTGTGGGGTAGAGAGGTGACGAACGCGCAGAGAGCGTTGCTCGATGTCCGCCGTGTGGGTGAGGCCGATCAACTGACAGCGGCCGTTGGCCCGCCGTCACTCGCTCGTTTCACACCGACCATGGGCCTCCTGCGGAAACGGGAAACGCCATCGGACCATGTTCTTCCCTTCCCGGCGGAATTGACCTGAAGACACGAAAGATGGGGCAAACACCCCATAGCTGAGGCACCATTGCCCAACCTATTCTTGCTGGATGAGATACAAAAGGACATCCCAGGACCAAAACCCAAAGCCAGGCGGCGCGGCACTGTCGGCGGCCGCGGCAAGCTTAAGCCAAGACGAAATTTATTTTGTGCGATCACGGTGCGAAGTGGTCCGAAGGGCCTGCTTCAGTTATATGAACGAGGGATCGCCGCAGGGACGCGAGGTGCAGCACTGGCTGGACGCCGAGGCGCAATTGATCACGGAACGGACCCGCACCGGGGTTCACGGTTATCATAACCGGTCATAAAACATAAATCACAGGTAACCAAAGAAGCACTTAACCATTCGCTGAGCTTGGAGTCATCACTACATGGACACAAATCCTCTCAATAAAGGCGTTATCACAGAAAACTCCATCGGCATTGGCACGGTGACCCGCAAGATGGTGCGGGAGCGGGCGCGCGAACTGGCCTTGATCGAAGGCCGTGTTCCGCCCCAGGTGTTGCAGGTTGACTATGAACAGGCCAAACGCGAATTGACGGGCGAGGCGGATCTGGATCCACAAGAAGCCGCCCTCGAATCAGCGCCCGAATCCGAACGATGGGACTCAATGCCGCGCTCAACAGGGCACAAAGCGCCGGAGTCGCCGAGCGAAGACGAGGATGACGAGGGCAGAAGCGAAGGCGAGCAGCTCGTCGAACAAGGCGTCGCCGAAGCGGAGCATAATCAAATGCTCCAAGCCGCCAGAGAATCCACAAAACAGGATAAACCGGGATCGTGAGTTTTTATGTCAAAGATTATGAGTCTCGAGATTCGGCTGGCCTCCCGACCCAAGGGACTTCCAACCGCAGCTAACTTTACCTTGGCGCGGACCGAACTGGAGTGGCCGCAAGACCAGCGGGTGCTCGTTCGCAATCTCTTCATGTCGGTGGATCCGTATATGCGCGGGCGCATGAACGACGGGAAATCGTATGTTCCGCCGTTCGAGTTGGGCAAACCGCTCGACGGTGGCGCCGTCGGCGAGGTCATCGAATCGCGTGCCAAGGAATTCAAGCCGGGCGATGCGGTCACTTCCAACTTTGGCTGGCGGGAATACTTCATTGCTTCGCCGAAAGAACTGCATCCGGTCAGCCGCGAGGTTCAGCCGCTTTCGGTTTACCTCGGCGCCCTCGGCATGACGGGCCTGACCGCCTGGGTCGGGTTGAATTTGGTAGAGGTCAAAGCCGGCGACGTCATCTTTATTTCGGGAGCCGCCGGTGCTGTCGGCAGTGTAGCCGGGCAACTGGCGAAATTGCGCGGGTGCCGGGTCATCGGATCAGTCGGTTCAATCGAGAAGGTTTATTTTCTACGGGAGGAATGCGGATTTGATGTCGCCTTCGATTACAAAACCGGTCCGGTCGTCGAACAACTGAAAGTGGAAGCGCCGGACGGGATCGATGTCTATTTCGATAATGTCGGCGGCGAAACGCTCGAAGCGGCGCTGTCGGCGTTGCGAGTGCATGGCCGGATCATCGCTTGTGGCGGCATCTCCGGTTACAACGCGGAACAGCCACGCCCCGGCCCCGCCAATCTGTTTAACATCACGACCAAACGATTGACGATGAAAGGTTTCATTGTGCGCGATTGGTTGGACCGGCAGGGCGAATTTGAAACAGAAGTGGGCGGCTATTTCAAAGCTGGCAAGCTGAAACACAGGGAAACGGTTGTGAACGGAATCGACCAAGCGGTGGACGCGTTCATCAGTCTCTTTGAAGGGAAAAATGTGGGCAAGATGGTGGTGAAGTTGGGTTAAGCCCGGGCCGCGCCGGTTTTCTTATGAGCGACATCGCTCTAGAAATCAAATCCCATACTCGCCGATTCGCCGCGGATTTGGCGACCGGGCTGATGTTCACCGTTTCCATCTTCGTGAGTTCCCGTTTTTTCTGTTTCTTGCTGTCTCACTGTCGTCTGGTTGTAAAAGACGCTTCCTGCACAGGAGCCCGAAACAGATTTCATGAACTGGCAAAGCCACACGCTCAGTCGGCGCGGACTGTTACCAACTGGAGGCAGGCTGCGCGATGGGCGGGCCCTTCGCTATAGGTAAAACCCCACCGTGGCGGAAATATCATCAAAAATGATAATTGGAATTGGCAGGATCGAAGTGCGGGGTGGAGAAACACATGCTGGTGGCGATGCTATTGCCGTCGCGCTTTTGACGGAATCAGACGGACAGTCCTTTGGGCGGGAACTTTGAGGGCGGCGGGTCAAAAGCATTGCGTTTGGCTACAGCGACGACGGCGCAGCGAAGATGGCCCGGATGCTGATTCAGCAGCTAACAGATGCGGATGAACAGAATGCATATTGGCGGCGGCGGCGGCGCACGACGATAGTGGCGTACTAAGTATTCTGCATCTTTGCCAACCAACGACAATCCGCAACAATCTGCGCTCAAATCTTGTGAGCACCGGTATGAACATGACCGGATTTCGACCAAGCCGGCACTGTAATTCCTGTAGGTTCGAGCCGCTCCTCCGCTCCAGGACTCTCAAATCCGCCCCGATTGGCTAAGTGGAGCGGGAACATCACTTAATGTTTGGATCGAGGCGGTGGTCCGGTAATGACTGCAATGGGTTTTTCATGGTTTGTCGTTTTTCGTGGCAGGCGTCTGAGCTTCCATCGGCAAGGCTGTTGCGATCGCTTTACTCACACCGGCGATAGCCCCACTGAGCCGCTCGGCCAACTGTGCATAATCTTTACCGTCCCATGCCACCTGGTCCGCGGTGAACATGCCGCGTTTGGTTACCGTTGAGTTCTTCCCGACCGACCGCGCTTCCCACGTCACGGCGAAACGAATTGTGCCGCCTCCCTTTTCACCCCGCAGCCCCTCGCAGGCCAAAAGTCGGATTCCCACTTCATAATCAAGCGTGTCGTCTCCATGCGAATTCAACACCACGGTCTCCACGTTTCGGGCGGAGCTGAGCGTTTCTTTGATCACGCGACCGATTCCTTGGTCGAGCGGCTCCGCCCAACGGTGAAAATCTGCGAAATGAATTTCATTTATGCCCGTTCGGACAACCATCGCCCTGCTCCGCAAATAGGCCGGCACTTCCACTGGCCGCAAGCCCACCCTCCACCGCTTGAACTCTCCTTCACCCGCTTGTTCGGGCGGAGCACTCGGAACAGTCAGCACATAGAATCGTGTCGGATCGGCGTGGGGCTGCAATAAAGAACAACCGCTCAGAGCACAGGCAGCGAACATGCAAAGTCGCAGAACGAATGCGCGGTTCGCCGGAGTGGAGGACTTTTCCGGAATTCTAAAGACCGGGGACTTGGTTGGTCGAGTGAGTTGCATATTTAACCTGGGTCGTTGCGTCATCTAAAGACGGATCGGTTTACGGTTCCTTGCTGGGAAGCTTTTTCCCCGTGATCAACGCGTTGGGGTTTCGTTCCAGAAAGTCGGCCAGCTCTTGCAGCGACTTGGCCGTCTCCGTCAACTGCTGAAGTGTCCGGATCGCTTCTTCGCCCAAGCCGCTTTGCGGGCCGAGAAGTTTTTGGATGCTCTCCGCCGCGTCGTGGAAAGAATGCAGCGTCCGCACCAGTTCTGTTTGCACCGGCTCCACTTGATTGTCGAGCTTGGTCACCAACCCCTGCACGTCGGTCGCGGTCTTGTTGAAGTTCGAGAACGCCGCCTTGGCATCGGCGGAACTCGCCAAAGCTTCAATGGACTCCGCTGCTGTCGTGACTTGGGCAACCATTTTCTTCAGATCCAATTCGCCGACTTTCTGATTCGCGGTGGCCAGCAGCGATTTGAGTTCGCTGGAAATCCCGGCAAAATCAATCTTGTTCAAATCGCTCACGATCTTGGAAAGGTTCCCGATCAGGTCGGACATCCCGGAGGGCACCGTCGGCACCACGGGGTATTCAGCCGGGCTTTCAAGGTGCGCCGCGGGGAACTGCTGCGGGTCGAGAAAATCCAACTCCACGAATTGCTGGCCGGTGATGCCCGCCAGATTAATCTTGGCGCGTAACCCTTCGTCGATCAGCCCTTGCAGCGTGGCGCGGTCGGAGATCTTGATCGTCTGGCCCGTCATGTCGCTGATGTCATTGTTGTCCAACTCAGCGACGACGACAACCTGCGACCGCCGGGCTTTCGAATCGTAGTGAACCCCGATGGTCAGGACGCGGCCGATCCGAACTCCCCGCAGCTTCACCGCGCCGCCGACGTCCAATCCTTGCGCCGACTCGTTGAAATAGGCGACGAAACGTCCCGGCTTGGAAAACAAGTGGACGGACCGGGACGAAAGGAGCGCCACGACAATCAGCGCCAAAGCGCCGAGCACGAACATGCCGATCAAGGCTGGGTTGAGTTTGGTTTTCATTTTGAAGAATGGTCAGGTCCGCCGGCCAAATGTTGGTTCATTCGTTTTGGGGAATCTTCGTCCTGATTCAGGAAATCCCGCACGCGCGGATCCGTGCTGGTGGCGGCCAGTTCGGCGGGCGTGCCTTCGGCAATGATTCCCTTGGCTTCGTGATCCAGCACAATGACGCGGTCAGCGAGTCTGAAAATGCTGGAAAGTTGGTGGGACACAATCACCATGGTCGTCCCCAGGGTTTCGCGCACTTGCAGGATCAGTCGATCCATCTCACGCGAAGTAATGGGGTCCAGGCCCTCCGAAGGCTCATCGAAAAACACGATTACCGGATCCAACGCCAGCGCTCGGGCCAGCGCCGCCCGCTTCTTCATGCCACCGCTCAACTCCGAGGGGAACAGGTCCCCCGACCCGGACAAACCTACTTGTGTCAGTTTCAGCGCGACGATCTCGGCGCGTTCCGATCGAGGGAGCGATGTGTGTTCTTCCAGCGGGAGAGACACATTTTCCGCCAGCGTCATGGAACTCCACAACGCATTGTCTTGGTAGAGCACGCCGAACGTTTTCAAAATCTCCCGCCGTTGCCCAGCGTCTGCCGTCGTGAAGCTTTTCCCAAAATAGGCGACGTCTCCCCGGAACGGTTTCAGCAATCCGATCAGGCACCGGAGCAGGGTGCTCTTGCCGCAGCCACTTCCGCCGATGACAAAAAGCAACTCTTGGGGATGAACCGCAAAGGATATCTCCTGCAACACCACGGTCTCGCCGTAGCCGCAGGCCAGGTTCTTGACTTCGATCACGGTTGCTGGTGTGTCGTTTTTCATGGATCGTTAGATTCCCAGCACGTTGAAAATCACGGCGAACAAAGCGTCGGCCAAGACAATCAGCATAATGCCGGTCACCACAGCCGAGGAGGTCGCCGCGCCGACGCCGGCTGCACTCCGGTCACACTTCATTCCCCGCAGGCATCCGGCGAATCCGATAGCCAGGCCGAAAAAGATACTCTTGATCAACCCACTGCTCACATCCAACAGCCCCACGCGATTCTGAGTTTCAATCCAATAGGCCGACGCCGAAATGTCCAGCATCGTCGCCGAGACAAACATCCCGCCCAAGATGCCGAGGACATTCGCATACGCCGCGAGGATTGGCATCATCACCGCCACCGCCAGCAGCCGTGGCAGCGCCAAAAAATCCACCGACGAAATGCCCAATGTCTCCAAGGCGTCAATTTCCTCATCCACTTTCATGTTGCCGAGCTGGGCGGCGAACCCCGCCCCGGTGCCGCCGGCTACAATCACCGCCGCCATCATCGGTCCCATTTCTCGCACCACGGCCAGGCCGACCAAATCAGCCACATAGACCGCTGCACCGAATTCCCGCAACTGAATCGCCGCTTGAAAGGCCAGGATCACACCCACCAGAAAACTGACCAAACTCACAATCGGCAACGACGACGCCCAGCACTGCTGCATCTCGACCAGACAATCCAGCCAACGAAACCGGCGCGGTTGCTTCACCGCGCCCACGAAACCGAGAGTGCATTCCCCCACAAACGAAAAGTTCCCCTGGGCATCGCTCGCCCATTTCTTCGCCAGGGTTCCTGCCAACGCCAAGCGCGACTTAACAGCCGGTTTGGCCATTGATTTTGGCGCGCCCATCTCCGCGATTTGCCGCAGCAACGTCTGCAAATTCGCGGGCAACGCTTCGACGTTAAAATCTATCTTCTTCTCCACGCACCACGCCTGGCCATGCACCAAGAACAGCACCAGCGAAGTGTCCCACTTTCCCAAATCTTCCGGCACCACCCGCGCACTCGTCGCAGTTCGCTCACCCAGCACGCCGGTCCACGAAGGAACTGGCTCGTTCAGCCGCCAATCGCCGCCGACTTTCACCAGGCACACACCGCCCTGTTGCCCGGCTTCCAGCTTGGCTGTGGCAGCTTTGAGTTCCGCGCTGACCTCCGGCAATTGCCGACCCGCTGTCATGGGACGAAAACCACTTTGGGGGGAAACGCTGCCCACAGAGCATTTGGAATTGCCAGAACATCGCTGACCGCCATGCCGGAGTGCATAGTTCCCTGGTCAGTGCCGAGTACTTTCGCCATAGAATCATTCAACTGATTTTGGTGTTTTGAGTGTGTTGTGCGTTCAACCTTATCAGTGGACAAACACTAGGCGACGGAGTGGGTTCTGCGCTATGGGGTCTTCACCCTATCTGCCGATTGAAGGGTAATTATATACTTAGCTCAGTGACCACAATGGATAGTGTTTCAAGCGCGGATGCGGTCTTTTATTTCCGCTTCCGCCGCTTGTGACCTAGCTCCGCCTTCTTCTCTTCGTACTCCCGCTTGGAGACGTTGACCAGAGGCTAAGCGACAGCATAACCTGAAGGGTTTCTGACTTCTGCCCGCATTCCATCGCCAGATCCGGTGCGGGGGTGTAGCTCAACTGGTTCGCGCTGCCCAGTTCAAGCCCCGACTTCCCGCCGCCAAGTCCCCAAAAAACTATCACCCTGACTATCACCCGACAGCTCATTTGAGCAGTAAATAGCGGCGGAGACGCCAGGAGTCGAAATCAAGGATTGCCGCCTACAACTGCCGCAGGATCAAGCAGAACCAGAAGCAGTTCCGTTGAAATAAGTTGGCGGGAGTGACGGGGCTCGAACCCGCCACAATTTCAATGCCCGCTTGGGTGAAGTCGAGGCACTGTCACAAGGAGTGTCACAAGAATCAGTCCCATCTGACCTAAAGGAAGTCGTCAAGGCATGGTCGGCGCTCGGTGCCGATCTGCGGACGGCTATTTTGGCCGTAGTTCGGTCGGCCAGGAAGGGGTCAGATGGGGGCGACCAGAGCCAAGACTGAATTTCTCACCAAAGTCCGTCTGGAGCGGTTTCTAACGGTAAACCTTCCAAACTGCTGGCTGGTGACGATGACGTTTCATGAGAACGTGATCGTCAAGAAGGAGGCCATGGAACGGTGGAAACCTGTGGCCGACTGGCTGAAGCGGCACGGTATTGACTGGTGCGGCGTGTGGCAACAGCAAAAGCGTGGCGCGTGGCATCATCACTTCCTGATTAACAAGTATATCAACGTTGTGGGCTTCCGAGAGTTCGTTGTGGCGCGAGGCTGGGGCCAATTCGTGAACATCGAGGGTGTCGGACCACGACACGGCTGGCGAAGATTCCAGGAGCCAGCACGTTTGGTGAAGTACCTCACGCGATATCTGACGCGGAATTTCTGTGATCACGTCCCTCGTCGGGTGCGCCTGACAAGCGGGCGTGCGGATAACAAGGTTGGCACGACGCGCTTTCAATGGGTCAACGGATTGGGGAAGGCCTGGCGTGCGGGGTGCGAAGATTTCCTGAGGGCCACCAAGATCAGCCCGCTCACTGTGGCGTGGTCGCATCGCGATCACATCATGCGGCGTGGTTTTGCTGTGCTTGGTCTCGGAGATTGGGACGCCTATTTGCGAGAGAGAGCGAGAGCAGGCGTGTGCACGCTGGTGGCTCCAACATAGACACTGGATAAAACTGGCCTCGACTGGCAAGCGCTGCCAAAAGAAAACGACAACCCACTAGTCAGTCGGGGCGGCCACCCGCTATCGGTGCCATTGAGAGAAACACTGTGTGTGCTGGGCGCTCCGGGGTGAATTAGATAATGAGATTCGGAGAGCACGTCAAGGAGGTGGGGGTGGGGATTTCGGTGGAAAAAACTGGCCTTTAGCGCGGTTTCGTCGGCGGGCGAAATAGTAGACCGTAGCGCCAATCCAGTTGAGGCAAACGACAATGATCATCCACACGACCTTGTCCCCGCCTGGGGGTTCGTTTGTGGCGCAATCGACAATCATCCAGATCCAGAAAGCGAAGAAGAGTAGACCAAAGATGCAGATACCGCCGTAGAGAAGAAGTACGAATTTTAGAGGTACCCACGGGTCGATAAGCATGGTGGATTTGTAGCGCTGCGAGGTGATCGATGCAAGGTCGATGTTGGTCGTTCGAAGCGCGAGTGGCGGGTGCGGCCCGTCAGGGCCGCGCCGCCCCGCGCTCCGTAACTTCAATACAAGAGGGGTTAACGGTGAGAATGATGTAGGTGCTATTGTGGGAGAGTATAAAGTAGCTGCATTGACATAACTTTTTGGTAGGCGCGCTTGATCGGGGTTTCATAGTCGGACAAGGGAAAGTCTCCGTTAATTGTAGAGGGGTCGGGTAGGGAAGGGTCGGCAGAGTAACCAAATGAGAGAATGTGTCGTCCAGGGTTGACGGGGGTGTAGAGCTCGCCAGTTTTGTGGTGCTGAGGATCCGTGAATATGACCGAGAACCAAGCAACCGGTTCGTCGTCGGCGCGGATGTTGAGTGACCAGATAGCTCCAGTGGGAAAGACAATTTGGGTGTTCACTGGGTGCTCGTAGAGGTCGTCGGGCAATTCTACGGGGTCGATCTTAACTTGGTCGCCTGTCCTCAGGGCGTAAGCACGGACACTTTCTTGTACGAAGTGGAGTGCGAAGTATATCGGAGCGTAGACTTTAGCGGTGAATTCGAGGTGGGCCTTTCTTTGGGTGGCTTGTGCTACGCTTTGGGCGTTGGCGCGGGCAACTTTGAGGTCACGCTTTAAGTCGTTGATGTGTGCCAAGAGTTCTTGTTTATTGGTTGGAAATGAGTCGGCAAACTCTGAAAACTCGGTACCAATGGCACGGATTTCGGCTTCGGATTGGGCCTTGAGGAAGTTGAAGCGGGCTTCTTGGAGGTTTTGTTGGTATTCGAGAGCCTTCTGATTGATGTCCTGCTTGAGTTGGTCAATCTTTGCTTGTGATTGGGTTTGGTCGGCCGCGGCTTGCTTGCGGTCTTTTGCGGCTTGCTTGCGGTCTTCTTCGGCTTGTGTGCGCTGTTGTGTAGCGAGTTTGGAATCAACGGAATTCTTGTAGATTTCAAGTAAGCAGGCCGCAAAGGTGCAGAATACGAGAAGTTTCGGGAGCCACTTCTTGTTAGGGCCGAGGTTCTTCAGTATGTGGCCATCGAGGTTGGCGTAGATAAGGAATGCAATTGCGGGGAGAAGAACCAAGAGAATGCTTCCCATATGAGAACAATGGGTAAACCGAATGACATTGTGTTGCAAGGCGAAAAAACGCCTTCGGGACTTGACAATTCATAAATTTTGAATAATCATAACATTGGAATGAGCCCAAGTGACATTGAGAGGGAGCGTGGCTGGTGCAGCAGTTGCGGGCGTGCTTATCAACCTGATGAGGATCGTCCAGAGGAGTTGATTTGCCCTGCGTGCGGCAGCACCATGAAGCCACTGCCGAATCTGACCAGAGTGGAGCGGTCGCTTCTGAATTTTCAGGACTGGCAAGATGATGTTTACCAGCGGGGTTTGTGGGGAGTTTCACCAGGTGGAGCGGCGGGAGGACTCGGCTGCGACAGAAGCATGATCGACAAATTGGCTGAGAGGGGAATCCTGGAAAAGAGTGTGTACGACCGCGACGGATATTACGTCGTAATGATCTCGGACAGGTCGATAAGGAAGGCGAAGGAAAACAAAGAGAAACGGGGAAAGTGGACGGATTCGGGAGAGGATTAAGGGCATGGAAGCATCGGAGGAAAAACTGTTGTCAGTGAAGAAGGTCGCGGAGATTGTCGATCTCAGCGTGCGTCAGATTTGGCGTTTGGTGGCAGCACAAGAGTTTCCCCAACCCGTGAGAATCGGTCACGCGCGGCGGTGGGTGTCGTCCGATATTCAAACGTACCTCGATAATTTAAAAAGGGCGAGGGCAACATGATTGACAATCTTCACAAGCGGGGCCGCCTTTGGTGGTGGAAGTATCGGCCACACGGCGACCAGGGCAAGACACAGGACATTTCACTTGGGACTCCTGACAGGCAAGTGGCCGAACGGCGACGGGGTGAACTGCTCGCGGAGAAAGAACGGGAAGCGGCAGGCATTATTGCCGCGCGTCCGTTGCGTGATGCAGCACAAAGGCCGTTGTCGGAGCACTTACAGGACCTGCTCGGCGATCTACGTGCCCAGGGCAAGGGCGGAAAGTATCTCGCAAACATTGAACACCGTGTCGGGGTTCTGATTGAAGCGTGCGGGTGGAAGGTGGGGAAGGACGTGACGGCTGATTCGTTCCAGATTTGGCGCAAGAGCCAAACTCTATCGGCCAAGACATTGAACGATTATCTCGAAGCGGCTCGGCGTCTGGCGAACTGGATGGAAAAACAGGGTCGGCTGGTTAGCAATCCTCTGAAAACCGTCGAAAAAGTCGGCACACAAGGGCGTGAGACACGGCATCGTCGGGCGTTCACTGACGGCGAAATGAAACGGCTACTTGCGGCGGTGCCCGATGATCGCAAGGCGATTTACCTGTTGGCGGTCCATACGGGCTTGCGGCGGGGCGAACTCGCGGCCTTACGGTGGGGCGATGTGCAGTTGGATGCTGTCGAGCCGTTCGTCAACGTGCGGGCGTCCACGACGAAGAATCACAAACCCGCGTCGATGCGGCTGCCTGGGGAAGTCGTGGCGGCATTGGAAGCGATCAGGCCAGCGAGGGCGAGCGATTCTGACACGGTTTTTCGACGATTTCCGCGGATCGAGCGATTTCGGCGTGATCTGGTCAAGGCGAATGTCGAATACGAGACTGAGCATGGCTTCGCGGATTTCCACGCGCTACGGAACACGTTCTGCACAAACCTGGGCAATGCGGGGGTTGCGCCAGCGGTCCGTCAGGCACTCATGCGGCACAGCGACTCGAAGCTGACAGAGCGAATATACACTGACAAGCGGATGCTCGCAACCTGGTCGGCAATAGAGAAGCTGCCTTGCTACACGGCGGGACTGTCACAAGGAGTGTCACAAACTTTAGTCGCAAACGGTCTCGGCGGGTCCTCGGCTGTCATCGAGAGTGTCGGGGCGCACGTCGAGAGAATGCCCGTAAACATTGGCGAAAGTCATCTCGTGTCAGTCGGTGGCGCGAGTGGTCACGATGGGGAGAATGGCGGGAGTGACGGGGCTCGAACCCGCAACCTCTGCCGTGACAGGGCAGCGCTCTGAACCAGTTGAGCTACACCCCCACCCGCGTTGCGTCAGTTCTTGGCCTCGAAGACGAAAACCCGCAAATGACCGTCGTCGGATTTCGTGTTTCGGACGTCGAATCTGCCGCTATATGGTGGGCGCTAAAGGACTTGAACCTTTGACCCCCTCGGTGTAAACGAGGTGCTCTGGCCAACTGAGCTAAGCGCCCGCAACAAAAAGCATTACAGGCAAATCGGCGCCTTGTCAACGCCGCGGTTTGGCGTCGCCAGCCGGTGGGGCGTATGTTCAGCTGGTCGGGCACAAGGCCCGAAAGGAAGCGACCATGTATCAAAACATACTATTGTGCACGGACGGCTCGCCCGCAGCCGACGCGGCGGCCGGCTATGCGATTTGGTTTGGCAAGAAGCTCAACGCCCGCTTGCGCGCGCTGTACGTCACCGACATTCGCCTTCTGGAAGGCCCTTGGATCTCGGATTTTTCAGGCGCCATCGGCGCTCAGCCTTATTCCGCCCTGTTGCCGCAGCTCCAGGAAATCCAACGCGAAAAAGCTACGACGGTCCTTGCCTCTGTCGAGAAACGCTGTCGCGACAGCGGTGTCGCCTGCGAAACCGCTTACGACACAGGCAGTCTCGCGCAGATCATACTGGACAATGAAGGGAAGGCCGACATGATCGTGCTCGGCCAACGGGGCGAGCACGCCCCCTGGCTGGGGGGTGGGCTGGGCTCCAGCGTCGAACGCGTCGTGCGCGCCTCCGTCAAACCCTGCCTGGTTACGCCCGACAAATTCCGCCAAATCCAACACGTGCTGATCGCCTACGACGGCAGTGAAGAATCCAGCAAGGCGTTGCGCGCCGGTATTGCTTTGGCCCCTGTCCTCGGCGCGAAAGTAACCATCACGACGGTCGCCGCTCTTGGCGCCGAAGACACCGCTTCCGAGACATTGCACAAGGCCAAGCAACAGGCGCTCGAAGCTGGCGTCACCGCCGACGTGGAAACCCTCCATGGTGATCCCGAGGCCAAGATTCTCGAGTTGAAAGAATCTGTCGGCGCTGATCTGATCGTCATGGGCGCCTACGGTCACACGCGCATCCGCGAGTTCATCCTCGGCTCGACCACCTCGCACGTCCTGCGCAAGTCCGACGTGCCGGTGCTGCTGGTAAGAGGGAACTAACCCGGGCAGATCGCGCTGGCGCTCGCGTGGGGTGATGTTCATGAAAGCTCAGCTACTTCGCCAACCGCGTTTCGTCGAGCACTCGCCGCTCGAAGTAGTTGATCTTCCGATTCCGACGCCCGGCAATGACGAAGTGCTGCTTCGCGTTCATGCATGCGGCGTGTGCCACACCGATCTGCATACCGTTGAGGGTGAGATCACCGGCAACCTGCCGATCGTGCCCGGTCACCAGATCGTGGGCGTGGTGGAAAAGGTCGGAGGAAACGCGACAGAGTTCCGCATCGGCGACCGGGTTGGGGTGCCGTGGCTCCATCACACCTGTGGGGAGTGTGAGTTTTGCCGAAGCGACCGCGAGAATCTTTGCGATCGCGCCCTGTTCACCGGCTTTCACGTCAACGGTGGTTATGCCGAGTATGCCGTCGCATCGGCGGCGTTCGCGGTGCGTATCCCGGACAATTTCGACGATGCGCACGCGGCGCCACTGCTTTGCGCGGGCATCATCGGCTATCGCGCGTTGCATCTGAGCAGTGTGCGACCGCAGCAAACAATCGGACTATACGGGTTCGGCGCGTCGGCGCACATCGCCGTTCAGATTGCAGTGCGGTGGGGTTGTGACGTGTTCGTCGCGACGCGCGGCGCGGAACATCAACGGTTGGCGAAAGAATTGGGTGCGGCGTGGGTCGGTCGCGCCGAGGATTTGCCGAATGACACACTGCACGCCGCGGTGATGTTTGCCCCGGCCGGCACACTCGTCCCCGAAGCGTCACGGGCTCTACGCAAGGGCGGCACGCTGGCGCTGGCCGGCATTTACATGACGCCGATCCCCGAGATGAAGTATGAACTGCTCTATCATGAGCGCATCGTGCGGTCGGTCGCCAATGCGACACGCGATGATGCGCGGGAGTTGATGCGACTGGCGGGGCAGATCCCTCTTCGCACCGAAGTGCAGACGTTTCCGCTGGAGGACGCCAACCGCGCGCTGACTGCGCTCAAACGCAGTGAAATTCACGGTGCGGGCGTGTTGATCATCAATCACTGAATCTGGTATCATTGGGCCATGTCGTCAGTTCGAATCGTTCCTCGGATTCGCGTTGTCTGTGGACGGGACATCGCCCTGGGGCCCGGCAAGGTGGAATTGCTGGAACACATCGCGCGGACCGGCAGCCTGCGCAAGGCCGCGGCGGCGATGGACATGTCCTACATGCGCGCGTGGACACTGGTGCAGACGATGAATCACTGCTTCAAGAAACCGCTGGTGGTTGCCAGGCGCGGTGGCGCTGACGGCGGCCGGGCAACGGTGACGGAGACCGGCAAGGCGGCAGCCGCGCTCTATCGGCGCATGGAGGCGCAGAGCCTGCGCGCCGCGCGTCCCCTGCAGAAGGAATTATCACGGCACCTGCGCTAGCAGGTCGGATGTCAGATCTCCCCGCGAAAGATCCGTCTGCCTTTGCCATGCGATATATTCACTAAAATATAACAAGAACAGGGGCCTTTATCACAAGGTGTGCGGTGACGATGAGGAATGTGGTTTTTGGGGGAATTGGTTTGTGGCTGGCGGGTGCGCTGGATTGCCAATAGCTCGTGGCCGGAAGGCACGGGCACTGGCAGCACCATCACGGTCGTCGACTCCGGTGCCGAAGCGCTACCATCGAGTCCACACGATCGTTACCACCCAGAACTGAACTGACTTCCCACTGTGCTATACTCCGCGGCCATGTTTCGGGATTGGATACGCTTCGACCGCAATGAACTCGCGGGCGCGTTTGGCGACATCGGCACCGATTTGCCGCTGATTGTCGGGATGATTCTCGCCGCGGGGCTCGACAGCGCCAGCGTGCTGATCATGTTCGGCGCGATGCAGATTTTCACGGGATTGCGCTACGGAATCCCGATGCCGGTGCAACCGTTGAAGGCGATGGCGACGCTGGTGATCGCGCAGAAGTTGAGCGGCAGCGTGCTGTTTGGCGGCGGGTTGGCGGTGGGCGTGATCATGCTCGTGCTCACGGTGACCGGGTTGATCGAATGGCTGGCGCGCGTGGTGCCGAAGACGGTGGTGCGCGGAATTCAATTTGGGCTGGGATTGCAACTTGCGACGCTCGCGTTGAAAAACTATGTGCAGGCGGACGGCGCGGCGGGTTACGTGTTGGCAGCGGTGGGGTTGGTCATCATCATCGCGCTGATGGGCAATCGCCGTTTCCCGGCGGCGCTGTTTGTCATCGCGCTGGGAATCATTTACGCCTTCGCTTTCAACATCGACCTTCGCGCGGTGAGCCAGGGCGCGGGCTTTCGCCTCCCGCACCTGCATTCGCTTACGCAACAGGATTTGCTCACTGGCTTGATCGTGCTGGCCATACCACAGATTCCGCTGTCGCTGGGAAACTCGATCCTTGCGACGCGACAGGTCGCGGAGGATTTTTTCCCGGGGCGGCCCCTGAGCATCCGGACGATCAGCTTCACCTACTCGCTGATGAATCTGGTCAATCCGTGGTTTGGCGGCGTCCCGACGTGCCACGGCTCGGGGGGAATGGCGGGACACTACACATTTGGCGCGCGCACGGGTGGTTCGGTCGTCATCTACGGCTGTTTTTATCTGACATTGGGGCTGTTCTTCAGCGGCTGTTTCGCCCAATTGATCCAGATATTTCCCAAGCCGATTCTTGGCGTCCTGCTGGCCTTCGAAGGTCTGGCGATGCTGCTGTTGGTGCGGGACATTGCCGGCTCGAAAGCCGATCTACTCATCGCCATGCTGGTCGGTCTGATGGCGGTGGGATTGCCCAACGGATACGGGATAGGATTGATTGCCGGGACGGCGTTGGTTTATCTCTGGCGCAATCGACAACAGGCAATATGAAACCCGTCATCGCCATCACACCGGAAGCGATCACGTTGCCGTCACGGATTGACGGGCGCGGTTCGTTTTGCGGCGTCTCGTACTCGCAAGCGATTGAAATGGCCGGGGGCGTGCCGCTCATCGTTCCGCTCACGCGCGACCGGCGAGTGCTCGATCATTACGTCGACTCTTGCGACGGCTGGCTTCTGACAGGCGGGGGCGACGTCGAGGCAAAATGCTACACGCCGCGAATGTCGGCAGCGTCGCGCAAGAAGATCCGCGGCGCGGACGAGGCGCGTGACGAGATGGAAATTTACGTGCTGCGCAGGGTCGCCGAGCGTGACCGGCCCGCCTTCGGAATCTGCCGCGGGATTCAGGTGATGAATGTGGCGTTCGGCGGCACTCTCATTCCTCACGTCGACGGACATCACAATCCAAAGCCCGATGCGCTGGCCCATCGAATCGAATGGACAAAGGGCGGCAGACTCCAGAAAGCGATGGGCGGTTTCGACCGGGTGAACACCAGTCACCATCAGGCCGTCGATCGTGTCGCGCGGGGCTTTGAAGTCGTCGCTCGCGCTCCGGATGGGATTATCGAGGCGATGGAAAAGTCCGAAGCCCGATATTGCTGTGCCGTGCAATTTCATCCCGAGCGACTGGTGAAACGAGCCCCCGAATTCCTCGATCTCTTTCGGGATTTCGTGAAGGCGTGTCGTTCGGGACGGTGACGCCCCGCCACAAGGCGGTCAGCTCGCCGGAGCGGGCTGTTCGGCCGGCGCCGGTTGGTCTGTCGGTGATCCTCGTTGGGGCACGGGCGCTCGGCGTTTGTAATCCACTTGCTCCGCCCGCATGACGGAGTTGGCCCAATCCTCGAACAATGCTTCGCGATTTTGTTGAAGCAGTTGCGCTTCGAGTTGTTTCCGAACCGGCTCGGACTCGAGAGGCTTGGGCGCTTCCCGTTGTTTGAGGTGGAAGAAGATCCCGCCGTTCGGTGTGGTCAGGAAATCACTGACCGCGTTGGTGGCCATCCCGAGGACGACCTCTCTAATGTTACTGGCATAAGGAAGATTGGTGGCTCCACCAACGAGCGTGAACGGCTCGGAGGTTTTCACGGCAAGCCCGAGAGACGTGCACATGTCGGCGAAATTCTTTCCCGCGGCAACAGCCGTCTTGACCTTGGCATCGAGTTCACGCCCCTGCTTTACCGTCGCATCGTAGGCGCGCTGTCGACGGATCTGATCGATGACCTGGGTCTTGACCTTCTGAACCGCGGGGATTTCGCTCAGCCTGCTGTCGACGTACGCCAGCACGTAGTACCCGTCCTTGCCGTGCACAGGATCGCCCACCGGCACATCCGGTCCCAGCGAAAACGCCATTTGATTGAACGTCGGGCCTGCATCCACACCTTTGACCGGGCTGCGCAAATCGAAGAAGTCCGTTTCCTTGGCGGTGAGCCCCGCATCGGTGGCAGTCTTCGTGAAATCGGGAATCGGCGCGCCGGGCTGGGGCACGAGCTTCACGGTGAGCGCCGTGGCGCGGTCGCCGGCGAGGCGCTCGGCGCGAAGGTCGAGCAGGTCTTGTTTCAGTTCATCTTTCACGTCCGCCAACGGCTTCGGCTGGCCGGAGGCGTCGACGTACTTGCTCTTATTGCGCTCGTAATACTCGCTAATCTCGTCGTCCCCGAGCGTGACGGATTTCCTGGCATCAGAAATCGTGAAGTAGACGTACCGCACCTTCACCATGGCGGGCGTGCGGAATTTCTCCTGGTTCAGCCCGTAATAGGACCTGGCGTCCTCGTCGGTGACGTTGGAAATGTCCTTCCGGTCGGCGGCGTTCAGTTCCACGTAATCAATTTTCGTTTGTTCCTGGAGCATGTTGTAGGAGAGCTGCAACTCCGCGGGGGTAATCTCCGCCGCGGAGCCGATCAGGGAGCGTAGTCGCCCCAGAACGAGTTCCTCACGGATGACTTCCTCGAACAACGTCTCGCTGATGTCGAGATTGTTAAGGAAAATCATGTACCGCTGATAATTGTTGGGATCGAACTGCTTTAGCTCGTTGAGCATGATGGGCAGCGCGCGAATCTGTTGGACCACCTCGTCATCGGTCACGCGGATGCCCAGTTCTCTGGCCTTGCGCAGAAGAAGCAGATGCTGGACGGCTTCAATGTTCAGATTATCTTCAAACGCCACGCCGCGCACCGGTTGGCGGCCTTTCGACATCGCGATCCCCGCCAGTATGCTGTTGCGTATGCTTTGGAACTCGGCAAAATTGACGGGCTTGCCCTTGATGGTCGGCAACCCGCCGCGCTGCTGTTGGCCTTTTCCCACCAGCGAGCCGGCGGGAGTGAACAGGAGCCCCATCCCAACACTGACCGCGAGGATGACCCCCAAAATCAGCGGCCCATGTTTTCGGACCAAATCGTGTGTACTGATAAACATGTTTTTGTCTTCCTTAGTGAAGCTCGGGGAGAATACCCGCCTCCTCCACTATCGTCAAACGCCAAAATCGTTGCTAAGTTCCCCCCATTGCTGCACATGAAAATCCTCGCCGATCCAAATATCCCCTTCGCGCAGGAGGCGTTCGGCCCACTGGGCGAGGTGCGGCTGGTACCCGGACGCGACATCACTGCCGATACGGTGCGCGATGCGGATGTCCTGCTGGTGCGGTCGGTTACGCCGGTGAACGCCAGGCTGCTGGGCGCCAGCCGTGTGAAGTTTGTTGCCTCCGCGACGATCGGGTTTGACCACATTGATCGGGAGTATCTTTCGCAACAGGGAATTGGTTTTGCCAGCGCGCAAGGCAGTAATGCCAATTCCGTGGCCGAATACGTCGTCGCGGCGATGATGGAACTGGCTCATCGGCGGAAATTCCATTTGCGTGACAAAACACTCGGGGTGATTGGCGTAGGCGATGTCGGTTCGCGGGTCGTGCGTTACACGGAGTCTCTCGGCATACGCGTGCTGCAGAACGATCCGCCGCGCCAGCGGGCGAAGCGGCTTGCGCACTTTGTGTCAATGGAGCGGGTGCTCGCGGAAGCGGACATCATCACGCTGCATGTGCCGCTGACACGCGAGGGTCTGGACGCAACGTTTCATCTATTCGACAAGGAACGCTTTGGCGCATTGGAAGCTCGCAAGCCGGTCCTGATCAATACGGCCCGTGGAGCGGTCATGGACAACCAGGCGCTACTCAAAGCCATTGATGGCGAGCGACTGGGCGGTGTCGTGCTCGATGTCTGGGAAAACGAACCCAATATTTCACCGGAACTATTGGACGTGGTGGACATCGGCACACCGCACATCGCCGGCTACAGCTTCGATGGCAAGGTGAACGGCACGCGGATGATTTATGAGGCGGCGTGTGGGTTCTTCCACCTCCAACCAACGTGGTCGCCTCATCTCCCACCGTCGCCGGTCCCGCGCATTGAACTCGCCGTGAGCAGCGGGGAGGATGAGGAAGAAGTGCTGCACCGGGTGGTGCGACGCGTCTACGACATCACCGACGACGACGTTGCGCTGCGAAGCAACGTCCGTGCATTCGACAAGTTGCGCGCCGAATATCCCGTGCGCCGCGAATTCTTCAATACCGAGCTTGTGTTGCGAGGGGCGGGCGAGAATCTACGACGGAAGTTCGCCGCGTTAGGCTTCAGGCTTCTGTAGCGGCGGTCTATGACCGTCGAAGAGTCTCGGAAGAATCAACAACTGAATCACTTTCGTTCTCGGCCCCAATCGGCATCGCGGTCGCAATCCCAAGCGCGGCCCCAATCTCGGTCGCCATCGTGGTCCCAATGGCGATTCCATCCGCATCTGGACCAAGCCGCCTGTGTGACAATGTGAGCCCATTGTCGCCGAGTGATCAATCCTGCCTGCAGGAAGACAGTGGCTTCATGGACGACTGCGGCGACATACTGGCCGTGGTTCTTCCATGTCCCGCCTGTGGTCGGTCCGGCGCACGGAACAAGCTGGGCAATGCTGCAGCCGTTCGAATCGATGATCGCGCCGGGCGGCGTGTTGGGACATTGGTCAAACATGTCCGGAACACCATCGCCATCACTGTCGGGCAGCTTCTGCACCTCGAATGCGCCGATATCGATACGACCATAAGCGACGCGCGGAAAACCGGGTCCGCGCTGGTCGAAATCCGGTGGCGGAGTGAAGTTCGGGTCGCCCGCGTTGATCGCGGGACTGCCGGGCAACAGTGCACAGGTGAACGTCGGCCCGCCGTTGTCCTGCAACGGTCCAAGCATCGGATCGGTATTGATGGTGTCCCCCGGCCCGGTCAGAAATCCCCCGCCATCATCGCTGCTCAGGTTGTAGCCAAGAGAGGTGATCGTTGCTGACACGTTACTCACGGTCTCGCCCGTACCCCGAGCCTCCAAGATAGATCCACCGATCTCGAGGATCGCATTGCCGCTCAAGGTGCCCACGTTGTAAATGCAAATGTTGTTGGAGCTGGAGTCATTATTGAAGGTGGTGTGGACAATCTGAACGGCTGCGGTGCCTCCATAGATGCCTTCGTTGAAAAAGGAGCCCAGTGAGGGAGCCCAGTCGCCGCTGAAAGTGCTGTTGACGACCTCGACGGCTGTGGTGCCGGAATCGTAGCCCGTGTTAAAAATGTCTCCGCCGCGGCCGGCGGAGTTGTCGTTGAAGCAGCTGCTGGAAACCTCGAGTTCAGCACGGCCCTGCAGAGTCTCCCAGGTAAAGACGCCGCCTCCTCCCCAGCCCGGAGCGCTGTTGTCGTTCAAACTGCTGTCGATGATCTCCGTCCTCGCAAGACCGCGCTCGCCATTATTGTCAATGCCGCCGCCTCGCACGCCGGCCGCATTGTTCCCCAAAGTGCAGTTGATAATCTGCACGGTCGCTGTGCCAGCAAAAGCTGCGAGGTTTGCGATGGCACCGCCAAAGGCGGAACCCCTGTTGCTGCTCAACTCGCTATTGATGATCTGCAGGATAGCACTGCCGCCATCCCCACACTCGTTGTAAAGGCCGCCGCCGCCATCGGAGGCATAGTTGCTGTTGAAGGTGCAGTTCGCGATTTGTGTAACGGCAGTACCACCGTTGCCGCCGTCATTGGCTACGGCTCCGCCGGACTGTGCTGCGTTGCCGATGAACGCGCTGTTGACCACGGTGAGACTTGCGCTGCCATGTCGGCCATCACTGTATATTCCGCCGCCGCCACCACCGGAAGAGAAATACATGTTGCCGCTTATCGTACAGTTGCTAACCATCAGAGTCGCGTGGTCGTTATAGATGCCCCCACCGCCGTAGTCAAAATCCCTGCTATTGGTAATGCACAGGCTTGAGATTCCGACGATTGTGTTTGAGCTTACGTGAAACACCCGTCTAGAGCGCCCCTTAACAGCCAGCAGGTCGGGCCCAGGCCCAATGATATTGACACTGTTGGTGACGAGAAGTTCGTGGATAGCCAGCACGATTGTGCCGGTGACAGCACAGTTGATCGTGTCCCCATCGGCGGCATTAGCGAGGGCGTCGCGCAACGTGCCGCGTCCGGAGTCATTGAGGGACGTGACGGCAATGGTGGCGGCGTAAGACGGCGAGACGGCTATGGCCAGAACAGCGGCGGCGAACAGAAGACCTGTCTTCATGGTCAGTTCTCCCAACTACGTTTTCTTGCAGACGCGACGAGTATAAAACAGTTTCGAAGCCTGTTAAGTAAAAGGTTTGTAAAATTCCACGCATTATGTGGTGCTGGCAGGCCGGTCAAGCTGTGACAGGATGGCACTCATGGCACAGTTGGAGGCATATGCGTGTCACACTCACTGTGACATGGCACACATTGGCCGTCGTGGCAAAATTCTGTAATCGACACGATGTGAACCACTTGGGGCCGAAGCGATTTTCATGGCATTGCCATTGCTTAAGGAAGTAGCGGATTTTCATGCGCAGAGAGGAGCACATAAACAAATGGCAAAAGTTTTAGGAATTGATTTGGGGACAACGAACTCCTGTATGGCGATCATGGAGGGTGGGGAACCCGTCGTCGTTCCGAACGCGGAGGGCGGACGCACCACGCCATCGGTCGTGGCGTTCACGAAATCGGGCGAGCGGCTGGTCGGCCAGGCGGCCAAACGCCAGGCGGTCGTCAACCCGAAGAATACGGTGTACTCGATCAAGCGGTTCATGGGCCGCAAGTACGAAGAGGTCGAGCGGGAGCGCAAACGCGTCCCATTCGACGTGGTGCGCGGCCCGAACGGCGATGCCCACGTCAAGGTAATGGCGGGAAACGAAGAGAAGACGTTCTCGCCGCCCGAAATCTCCGCGATGATCCTGGCCAAGATGAAGACTGACGCCGAGGCCTATCTCGGCGAGAAGATCGCACAGGCCGTCGTCACGGTTCCCGCCTATTTCAATGATGCCCAGCGTCAGGCGACCAAGGACGCCGGCNNACGACCTGGGCGGTGGCACGTTCGATATTTCCCTGCTGAACATTGGCGACGGCGTGTTTGAAGTTCTCGCCACCAACGGTGATACGCACCTTGGCGGTGACGATTTTGACGAACGGGTCATGAACTGGATCGCCGACGACTTCAAGGCGGACACGGGGATCGATCTACGGAAACAGGCCGACGCACTCCAGCGCATCAAGGANNCGGCGGCATGACCCGCATGCCGAAAGTCATCGAGATTGCGCACAAGCTTATCGGCAAAGCGCCGCATCAGGGCGTGAACCCGGACGAAGTCGTTGCGGTCGGCGCGGGCATTCAGGGCGGCGTGCTCACGGGCCAGGTCAAACAGGACATCGTGCTGCTGGACGTGACGCCGTTGTCACTCGGCATCGAGACGCTCGGCAACGTGTTCACGACGTTGATCCCGCGCAACACGACGATCCCGACCCGCAAGAGCGAGATTTTCTCGACCGCGGCCGACAGCCAGACCAGCGTGGAAGTCCACGTCCTGCAGGGCGAACGGCCGATGGCCCGGGATAACAAGACGATTGGACGGTTTCATTTGACCGAGCTGCCACCGGCGCCGCGCGGTGTGCCGCAGATCGAAGTGACGTTCGATATCGACGCCAACGGCATTCTGCACGTGAGCGCGAAGGACCTCGGCACCGGCAAATCGCAGAAGATCACCATCACGGCTTCGAGCGGCTTGTCGAAGGACGAAGTCCAAAAGATGCAGAAGGAAGCCGAGGCGCACGCCGAGGAGGACAAGAAGCTGCGCGAGAAGGTCGAACTGAAGAACCGTTGCGACGCGCGCGTGTACGAGACCGAGAAGCTGATGAAGGAGCACAAGGACATCATCAGCGGCGACCAGAAGAAGAAGCTGGAAGACGCCATCGAGAAGGTCAAGGACGCGCTCAAGCGCGACGATGCGGACGCGATGAAGACCGCTGAGGAGCAATTGACGGAGGTCTGGCACGGCGTTTCGTCGGATATTTACGCGAAAGCGCGCGAGAAATCCGGCGCGGGCGCTGCGCCCGAGCCGGGTCCAAGTGCCGGGCCCCAGCCGGAGGCTGGAGCGGAGGCGAAGAAGGCGGGCGGCAAGGAAGGCGATGTGGTGGACGCCGACTTCGAGATGGTGGACGACGACAAGAAGAAGCCGTGAGCAACTTTGCCCCGAGAATATTCGGGGCGACGGAAGCTGAGCAGATGGCGTGATGGCCCGGGAGCATATTCGGGCTGAGCTTTGCAAACAAAACAACAGAAGGAGTCAGGAGAACGATGAACGTGAAACCATTGGGCGACCGGGTACTGGTTCAGCCCCTCGAAGATCAGGAAGTAAAGAAGGGCGGGATCATCATCCCGGATACCGCCAAGGAGAAGCCGCAGGAAGGCAAAGTAGTGGCGATTGGCACCGGCAAGCGGGATGATAACGGCAAGCTAATTCCGTTCGAGGTGAAGAAGGGTGATCGCGTGCTGATCAGCAAGTATGGCGGCACGGAGATCAAGATTGATGGCAAAGACTATCTGATCATGCGCGAGGACGACATTCTCGGCGTGATTGAATAACGCGAAATACAAAGGAGCAATTTACCATGGCTGCAAAACAATTGTTATTTGAAGAGGACGCGCGCAAGGCGTTGTTGCGAGGCGTCGAGAAACTGAGCCGGGCCGTCAAAGTGACGCTCGGACCCAAGGGCCGCAACGTGGTCCTGGACAAGAAATTCGGGTCACCGACGATCACCAAGGACGGCGTGACGGTGGCGAAGGAGATCGAGCTCGAAGATCCGTGGGAAAACATGGGCGCGCAGATGGTGCGTGAAGTGGCCAGCAAGACGAGCGACGTCGCCGGCGACGGCACGACCACGGCGACCGTATTGACCGAGTCGATTTATCGCGAAGGCCTGCGCAACGTGACCGCGGGCGCCAATCCGATGGCGCTGCAACGCGGGATCGGCAAGGCGGTCGAGACGGTGATCGAGCAACTCGTCAAGATCAGCAAGAAGGTCAAGGACCGCAGCGAAATTCAGCAGGTCGCCACAATTTCCGCGAACGGCGACAAGACCATCGGCAACATCATTGCCGACGCGATGGACAAAGTGGGCAAGGACGGCACGATCACGGTCGAAGAAGCCAAGNNTGCAGTTCGACAAGGGCTACCTCTCACCGTACTTCGTGACCAACGCCGAGACGATGGAAGCCGTGCTCGAAGACGCCTACATCCTGATCAACGAGAAGAAGATCAGCAGCCTCAAGGATATGCTGCCGTTGCTCGAAAAGACGGCGAAGCTCGGCAAGCCGCTGTTGATCATCGCCGAGGATATCGAAGGCGAAGCGTTGGCGACGCTGGTCGTCAACAAGCTGCGCGGCACGATCCAGGTGGCCGCGGTCAAGGCCCCCGGCTTTGGCGATCGCCGCAAGGCGATGATGGAAGACATTGCCATCCTCACGGGCGGCAAGTTCCTCAGCGAAGACCTCGGCATCAAGCTGGAGAAGGTCGAGTTGGATGACCTCGGACGCGCCAAGAAGATTGTCATCGACAAGGAAAACACGACGATTGTCGAGGGTGGTGGCAAGCACAACGACGTCCAGGGCCGGATCAACCAGATCCGCAAAGCCATCGAGGAGACCACGAGCGACTACGACCGCGAGAAGTTGCAGGAACGGCTCGCCAAGTTGGCGGGCGGCGTGGCGGTGGTGTACGTCGGCGCGGCGACCGAGACGGAAATGAAGGAAAAGAAGGCGCGTGTCGAGGATGCATTGCACGCGACCCGCGCGGCCGTCGAGGAAGGCACGGTGCCCGGTGGCGGCACGGCGTACATTCGCGCGATTCCGGCGCTCGAGGAGATGAGGCTCAAGGGCGACGAGCAGATCGGCGCGGACATCATCAAGCGCGCTCTCGAAGAGCCATTGCGCCAGCTGGCCGACAACGCCGGTCAGGAAGGCTCGCTGGTTGTCCGGGAAGTCAAGTCCCGCAAGGGCTGGGAAGGCTTCGACGTGGACAAGCTCGAGTACGTGGACATGGGCAAGGCGGGAATCATCGACCCGACCAAGGTCTCCCGCAGCGCCCTGCAAAACGCGGCGAGCATTGCCGGTTTGTTGCTGACCACGGAATGCTGCGTCACCGAGGTGCCGGAGAAGGATAAGGCGCCGATGGGCCCTCCGGGCGGCGGCGGCATGGGCGGCATGGACTACTAAGGTGAGTCCGAAGTACAAAGACTAAACGCGGAGGGGCGGGCCGAGAGGCTCGCCCCTCTTGCTTTGGGGGATGCATCGCTTCGACTGGATTGTGGAAGCATTATGAAGTAGTCAAAACGCAATTGTTACAATGATTAGATGTGACCGCGATTCGCGGCGCTTACGGTGGATTGAAGGGCGGCAAAGCGAGAGCGGAAAAGCTTTCCGCCTCCCAACGCAATGGAATAACCCAAAAAGCAACCAAAACTGGGTGGAAAAACAAGAAAAAGTAGACCCCTAAATATTCCATGTTTTCATGTTGACTAGTTGGTTTTATCGTGCGACTATCTACGCATGGCTGAATCCACCAAGAAGGACTCTACGAACGAGCTTCCGATGTTTGACATCGAGGAAGCTCTAAAGCTCGTTGTCACTATTCACGACAAAGCCCTTGAGACGGCTGCAATGCCAGATGTCGCAAAGGGCTGTGGATACGCAAACCCAACTTCGACCCCGTTTTATCGGCGGATTGTTGCTGCCCGGTTGTTTCGACTCCTGGGGCAACCCAAGCCAGAACTCACAAAGCTGGCCCTGGATTACCTAAAGCCCGACACCGATGATGCAAAGCAGGCTGCTTTATCGCAAGCAATAATGGGCATAAAGACCTATGCGGATATTGTGAATCCGCATGTCGGCAAAAAACTTAATGTGGAGCTTATCGCCAACAAGCTTGAGAAGGACAGCATTCTATCAATAACAAAGTCTTGCGCGAAAGTCTGTGCCACCGTTTTTGCAAGCTCGTTAAAGTTTGCCGGGTTTATTTCGTCAGATGGAACAGTTGTAATTCCGACTGGGGCTACATTGCCAAGCACGGCACCTGTTGTTGAAGCCCCGCCGCAGAAAGACCCACCGAAAAACGATGATCTTGAGGCTGACGATGAGTCTCAGGTTCAGACGTTGTATTTGGATAATAAGCGCAAACGGAAGATAACCGTGAAAGCGCCACTTACCGTAACGAAAGAGGAATTGGAGCGTATCCGCGCTTGGCTTGGCTTTCAGTTAATTATCGAAGAGCAAAAGCCAACAGAATAGCATGAAGGAGGTGATGGACATGAATAGGAGGGATTCAACCCCCGCAGCTGGTGATCGTCGCTCCACGGGGCGTGTAGAAACAGTACTGCCGGAGTAGATGGTATTGAGCCCGCTACCCCGGCAGTGCAAGGCGGTCTGACCGCGCTGTAGGGCCTCACGGTCGCCCTTTCGGGGCCGTGGGGCCACGCGGTTACAATAGCACTCCTCATTCCCATTACAAGCCCCGGAACATAGCAACATAAAGTCGTGGGGGTCAATGTGTTACAATTTACAAATGGGCCGGCATGTGGTAGCAACAGTGCATGGCCCGACCGATTCGAGTGGAGTTTCCTGGTGCCGTTTATCACTTGATGGCCCGCGGCAACTAAGCAAGAGGCAAAAATCGATGAAATATGTTTTCCCCAATGTACGGCGACACCCGCTCAAGGCAATCACCACGCGGCCTGACGTGGAAAATCGCAGATCTATGACTTGTATTGTTACGGAGGGTGGTGGGCTACAAGTTCTCCCAGAGGGCGAGACGACCATGCAAGGCGCCCGGAGCACGCAATCGCACATCCGCAATACTATAAGGTCCGTGGTCCGAAATAGGATTTCGAATTAGGGCACTACCCAATCTCGATGCAACTGGACCATGTCAGACAGAAACTACACATTACAGAGGTGACCCCTATACGACTTTGGCTATGAGCTTTATGGCCGTATTTGAAGCGGCCTAAACAAGAGGGATCTGACGCGGTGATTTATGATGTTCCAAAACTTCGAGGATTGATCATGTATGATGTTTTCATATTGGGAGCGGGTTTTTCGAAGGCAGTATTTGAGGAAATGCCAACGCTCGCGGAGCTTAGTTCGCAGGTCCTAGAGAAGATGCCTCAACTTCAGCCAATCCACCGAATGTTTCCAAACAACGTTGAAATGTGGCTTACATACCTCTCGCAGAACCATCCTTGGCTGCGCGAATCAGAGGCCCTCCGCAACAAGGCAAACCTCTTAGAGCGTGTTTGAAAAAGTGA
>PLTX01000090.1 GCA_003164675.1 Verrucomicrobiota bacterium | reverse complement strand
TCCAGTCAACGGGTGCAGGTCACCGTGGCTACCCTTCGACGCTGCTCCCTTCGACAAGCTCAGGGTAAACAGGGGGCAAGGTGGAAGGCGATGCGATACGGGAGTCGGGGCTTCCGCGATTGGAAATGTGTTGACGATTGATATGTGATTGTGTATAGTCGGGGTGGTTGTTTGAAAAGTGAAGAAGGGATGAGGGAGGGGGACCACGTGATGGCCGAAAGAGTTCGGCCAAACGTGGGCTTCGCCGGGGGCACCGGTACGGCCAACGGTCGTGCGGCCCCGAAGGCGTTCGGGGTAAAAAGCCCGACCCTCCGAGCGGCTTGGCGTTGAAAAGTGGGGGACCCGGAGGGCGATGCCGAGGAGATTGACGTCGTTCTTTGACATAGGGGAGCAAGGCGGTCGGCGGTCGGTGGTCGTGCAGCCCCGAAGGCGTTCGGGGTAAAAAGCCCGACCCTCCAAGCGGAAACGACGGCTGGCCGGACGGACGCGGTTCACCCCGACATCGGATGTCGGGGCAGGTCGCGTCCCTACCAACGGCCGGGAACGGGATGTGGCTCACCGGGAGGTTCGCCCTCCAAGTAGGCCGGACGGACGGACCGCGTACACGGTACGCGGCTACAATGGCAAACGACCGACGCTCATAGAGCGCCGCTACAGAAGATGGGGCCACGCCAAATGTTAATTCTGCCAAACGAAGCCAATTTCCCGGGGTGTTGGAGGATGTGGATTGGCTTGAGGGGCAAGATGTTAGAAGTCGAAGTGAGACATTTTGTCACTTGGCTTTGTTTTGCTAAAAATGGCTTTGTTGGCAGCGTTCTCTCCCGCTCTCGCTGCCCTGCGGGCATCGAAACGACACGAGGCCATCTCGGGGTTACCCTCACCCCTCGATTTTGGGGTCCGGCAGGGGGGAGTTGAGGCCAAAATTGGGTGTCGGTCGGGGCTGTTAATCGTCGTCGAAGGCGGGACGTGCCGACCGCGAGCGGACGCGGGTGAAGACGGGGTATCAGGAGCTACTGATCACAAAGATGGCCAGATCGGCGTCGAGGTTGGGATCTTTGAAGACCTCGGTGCCGTCTTCGGTATTGAGTCCGATGCGGCGGTGAATGCGGACGGATTTCTCGTGGCAGAATTCCTCGAAATCAGTGATGGACAGAAACCGGACGTCCGGGGTGTCGTACCACTGCTCGCGAATCCGGCCGTAGCCCCGCGGCGCCCGGCCGTCCTTCGCCAAGATGTGGCGCAGCGGGCGAAAGGCGAGGTTTGGGAAACTGACGATACCGATGTGGCCGACGCGGAGGATTTCGTTGATGACGCCGGGCACGTCGCGCACCGCCTGAAGCGTTTGGGAAAGCACGACGCAGTCAAACTGCTGGTTGCCGAACCCGCGCAGTCCCTTGTTCAGGTCCGCCTGGATCACATCCAGGCCGCGGCGGACGCAAGCGATGACCGCCTGCTCGTCGAGCTCGACCCCGATGAGGCGATGATGGTCGCGCTGCTTGAGACGGGCCAGCAGGCCGCCCCGCCCGCAACCGAGATCGAGCACGCTCGCGTCGGCCGGTATCAACTCGACGATGCGCTCAAAATCGATGCGCCGCTGATGAAAGATACTCGTTGGACTGAAACCGTCTTCCGCTTTGCGACCGATCGCGGAACCCTCCGGCGGCGAGGCGATATCGTCGTCAAGAAATGCGCGGATCAGCTCACCGTAACTGGCGATGTCGTTGGGCAACAGGAAGGCATCATGCCCGCAGTCGCTCTGGACATTGCAATAGCTGACGGGCGCGTGGTTGGCGACCAGAGCGTTGACGATGTCGCGCGATTGGTCCGGGGGAAACAGCCAGTCACTCGAGAAGCTGATCACCAGCCAGCGGCTCCTGGCGCCGCGGAAGGCCGCGGCCAGTTCCGACGGCGTGCTGCCGAGGTCGAACAAATCCATTGCCGTCGACAGCGCGATGTAACTGTTGGCGTCGAATCGTTCCACGAATTTTCGCCCTTGATGGCCGAGATACGAGCCGACCGAGAACGTCTTTTCAAACTCGACGGCCTCATCCCGCGGCTGGAGGCGATTCGCATCGAATTTTCGGGTCATTGCCTCGCGCGACAGGTAGGTGATGTGGCCGATCATGCGGGCGATGGCCAGGCCCACTTCCGGCCCGTGTTGCTCGCCATAATACTGTCCGTCGTGATAGTGCGGGTCGCGGCGGATGGCATTGCGTCCCACCACGTCGAACGCCAGCGCCTGATTCGTCAATCGCGGGGACGTGGCGAGCGCGATCACGCGGCGGACGCGTTCCGGCCAGCGCGTCGCCCAGGCGAGCGCCTGATGCCCGCCGACGGAACCGCCAATGACTGCGCGCAGTCGTTCGACGCCGAGGTGATCGAGCAGTCGGCGCTCGGCCTCCACCATGTCGCCGATCGTGATCGTCGGGAAATCGCGGCCGTACGGTTCGCCCGTCGCGGGATTGGTGCTGCCGGGACCCGTCGTACCCCGGCAGCCGCCGAGCAGGTTCGGGCAGATGACGAACAGATGATCGGTGTCAATCGGTTTCCCCGGACCGACCGCGACGTCCCACCAACCGGGGTCGTCATCCGCGGTGTGTTGGGCCACGTGCGAGTCGCCGCTGATCGCATGGCAGACGAGCACGGCGTTGTCCCTGGCGGCGTTAAGTTGGCCATAGGTTTCGTAGGCCACGGTCACGCCGGGCAATTCGCCGCCGAGCTCCAGCGTCAGCGCGTGGTCGAACGTGGCCGTCTGCACGTGCCGCAACGGTTTCGCGTGCCGCGCACTGTCGCTGCTATCGAAGGGGTTGTCATCCATCAGTGGCATAGGTCATTTTTGCGACACCTTCAGCGCCTGGTCAAGATCGGCGATGATGTCTTCCACGTCCTCCAGGCCGATGGAGAGGCGGACATAATCCGGCGTGGCGCCGGTTTCCTCCAGCTCGGAGGGGGACAACTGCGAGTGCGTCGTGGAGGCCGGATGAATCACCAGGCTCTTGGCGTCGCCGATATTGGCCAGATGTGAGAACAGTTTCACCGAGTTGATGAATTTCTTGCCGGATTCCAAGCCGCCCTTGATGCCAAAACCGACGAGGCCGCCGAAGCCGCGCTTGAGGTACTTCGAGGCGATCTGGTAACTCGGATCGTCCGGCAGGCCGGGATAGGTGACCCATTGGACGAGCGGATGGGCCTTGAGCCACCGGGCGACTTCGAGCGCGTTGGCGGAATGTTGTTTCTGGCGCAATGGCAGCGTTTCCAAACCGAGCAGGAACTCGTGCGCGTTGAACGGGCTCAACGCCGCGCCGACGTCGCGCAACAGCGTCACCCGCACCTTGAGAATGAAGGCGACGTTGCCCATGCCGGGCACGTTGCTCAGTGCGTCCCAATAAACCAGGCCGTGGTAGCTGGGGTCGGGCGTGGTGAATTCGGGGAACTTGCCGTTGTTCCACTGGAACTTGCCGGAATCCACGATGACGCCTCCAATGGAAGTGCCGTGGCCGCCAATGTATTTCGTGGCCGACGTGACAATGATGTCCGCGCCGAAATCAAACGGGCGGACCAGGCCGACGCCGACAGTGTTATCAATCACCAGCGGGATGCCGTTTTCGTGGGCAATCCGGGCCAGCGCCTCGAAATCCGGGACGTTCAGCTTCGGATTGCCGACGGTCTCGGCGTAGAGGGCTTTGGTTTTCGGCGTGATGGCTTTGCGGAACGCCGATGGGTCGCGCGAATTCACGAATTTCACCGTGCGGCCGAGCTTGGGAAGCGTGTAGTGAAACAGCGCGTAGGTGCCGCCATACAGATTGTCTCCCGACACGATCTCGTCGCCCAACTGCGTGATGGCCAGCAGCGCGTAGGTGATAGCGGCCGCGCCCGACGCTACGGCCAGCGCGCCGGTGCCGCCTTCAATCGCCGCGACCCGCCGCTCGAAGACGTCGGTGGTCGGGTTCATAATGCGGGTATAGATGTTCCCGAATTCCTTCAGCGCGAACAGATTCGCGGCGTGCTCGGTATTTCTAAAGACGTAGGATGTCGTCTGGTAGATCGGCACGGCGCGCGCACCGGTGGTTGGATCGGGCACCTGGCCGGCGTGGAGCGCCAAAGTGCTGAGTTTATAAGTTGGTGTATTGTCCGACACGTTCGTATCTCCTCTATTTTCGTGTTTTGCTTTGGGAAAGAGCTTTCGGATCAGCTCCCAAAATCCGCTGGCGTTGGAATTATCAGAATTCCCCCGGTTTGGTGGTTGAGGTTCGTTGGCCATTGTTTCTCCCTTGGGAAACGTGCCCTCATGCCCACCCTTGGAACAGCACGGTGGACAGATACCGCTCGCCCGCATCGGGCAGAATGGCGACAATGGTTTTGCCCGCGAACTCCGGCTGCTGCGCGAGCCGCACCGCCGCGGCCGCAGCCGCGCCGGACGAAATCCCGCACAGGATGCCTTCTTCGCGGATCAGCCGCCGGGCGAAGGTGACCGCCTCGGCGCTGTCCACCTGTTCGACGCGATCCACGATTGACAGATCCAGCGTATCGGGGATAAACCCCGCGCCGATGCCCTGGATCTTGTGCGGACCGGGTTTCAGTTCCTGCCCCGCCAGTTTCTGGGTGATGACGGGGCTCTCCTTGGGTTCGACCGCGACCGACAGGATTTTTTTCTTCCTGGCGCCTTTGATGTACCGGGACACGCCGGTAATCGTTCCGCCCGTGCCGACACCCGACAC
>PLTX01000026.1 GCA_003164675.1 Verrucomicrobiota bacterium | reverse complement strand
GAATGGCGCTAAGATAAGCCAAGTTATGGTCTTTGGGCAGTGGCACAGGCGTCCCTGCCTGTGCCCGCGCATCCATGAAAACGCAGGCAGGGACGCCTGCGCCACCAAGTCCAGAATAAAAACTCGAAACATCCCAAAAGCTCCTTATCTTAGTGCCATTCGGGTCAGCGCCTAACACTTCCACATCATGCAACGGGGAGCACCCTGTCCGCAGTAGGCGGATTACCGCTGGCACCGGTAGACGGAGTCAGCGCTTTACAATTTACAAACTGGAAGACAGGCAACCCCGACTGCCCCGTCGTCAACCCTGCGTCTCGAATTTCGACATTCGGATTTCGCGTTTCGTTTATCCTGAGCGGAGTCGAAGGGCGCCCTTCGTGCTCGGAGTTTACCCCGAACGCCTTCGGGGTGGTGAACATCCGTGTGCATCCGTGGCTCGCCCTTCCGTTTATCCCGAGTCGCGAGGGGCTCTCCACCCATCAACCATCTACCATTTCCCATCTGTCTGCTTACGGCACAAACGTAATCATCTCCAACCACTCTTTGCCGTGCTCGGTCAATACCCAGCCGTCGCCACTCCGCGACCGTTTCACCAATTCGCCGCACGTCCACTGCGACAATTCCGCATCGTTGGCCCGCACCAGCACGGGCAAACTTCGCTGTAGCGAACGGTGTTGCGATTCGCTGATCTCGCCCGCCACCCGCGGCCACACCGCGACCGGCAGTCCCCACGCGGTCAGGCCGATCTCGTAGGCGAGCGTAGGGCCATGCGCTGGCTGGACCTGCTCCGGATGAAGTTTCAGCCACGGGAACGGACGCGCGCCGACCAGTGCCGTAAACGCGATGGGTTGTTTCGAGACATACTCGGCGAAGTTCAAGTTGGGGTTTGTGGCATGGGCGCGCAGAACAGCGGCCGGGTCCATGCCCGCGAGATTCTGGCCGTTGAAATTGCCAAACGGCGGCGCATCCGGCACATGTTTCGGGTACCAAATGCAGAAGTTGGGACTGAGAAGCAGGTCGATCTCAAAATGCAGGTGGGCGCGCTCGCGGGAAATGCCCTCGCGCGTATTCGCGGAGTGGCCGAGCGTCGCGATGACCTGGCCCTTCTTGACGGGTTGCCCCGCGGAAATCCCCGCGGCAACTTCACGCAGATGCGCGTACAACGTGCATACTTGGACGCCGTCCCAAACATGCTGGATCACGATGTAGCGACCGTAATTCGACAGTCCCGGCTTCGCGTTAACGAACGCCACTTCGCCGTCCGCCGCCGCCCGAACCGGATCAATCGGCTCACCGTGTCGGTCCCGTTGCAGGCATTTGATGTCAATGCCCTTGTGAAAACGGTATCCGTGGCTGCGGACGCAACCGAACATGCCCGACTCGGTCGTGCCTTCGATGACAGGTTGGAAAAATTCCGCGTCCGCCCCGGGCCGCAGCAGCGCGTCATTGGCCGTGGGCAGGCCGAGGTCGAATGCTCGGGCGGTCGCGGCGGCGACGAACCAGGCAACAATGAGTGCGACGAATCTCCGCCTGCTCATTGCTTGTTCGACTTGGCCAGCTTGTTCAGATCGTCCACGATCTTCTGCGCTTCCTCGTCCGTGAACTCGCCTTCGATGAGGAACTGCCCGTTGGTGATGCGTTGGCCCACGAACCACGCGCTCACAGGATGGTTGTTGACCATGACCACGACGTATTGGCCCTTTGTCCGGGTGGTCATTTCGTCGAGCAAGATCACACCATGCGGATCCAATCGGAGGAAAATGGCCTTGCCGCTCGCCGTGCTGTACACCTCGGCGGACTGCACAGCATTTTCGGTTATCGTGGGGAAGGGGTTGATGGTCAATTTCAGGCCGGCCCGTGGCAACACGGCGGTTTGGATGTTCTCCGCCGGCAACGCGGAGTCCGCTTGCTCGTAGATGCGCACCGTCGTATCCACAATCGGTTTCTGGAAGCCTCCTTGAAGACCCCGCAACGCGCCACAGCCAGCCAAAAGCGCGACCGCCAGCAACCCGAGCACCGTCATTTTAAGGAATTGCATCAATTCGCATTCTATGGTACCGTCTGCGCCGTCACAATACAATCATGACAGTCGATCCACGATTCCTTAAGGAGGAAGGGGCCGAGGTCTTCACTGGGAACGAACTGCTCGTCAAAGGCGCACTCGAAGCAGAGGGCGGTACCCATCTCCTTACCGGCTATCCCGGCTCGCCCATTGCGGGCTTTTTTGACGCGATGGAACTAGTCGCGCCCCTATACAAGGAAAAGGGCATCCGCGGATGCATTGCCAACAACGAAGCCCTCGGCGCCGCCATGCTCAATGGGTCCCAAATGGGCCCGCTCCGCGCCATGTGCGCGATGAAATCGGTCGGCCTCCACGTCGCCGCCGACGCGTTGGCGCTGGGAAATCTCGCGGGCGCGCATCCGCAAGGCGGCGCGCTGGTGATCATCGGCGACGACCCGTGGAGTGATTCGACGCAAGTGCCCGCCGACTCGCGGTACCTCTGCAAACACATTTTCCTGCCGGTGATGGAGCCCAGCACCAACCAGGAATTGAAGGATTGGGTCGACCTCGGCTTCCGAATATCCCGCGAATCAAACCTGTTCATCGGCTACATCATCACCACCAACCAGGCGGACGGTGGCGGCACGGTGCAATGCCATCCCAATCATTTTCCCGACATCAGTACGGTTAACAAGTATCAGCTCGATACCGCGCGGATCGACTTGGAAAATACCGTTCTGCTGCCCCCGCGCACGTGGATCAAGGAAGAAGGAATGCCGCGACGGTTCGGCCGCCTGCTCGAAAGCGCCCGCCGCCTTGGCGTCAACCGCATCATCAACGCCCGCAGAAATCCACGATGGCGCGCCGAAATCGGATTCGTGGCCTCCGGCCTCGGGTTCTGTTATCTGGAACACGCGCTCGCCGAACTCGGCGTTGCCGACAAGGTGCCGATCCTCAAACTCGGCATCAGTTACCCGATCGACGCGCAATTGGTCGAGGAATTCTCCCGTCAGGTGCGCAGCATCTTCGTGATCGAAGAGCGCCGCGGGTTCATGGAAGAACAGATCACCGAGATCGTTGGGAAGTACAACCAACTCGCGACCGCCGCGAACCGCACCAATGTGTGGGGCAAGGAATTCCCCGTCGGCCTGAAAGGCGTCCCCGCCAGCCGCGGTCTCAACCCCAGCATCCTCATCGAGCGCCTGGCGCCACTCGGCAGGTTTTTTGGCGATCCCAATCTCGTTCTCGACCAGAAACGCATCGATTGCGCCGTCGAACTGATCCGCGAGACGGACAAATTCGACGTTCGCATCCCCCTGCGTACGCCGACCTTCTGCCCCGGTTGCCCGCACCGCGATAGCGCCAGCGTCCTCATCGACGTGAAGAAGCGCTTCCTTGACCCGCGCTACATGAAGCAGCATCACCGTCGCGGCCCTGTTGATCTGGTCTTCCACGGCGACACAGGCTGCTATACGATGTTCATGTTCGAGCCCACCAAAGACCTCATGCACAACTACAGCGGCATGGGTCTTGGCGGTGGCACGGGCGCGGGCATCGACCCGTTCATCACCAACAAACAGGTCGTTTTCCTCGGCGACTCCACCTTTTTCCACAGCGGCATGCTCGGTATCTCCAACGCCCTCAAGCAGGGTCAGGACATCACCTACGTTATCCTCGACAATTCCACCACCGCCATGACGGGCCACCAGCCCACGCCGTCCATGGATGTCGATATCGTCGGCGAGACCACCTACAAGCAAAACATCGATCGCATCGTCGAAGCCATGCTCGGCCAGTCCGTCCACGTCGTCCGCGCCAATCCCGCTTACCGCGAATCGTGGAAAACGATGCTCGAGGAAACCATTCTCCGCGACGGCGTCAAAGTCATCGTTGCCGACAAGGAATGCGGCATCACGTATCACCGCCGCGAATCCCGCGAGGAACGGCGCACCATTCGCGAACACGGTTTTCTGCCGGAAAAGCGGTTCGTCAACGTCAACCCCGACGTCTGCGAGAACTGCCTCGAATGCACCCTCGCGACCGGTTGTCCCGGCCTGACATTTGCCGAAACTCCTTTCGGCGCGAAGATCCAGACCGATTTGTCGTGGTGTGTGGCCGACACGGCCTGCACGAAGATCTACGCCTGCCCGTCCTTCGAGGAAATCACCATCGTCCGCACGCAAAAACCGCCCGCGCCCATTGATTCGATCGATTTGTCGAACATCCCGCTGCCCAAGATCGCCAATTTCAAGAACGTCTGGCATTGCTACCTCGCCGGCGTTGGCGGACAGGGCATCGGCGTCAGCACCGCCAGCATCGTTCGCGCGGGATTTAAGCAGGGCTACCATGTCCTGTTCTGCGACAAAAAAGGCCTCGCGATTCGCAACGGCGGCGTGTTCTCGCAAATCACCTTCACGAAGGGTTCGCGGCACACGTCCAATATCATTCCCTACGGACAGGCGGATCTATTGCTCGGCATCGATCCACTCGAAGCCACGCGCAGCCTCTCGCCGACCGGCAACCTGCGCGTCGGCAGCCCGGGCCGCACCGTGGCGGTCGTGAACGCCTACAAAACGCCCACCATCCTCACGCTCCTTGGCAAGGACGACTTCAGCGTCGCGGAATTGGAGGACACACTGCGCCGTTACACGAAGTCGGACGAGTATTTCGGCCTGAATGTCGCGGGGATCTCGGAATATTTCTTCGGCACGAAACTCTACGCCAATATCGTCCTTCTCGGCATCGCCTTCCAGCGGGGATTGCTCCCGCTCTCGCTGGAAAACATCGAGTGGGGCTTGCGTGAGACGATGGGCTCCGCCGCGGACGAGAACATCAAGGCCTTTCATCTTGGACGCAAACTCGTCTTCGAGCCCGAACTCGCCCACAAACACGAACTCCACGAGACGTACGCCGAATTCATTGCCGAACGCGTCGACGTCCTGAAGCGCAATCACCGTGCCGGCAAACGCTGGGCGCGCGAATTCGAGGTCCTCATCCGCCGCAGCGAAAACTCCATCCGCCTCGGCGAACAGACCGCGCGCGACATCGTCTGGCGGCTGTACGACCTCCTCGAGTTCGGCGGAACCGGCGCCCATGCGGGGCGCTACCTCGATCTCGTCGAAAAAGTTTACGCCAAGGACAACGGCCAGTTCGATTTCGCGGCCACGAAGGCCGTCATCTGGAACCTGCACAAAGCGATGGTCATCAAGGACGAAGTTTACGTTGCCCACCTGTTGACCAGCGAAGAAAAGACCCGCCGCGATCATCACCGCTACCACGTCGACGAACAGCGCGGCGACAAGATCATCTATCACCACCTCAACCGGCCCGAATTCAACGTCCTCGGCCGCGACATCCGCTTCAAGTTCAGCCCGCGGAAATGGCAGCTCAATGTACTGAAACACCTCCGCTGGCTGCGGCGCGTCATGCCGGCCTGGCATCGACGCGAGCGCGAATTTTGTGATTGGTACATCGACGTGGTGGAGAACTTCCATTATGAAGGTCGCGCTGGCTACGAACGCTATGTCAAGGCCTTGCGCTGCGTCGAAGAAGTCCGCGGCTATCGCGAAGTCCGCTATCCGAAGATGGATGAAGCCAGACGCCGCGCCGAAGGACTGCTCTCTCAGCCATCCCGCAGTTCGCCCGTCACCGTTTCTGTGTAGGACGTGGTGGAGCGGGCGTCTTACCCGTTTGAGTGCGACCGTCCCCCCTTTCCGCTTCCTCTCTCCATGCTCTCTGCGTCGCTGCCTTTGCGCGCTTCGGGAGGAGGCGGTAGCTGAGGATCGCCGTCGAGCCAGGCGTGAACAAGGCGATTGTCGCGGTGGGATAGGCCAACGTATGCGTCGATTGCCTGTGGAAAAATAACAGCAAATGGGGAACCTGCTGAGGGGGTGGGTCATTTGTCGCGGCGCAGTTGGTCGTAGTGCGGCGAGCGGAAAGTGGCGACGGAGTTGCCCGTTCCGCGCAGATCAAAACGACAACCGATATGCGGTTCGTTCGCAGTCGGCGGCGTCCGAGTTTTGGCGGTGAGGGCGGAGATTGACACTGTGTTATAACCAGATCAAGCCCCCACCAAAATGTGCGAAACAAATCCCACGTTGTCAGCTAATGCGGACAGTTCCGACCACCTCATCGGGAAGTACGTTCGATGGGGGTGGACATGGGCGCGGAGTGGGTTGGCTCAGGCGTGCGGCCCAACAAAAAGAGCCACCCACACGGATGGCTCGATTCGTTTGTCAGTCGGTTCGCCAAGTTGGGGCCTACGCCGCCAGTCTTCGCTTTCGCCAAGCGTAGGGCAGCAGGCTGATAGCACCCATTGCCAACAGCGCGAGGCTGGAAGGCTCGGGAATGCATTGGGTGTCTACCACTACCTCACCCAAGTCATATGAACCTGTTATAACCACATCCTCATACTGCGGGTTGTACGCCAAGTGAGTCTGATAGACAGATTGAAACCAACCACCATCTCCGATTGAGTAATTAGTGAAAGATTCCGATGCAATGCCGTTCACCATGACGACAGGTGCCTCGTTGGTGCCGTTCGGCTCCCATGTAATCTGCGTCCACACGTCCTTGGTCTTGGTGTCATCTAACGGAGTATTGGGGATACCCAGGTCCATAGAAGAGGTGGGACCGCCGAGGGCCCAGACACCATTGTGATTGTCGTAAAATTGGAACCAAGTATTTCCGGTGCCGGTAATCGTTGCCTGTGGCGTCCCATAGAGGTTGTAGAAAGCCACGTCTGGCGCCGAGGGGTTCGCATCGCTCGAGAAAGTCCAATCCTGCAAAGTTGTATTGGGGTGGCCCCTCTCCCACGGAGGCGGATAAATGTCATCTGCCCTCACCGAGGCCACCGAACAGCCGAGCACAACCGCCACCGTCATGCACACAAGAAGATATCGTTTCACTTTCACAAACTCCTCTCTGAGTTGCGGGAGGAAAAAACCAATTCCGCCATCTTCCAAAAGGCTCGCAGAACTCGCCTTGTCCAAACCCTAACCTGCCGTCTGCCCTTTTTACATATTCCCCGGTGCAAGTCAATAACAATTTAACCAATTTGCAGCTTGTTTTGACCATGCTCTCTGATAGATGGTGCGAAACTTGCCTATGACGCTGCGTGGGATACGTGGAATTGATTTCCTCGATCCGATTCAACGGTAAGGAGTTCTGGGGAATTGTCACATTTGCCACACTTTCGGAAACCGCTGACGTTCCGCGCCTCGCTCCACTCAAAACAACATGGAAACAGCCCCACTCCATGAGCGCAAGACAGCATCCAAATCATCGGAATCCAGCTCCAATGCGCCCCCCAGATCGTTCTCTCCACGATCCTCGCCCTGGGGCGATTCGTAAAGATTCGCGATTTGCAAATTGAACCGGATGGGCCGGGTTTGCTCGCAAGGTTAGCAAATCGTTCAAAGCGGGGAGGCGGTCTGAACGGTTCGGTGTGGTAGTTGCAAGACATGGGGCGCAGGTGGTTGGCATGGGCTGGAATGCGGCAGGCGTAGCGGCCGGGGCAAGGGAAGAGCGGAGTTGCCAATCTTGCGCAGTCCAAGGCGATCCATCTGCGCCAAAGTATTCGGGTGAGGGAAAGGTGTTGAGGAAAACTGGGGCGGGACACTGCCCCTGTGTCCTTTTCGTCGCGGCCTGGCAGAAAACTTGTCACTCTTGCTTGTCACTCCTCATGCAACAATGAGGCGATTCAGGATGATGTGAGAAAAACAGTAGTCGGCGTGTAGCCCTTAATGTTGCGTCGTTTGATGACTACGGAGGACGTGAGGGGAAACCAGCGAAAATAGCCCGTTCGTATTATGAGACCACTTCCAGGCACCCATCTTTTGGAGAGTGGACATTTTAACGGCGGTGGAAGAAACTTCGGCATGTTTGCGCGATGGTTTTGGCTATTCCTGATTGTCTCGTCAGCGGCGGCGGCTGAGTTGCCGCCGGCGCTCGACGCCAGGGACGAACAGGCGATCGAGATGGCATTGCGCGCCATCAAAATGACGCCACACGACTTGTCATTTCAGAAGACGAACGTCGAATCGGAGCTCATCCTCCGGAAAGCGCGGACATTCCTGCAGCAGCCGCTGATGTTGCCGGTGTATGGCCAATCGGTGGCGTCCAACCTGCAAGCCGTTGGCTCATTGGCGGCGCTGGCGCAGTTTTCGAGGCAACAGCTAGAGGTGCCGCCGATGGCGATAAGGATGATTTATTCCCCGGTCAAAGTCGATCCAGAGTTCTTGACAAACCTGCCACCGCCGGTAGCACGAGCGGTGGAAATCATCGCGGACGGGGCCGGGCTGGCGAATCAATTGTTGCAGCAGTCGCTTCCTTCTGAGCAGTCGCAGCCCTTTGCGGCGTTTGCAGTGGAAAACCTCGGGCTGGATAAAGACCCGGCTGAGTTGCAGGCGTGGAGCAACATCGGTTTGAAAACCAATGAAGTGGCCAACCTGTTGAGGCGCGATTCGAATCTCGATCTACAGGACGGCGAACTGGCCAGGTCTATCCTCGACGCCAGTGACAAGCTTGATCGTTCTGGTCTGTTCGCCGCTTTCCAATCGCTGGCTGGCTCGGTGGACAGGGCGATCGCAATTCTGCAAGCGGCGAAAGACGATCCGGCCATGCAAAGAGAGTTTCAGGTCGAGACCGACACGCCGCTCGGCAAGATCATCGTCGGCGGTGCCGGTCACAACGTGTACACCAACGAGGCGTTCCTGATCATCGACACGGGTGACAGTAACACCTACGTCAACAGCGCGGGTGGCGCAAACGGATTGCTTGGTCGGCCGATTTCCATCGTGATCGACATGGGTGGCAACAATGATTTCATCTCAAACCGGAGTTTCTCGCAGGGTTCCGGCGTATTCGGCATCGGCATTCTCGCGGCGCTGGGCAGCAACTGCACGTTTCATGCGAAACATCTGTCGCAGGGCGCTGGCTTCTTCGGATGCGGATTGTTGATGACGGGGGAGGGGAGCCATACGTTTGAGGCCGACACGTTTTGCCAGGGCGCGGGCATGTTCGGCGCGGGCATTGTGTGGCAACGCGGCGGGCACTCGCGGTTCAAAGCGGCGCAGATGGCGCAGGGGTTTGGCGGGACGAGTGGGATCGGCTTGCTATTGGATGAGGGCGGCAATGACTCGTATGTGGCCGGCGGGAAATATCCGTGCGGCTGGCTTTCAAACCATTATTTCTCGCTATCGCAAGGCTTCGGGTACGGCATGCGGCCGTTTGCGGGAGGCGGAATCGGCGTTCTCTGCGATTTGAAAGGGGAGAACCACTATATCGCGGATGTATATGGTCAAGGTGCGAGCTATTGGTACTCGGCGGGCTTGCTGCTGGATTTGGGAAGCAACAATACCTACGACTCGTATCAGTATTGCCAGGGCGCGGGCATTCATCTGAGCAGCGGCGAATTGATCGACTGGGGCGGGAACAATACTTATACGGCAGGCCATATTTGCCAGGGCGCGGCGCACGATTATGCGGTCGGGATCCTCATTGATCGCGGCGGGGACAACAATTATACGGGCGATACGACGGCACAGGGCGCGGCGATCAATAACTCGTTTGCCATGCTGCTGGATTCCTCGGGCAACGATGTGTACACAGGCACGGACCCCAAGCAGTCGCAAGCATCCGGCCACGACGGCGACAAGCGTGAGTATGGTTCCATCGCGCTGATGCTCGACCTCGGCGGACACGACAAGTACTCGCAAGGACAAACCAACAACGCGATCTGGCTGAAACCGTTATACGGCGCCGGGTTGGACTGTGAATTCACCAATGCAGTTGCCGGGCAGGCGTCTCTGTCGCTCGATAAATTTACTGCAGGTCGAGCTCCGACCCTGCGGACCCACACTCGCCTTTACCAAATCGCTCCTGTCGACACGCATCAACCCATCGAACAACTTCTGCGTCGCGCCATTAGCGACCGGCCGGACGCACAGGCGGCATCCGACGAGCTGAAGAAGCGCGGAACGGAAGTGTTGCCCTATCTCCTCACCCGCTTGGACAGTCCCGAGGTTCTGGTGCGGGTAAAGACCGAGGAGATCATCGACCACATCGGCACGAACGCGGTACCGTTGTTAATCGCGGGAATTGACCATGCCAAGAACGATGAAGTGGCCCGGCTGTGCTGTTATTTCCTCGCGCGGTTTAACGAGAAGGTGCGCGCGGCAATCCCGCATGTGCTGCCGCTGATCAATCGCGAGAAAACACGAACGGTCGCGTTCTACACACTCGGTCATTTGCGCGCCCGCGAGGCGTTCGCACCGGCGCTGAAGGCCCTCGACAGCCGGCAGGAATTGGTACGACTGCGTGCCGCCCAGGCGCTGGGCCATATCGGCGACCGACGCGCAACACCGAAATTGATTGGAACCCTCGGGGACGAATTGTGGGACGTGCGGTACGCGGCTGAGGATGGACTGGTCGGCTTGGGGAGACAGAGCATCGGGCCGTTACGCCGCGCATTTGCGAAGGCATCGCCGCGCGCGCAGCCGCACATTCTGGAAGCTCTGGCAAAACTTGGCGACTCACAGGCACTCGCTTGGGCGCGGCAATTCTGCGGGAAAGAGAATCAGTTGGTGCGCGACGCGGAGCTGAGGCAACTATCCGCGGAAATCACGCTGGCTCGCAGGGTGCCTGCTCCAGTTCCGCAGCCGCCTGCTGCGGCTGCGAAATAATGACCACGATGGCGACGACAATGGCCCATGCCGCCAGGACGGTGCGCCAGCGTTTCCCCAGCGGCGTCCCGTTCGGGGAAGTCATGTGTTTCGCGGGCACCCTGCGCCTGGATGTTTCCCCGCGTTCGGCCGCCATCTTTGTTCCCGATGACATGCGGTTGAGAAACTACAGATTTTTCAAGCCGCGCAATCTCGCCTGATGTATCAGGCGATGGAGCTGTGCCCGCCGGTGATATAGCGTTCGAGTTCGCGGATGGTGAACTCGCGTTCGGAAATAACCACCTTCACAATGTCGCCGATGGATACAACGCCGGCCAGCTTGCCATTTTCCATGACCGGCAAGTGGCGCAGCCGTTTGTTCGTCATCAGCGCCATGCAATTCTCGATGGTGTCATCGGGACTGACGTACAGGACGTCGGTGGTCATCAACTCGGCGACGCTTGTGGTCTTGGAGGAGCGGCCCTGGAGGATGCCCTTGCGGGCGTAATCGCGTTCGGTAAACACGCCCGCCACATCGCCGTGCTCGACGACCACGAGGGAGCCGCTGTTTTTCGCGGCCATCAACTCCAGCGCCTCGTACACGGTGGCCTGCGGCGCGATGGTCCAGACCTGATGGCCTTTTTCCCGCAACAGTTCCTTGACCGTATGCATAAGAATGACCTCCGTTCTCCGTCTGGGATTCAGTCTACTCGCGATGCGCGGGGTAGGGCAAGTGGAAGGATGGAGAAATTGATACTAGCCAATCTCCTGAGAAAATGGTCGGGACGACTGGATTTGAACCAGCGACCTTCCCGAGGCGCTCGCGCTCGGGACGCTCTAATTCGGTTTGGCCTCACGGGACATCGAGATCTGGAAAAGAACGGGCGATGATTCGGCGTATGCTCGCAGCGCTCTTCTTTGACTTGATGTCATATTCACGTCGGAGAGCTTCGGAACGTGTCACATGAATTTCGTAATACGGCATCCACCACGGGCCACGGTTGCGCGTAGCCAGGTTGGCCCCGCGCTGGTGTTCGCGGAACCGTTCGATAAGGTGATCGCATTGGCCCACGTAAAAGCGGCCGGTGCTAATGCTCTGGAGGATGTAGACGAAGTACATGTGAGAAAATGGTCGGGACGACTGGATTTGAACCAGCGACCTCCTGCGCCCAAGGCAGGCGCTCTAATCCAAGCTGAGCTACGTCCCGGCGTGGCGTATAATTTACGTGATGTCCGCTATGGTATCAACAACAAGCCAGCGGCCTTCCCGACGCGCTGGCGGCGTCGGGACGCTCTAATCCAAGCTGAGCTACGTNNCTAATCCAAGCTGAGCTACGTCCCGCGCGACACGCAATCTACGTGAAGGCAGTCAGGATATCAACAACAAGAGCGATACGTAGCCCTTGTGGTCAAGCCGTCCGCTGCCTCTGGCTTCACTCAGGCTCTCCGCAACTTCCGCGAGGTCTTGTTTCGAGAACTGCTTTTCAGAATCCTCACGCTCCTGCTCCGGTTGCGTCCGATTAGTTCTTCCGTTTGAGAAAACCGATCAGCTCGCGGCTGACTTGATCCGCGTGTGTCCAGAGAACGCCGTGCGGTCCGTCCTTCAGTACCACCAGTTTGCTTCCCTTCACGAGCTCTTGTGTCCGCTTTCCGGTGGCGTCGATGGGGAGAATTCGGTCGGCATCCCCATGAATAACCAGCGTGGGTACGGTAATCCGTGCAAGATCCTTCCGGAAGTCGATCAGCCATGCCGAGACGCAATCCAGAGTGCCCTTTGGGGAAGCGCCGGAGGCGATGTTCCAACTGAGCCGGACAACTTCGTCGCTGATGCGTGTGCCCTTCAGGACGTCGACGTTGTAGAAATTTGAGAGAAACGCCATGAGGAACGCCGGACGATCGGCGACGATCGCCTTCTTGATTCCGTCAAAGATACTGGCGTCCACGCCGACGGGGTTGTCAGCCGTCTTCAGCAGGAACGGTGGGATTGAAGAGATGAAGACCGCCTTGCTCACACCTTTGGTTCCGTACTTGCCCAGATACCGCGCCACCTCGCCGCCGCCCATCGAGAAACCCACCAACGCAAAATCGTGAAGGTCGAGCTTTGTCACCAGCTTGTGCAGGTCGTCGGCCATGGTGTCGTAATCGTACCCAAACGTCGGCTTGCTCGATTCGCCGAATCCCCGGCGGTCGTACGTGATGACCCGATAACCCGCCCCGAGCAGGGCGTCCGTTTGCTTTTCCCAGGAACGGCCGCTCAACGGCCAACCGTGGATGAGTATGACCGGCTGGCCCGTTCCGTGGTCTTCGTAGTAGAGATCGATGTTCCCAGAGTTTTCCTTACCGACGGTCACATAGGGCATAAAGATTCTCCTTTTCCGTTTGCACGACGGTTCAATTAGGCAACGGTCAGCTTCACAACAATCAGCTTCCCGACTTTCAGGATCATGCCGTCACGAACTGCTACGCGGGCCTTTTCGTCTGAGATCTTCTCTCCATCAATGGAAACGCCGCCGCCTTGAATCAGCCGCCGAATTTCGCTTCGACTGCCAAACTTGTGCGCCTTTTCAATCAACTCGACTATCCAGATTTCGCCTGGCGCGACCGGCAAAAGGCGGGCGATCTCCCTCAATTCTTTCTTCGAAAACTGCTTTTCAAAATCCTCGCGCGCATGGTCGGCGGCCGCCGCGCCGTGGTATTGCGTGACGATGGCGTGGGCGAGGGCCTTCTTCGCCTCCATCGGGTGCCCCTTCTTCAACTCGGCGATTTCAGCGGGAGTCTTGAAGAAGAGCAGGGTATACCACTTCCACATCAGGTCATCCCCGATGCTCATGGTTTTGCCGAACATATCCTTGGGTGATTCAGTAATGCCAATGTAATTACCCTTGCTCTTGGACATCTTCTCGACGCCATCCAGGCCTTCGAGGATGGGTAAGATCATCACAATCTGCGGTTCCTGACCCGCATCGCGTTGGAGGTCGCGACCGACGAGATTGTTGAAGAGTTGGTCAGCGCCGAGTTCAACATCCGATCTGATCATTACCGAGTCATGGCCCTGCATCAGCGGGTAAAGGAACTCGTGGATGCCGATGGTGATGTCCGCTTCGAAACGTTTCTCGAACGTGTCACGTTCCAACATGCGTGCCACACTCATCTGGCTTGCGAGACGTAACACGTCCGCAAAACTCATTTTCGCAAACCATTCGCCATTCCGCCGTATCTCAAGCTTGTCTGGCGCGGCGTCGAGAATCTTCCCCGCTTGTTCGAAGTACGTCTTCGCGTTGCGCTCGATATCGCCTTCGCTGAGCATGGGACGCGTCTTGTTTTGTCCCGTCGGGTCGCCGATGAGCGCCGTGTAATCGCCAATGATTAGCATGGCTTTGTGGCCGAGGTCTTGAAACTGCCGCAGCTTGCGCAACACGACGCTGTGGCCGAGGTGCAGATCCGGTGCGGTCGGATCAAGACCGAGTTTCACGCGGAGCGGACGCTTCTGCTCCAGTTTCTTCTTCAGTTCCTCGCGGGTGACGACCGTCTCACACCCTTGCGCGAGCAGATTCAATTGTTCGTCGGCATTTTTCATGGCGCACGCAAACAGAAGCCCGGTCCCGAAAACTTTCGGAGCCGGGCTTCTTGTACTAGATTCAGAAGGAAACGGCTACTGGTTTTTCTCTTCCTCGGCCTGCTCGAACGCGTGTTCGAGGTCCACGATGGCTTCGCCCGGCTTGAGCGCGGCTTCGTATTGCTCTTTCTCCGCTTCGAGCTGCTCGCTGCTGTAATTCGCGGCCTTGATGCTCAATCCGATGCGACGCTCGGCCGCGTCCACTTTGATGACGCGCGCGGTGACTTCATCGCCCACCTTGAGCACGTTCTTGATCTTGTCAATGTGATCCTCGCTGATCTGCGAGATGTGCACGAGACCCTCGAGCTTGTCGGGCAACTCGATGAACGCGCCAAACGACGCGAGCTTCACGACCTTGCCCTTCACGAGATCGCCCATCTTGTACCGCTCCTCGATGGTCTTCCACGGGTCGTCCTCGATCTGCTTCATGCCGAGCGAAATCCGCTGGTTGGCGCTGTCCACTTCCAGCACCACCGCGTCCACCGTCTGGCCCTTCTTCAACAGCTCCGCGGGATTGGTCACCTTGCGCGACCACGACATGTCGGACACGTGCACCATCCCATCGATGCCTTCCTCGATCTCCACAAACGCGCCAAAATTCGTCAGGTTCCGCACCTTGCCGCTGATCCTCGTGCCCGGCGGATACTTCTTCGGCACCTGCGACCACGGGTTGGACTCGAGCTGGCGAATGCCGAGGGATATCTTCTGCTCCTCGCGCTTGATCTCGAGCACCACCGTGTCAATCTCATCGCCCACTTTCAAAACATCCGACGCGCGCGCCACCCGCTTCGTCCAGGACAACTCGGATACGTGCACCATGCCCTCGACGCCGTCCTCGAGCTGCACGAACGCGCCGTAAGGAACCACGCTCACCACCTTGCCGTGGACCTTGCTGCCGACGGGGTATTTCACCTCGACGTTGTCCCACGGGTTGCGGTTGCGTTGCTTGAGCCCGAGCGATACGCGCTCCTTTTCGCGGTCCACTTCCAAAATCATCACTTCGATCGTGTCGCCCACCTTGAGCAATTCGGACGGATGATTGATCCGTCCCCAGCTCATGTCCGTGATGTGCAGGAGGCCGTCCATGCCGTCGAGGTCGATGAATGCGCCGAAGTCCGTGAGGTTCTTGACCAGGCCGCTGCGAATCTGCCCGACCTGCATGCCGGTCAACAGCGTCCGGCGCTTGTCTTCGCGTTCCTGCTCGATCAATTCGCGCCGCGACAGCACAATGTTGTGGCGTTCCTGGTTGATCTTGACCACCTTGAACTTGAAAGTCTTGCCGAGAAAATCGTCGAGGTTGCGGGGAGGAATGACATCAATCTGCGAGGCGGGGAGGAAAGCGTCGACGCCGATGTTCACCATCAATCCGCCCTTCACTTTGCCGCGGACCTTGCCATCGATGGTCCCGCCCTCGGTACAGATGCTCACGATCCGGTCCCAGTTCTTCTTCTGCTCGGCGCGGGCATAGGACAGCACGACCATCCCGTCGTCGTCCTCGATCTGCTCCAACAGCACCTCGATCTCGTCGCCCACCTTCACGGTATCGGGCTCCTCGAACTCCGAGAGCGAAATCGCCCCCTCCGATTTATAACCAATATCCACCAATACTTCATTCGTCCGCACCTCGATGATGCGGCCTTTAACCAACATTCCCTCGGTGAATTCCTTCACCTCGGAAAAGAGTTTCTCCATGGCGTTCTGCATTACAGTGATTTTTCTCCTGCCCTTGGCAAGGCACGACGATGGTGCGGTATGCTGAAAAGGCGTAGCATAGTAGGTCTTCCAAGAGGGAATTGGCAAGCCCTTTCTAACCCACCCATTTCACGTACCCCGGACGCGTCAATTTGGGTTCGTTTGCGCTCCAAATTGGCTTTGTTTTACTGTTTTCACTATTTTGCGCGGCGCTGTCCCCTTGGGTCCGCGCACGGCCTCTCCTCCGCAGGGTTGGGCTCCCATGCCCGCCCTGCCATTGTAGCGACGGCGCTCTGTCGCCGTGCTCTGGCGTCCCTGTAGCAGCCGCACCCCGGTCGATCCAACGCCAAATAACCATCCTTTCATCACGCGATAAGCCTATCGTAAGGCCGATGCAAAAGTCAACTACAAAATCGATAACCGATTGCACGTCACGCAACAGGAGTGAGTGGTAAGACGCGACCGGCCAGCCTTCGTAGCCGAAGCGCGGGGGTGGCGCTAACCAAAGAAGCACAAACACATCGCATCACGCGATTCGCGGTCGATGGCGTGCTGCATTATCCATCGACACCATCCACTCGCCACACATCATTCAGCTCGCATCGCCCCGACGCATGCGCGAAAGCATGATTCCGTGGGCGACGAACGATTCTCGTCCGAGGTCGGCTCAGTATTTCCCGTCGGACTCTCCGACCGACCGAAGTTTGTGTTCAGCGATGCGCGCTCGCCGTGTTGATCATGAAGTCGATTACCTTCTCGCTGACGCCACTGTTCTTCAGATCGATGATCTCGGCGGTCGTCAAGTGATACACCGCTTGGGAATTGCGGATGTGGCTGAGAATGACTTCGTCACTGAGACCCGCTTTTGCCAGCGCCTTTACATCAGCCACGCCTACCGATTGACCCTGGTCGGTGCGCTGGGTTTGTGGCAGCCTTTGAGCCTTTGATGGCTGTGGAGGCGAATCTCGGTCCACCGCTGTCGGTGAAAGCGGACGGTCAACAACCGGTTGCTGTGGGCTCTCAGTCACTGGCGCAGGCGGTGGTGAATCGTAGGCTTCCGCCGGCTGCGAACTGTAGACCACAGGGGGTGGGTAGTACGCGGTCGGCGGGTAATAGTAGTCGTACCCATTGTAATAGTAGCCGTTGTCGTAGTATGGCGAAGGCGCGTAGACATACGAGAAACCCCAAGGATTCCAACCACCCCAGCCCCAGCCCCAGCCGCCCCCGTAATGTCCACCTTCGTGGTATCCACCGGGTCCACCTCCACCGGGTCCGCCATGGCCATCCCCACCGGGTCCACCCCCGCCGGGTCCGCCGTGGCCACCCCCGCCGGGTCCACCGTGGCCACCCCCACCGGGTCCGCGGTGGCTGTAGGCCGACGACGTTGTTGAAACCAAAACGCTGAGGCTGACGGCTACCGCTGCCACAAGGATAAATTTGACTGCTTGTTTCATGGCACACTCCCTTCTGCCAACATATTTAGACTACTCCCAACGGAGAATAATTCAAGCCACGGATGAGTTTGGGGTGAGGCCTCATGGATTCGGTCATGTGTGTAGGGCGGTCGAAAAGTGCACGGCTGTCTCCTGACTTCTGTCCTCGACAGGGCAGGAGGCCTTCCGCCCTGTCGTCGCGGTCAACGCGTCACTCGCAACGTCCCGGCCACCGAATGCGCATTCGCGACCCGCCGTCGAACGCCGACACGTATCCGCCTCATCCGTGCCATCCATGTGAATCTGCCTCTTGCCCTGAGTGAAGTCGAAGGGTGGCTCGCTCGTCACCCATCATTCATTTCCCATTGTTTCTGGCCGCACCGCTATTCGACGTGTTCCCAGGCGTGGTAGGAACTGCGGACCAGGGGGCCGGATTCCACGTGAGCGAAGCCCATCTCATAACCGGCGCGGCGAAACTCCTCGAACTCGCCGGGCGGTACGTAGCGCACGATGGGCAAGTGCTTGGGCGAGGGCCGCAAGTACTGGCCGATGGTCAGAATCCCGACGTTGTGGGCGCGCAGGTCGCGCATCACCT